>JAFWDD010000044.1 GCA_017534115.1 Bacillota bacterium | reverse complement strand
GAAAATTCAGAATCAATGAAAAACATAAAAATTATATTCAGCCGATAATACTGTGACCGGAATATACGGAATTAAAGGATGAATTCATTTGCGGGTTCTCGGAGCAGAACCATCGAAGAGCGCAAAAAAAGGAGGTTATGATACCTCCTTATATTTTTATGTCAGCTTCGGAATACAGCACCGCATTTCCGGCGATTATAACATTTTCTCCATTCATTCTGCAGTACAGATATCCGCCTCGTGGGGAAGCCTGATATGCCGATATTTCACTTTTGCCGAGCCTTTCTGCCCAATATGGTACTATGTGGCAGTGTCCCGACCCGCAAACAGGGTCTTCCTTTATGGCAAGCTTTGGCGCAAAAGAACGGGAAACACAGTCCACGTCATTGCCTGGCGCTGTCACATGGAGTATAAGCCCGTCCAAAGCTTTCACTTTTGCGGAATCAGGGTCTATGCTCCTGATAATTTCCGAATCCTCAAATACACAGAGCAGATCCCGTCCCATGTACGCCTCCTTTGGCACAGCGCCGATTGCGTCCGCCATCTCAGGCGTTACAGGTACTTTTCTGAGCTCATAAGCAGGGAACGTGATCTCGTATAGATCTCCCTTGCGTACAACGGTAAGCTTTCCGCTTAATGTATCGAAGGATACCTCGTCCGCATCCGGCTCGTAATAATTCATAATAACGAAAGACGTCCCCAAAGTCGCATGTCCGCAAAGGTCTACTTCGCATTCCGGAGTGAACCAACGCAGATTATACCCGTTTTCGGTCTTCACTGCAAAGGCCGTCTCGGAAAGATTATTTTCCTTCGCTATGTCAAGCATAAGCTTTTCGGGAAGCTCCTTATCGGAAACGCACACAGCCGCCGGATTTCCGCCGAATACCTCTTTTGTAAATGCGTCTACTATGTACTGCTTCATGTCAGTCTGTCCTTTCCTGCAGGAAACATCTTTTTTCTTAATCAATTACTGTCTCGGAAACATCTACCTTAGCTGTCTCCAAATCTATGGTATACACATTTGAGCCGCTGTAAAAAGGCTCGTTCCATATATGCTTAAAGGTTATAACGCCTTTTGTTTCGTCAAACTTAAATCCTCCGGGCACAGAGTCGGGATAATCAATAAGATTGGGCAGATCATCGGAAAGATCCTTCCAGCCTCCGTCCTTGTAAAGGATAACAAATCCCGTGTCGGAATAATACTTGCTGTAAAGTATAACGTGATACTTGTCATTTTCAGCGGAATACAGCTCTTCAAAACCATATTCATTTTTGATATTCTCCAAAGCCTCTTTATAGGTCTTAAGATTCTGCACGTTTTTCCTGGGCCGGCTGCAGGGACCGTTGTTCCAGAGTCTCAGGAACGTTGCGAAGCACTGCTCACGGGTGTAGGTGCCTTTGGGATCGAACCGGTCATCCGAAATACCCTGCATTACCTTCCATTTCAATATTTCCGATACGGCGGGACGCGCCCACTGGGCGACTTTATTCCCATCGGAAAACCTTGAGGACAGGTCCGTTTCCTTGGGAATGCAGGACTCATTTGCGTACGCGTTGTATACATTCAGAAGTATTTTTGCCGCTTCCTCACGGGTTATGAGGGCATATGGATCAAAAACCCTTTCGCCTCGTCCGCTGATTACGTTGAGATCTGCCGCCGCTTTGGCGTAAACGCTGTCCGTATCGTCAAAAGGCTGAGCTTCTTCCGCAGGAACAGGCACAGCTTCTTTTACCGCTTCATCCACGGCATTTCCGGGCGCGTCATTCCTGACTATAACGGAAGCAGGGTCGTAAGGCTCAATGGGTTCGGGATCGTAAATCCTGGGTACATACCAGAGCGCTTCAGGATCCACTCTGTACTGAGCCGCAAGGAAATAAAGGGCCGCTTCGGTAAACTCCAGACGCGTAATTCCTTCCTGCCAGTCGTATGCCAGGTCTTCGGGAATAAATTCCAGCTCCGCAGCTTTCATAAGCTCTTCTCTGGCCCATTTTGAGCAGTCCTCAATGTCCTCGGGAGAAGC
The DNA here is from genome assembly GCA_017534115.1 of Bacillota bacterium. Lineage (GTDB taxonomy): Bacteria > Bacillota > Clostridia > Lachnospirales > Anaerotignaceae > RGIG5631. Next base: position 44,176 of record JAFWDD010000044.1, on the reverse strand, counting down.
CGTATACGCGGCAAAGGCGCAGGTAGACATGGCTATTGCGGAAACAGTGAAAATACATAGAAATCTGAATATTTTTTTCATATTTAACACCTCTTTGGAAATTACAAAAGGATAATTCCGGCGTCCTTGCAGAGCTTTTGTGTTTCGTCATCCCAGATGCTTGCCTGAACTTCGCCTATGTGGGCTGTTCCCAGCATGAGCATGCAAAGTCTGGACTGTCCTATGCCTCCGCCGATCGTAAGAGGAAGCTCGTTATTGAGAAGCATTCTGTGGAAAGGCAGAGACCTTCTGTCGTCGCAGCCGGAAATTTTAAGCTGTCTGTCAAGGGATTCGCTGTCAACACGGATGCCCATGGAAGAAATCTCGAATGCGTGTCCCAGAACGGGATTCCAGAAGAGGATGTCTCCGTTCAGCTCCCAGTCGTCATAGTCGGGCGCGCGGCCGTCATGAGGCTTTCCGGAGCGGAGCACCTTGCCTATCTGCATAATGAACACGGTTTTATGCTCTCTGGTGAACGCGTCCTCTCTTTCCTTGGGAGTGAAATCGGGATACATATCCTCCAGCTCCTGGGATGTAATGAACGCCACGTCACGGTTAAGCTGGGTTTTCAGTGAAGGAAACTCGTTTACCAGGTCATCGCAGGTATCGCAGATGGCGTTGACGATGGATTTGACCGTCCTTTTGAGATAATCAGCGGTTCTGTCTTCCTTGTCGATGATTTTTTCCCAGTCCCACTGGTCCACATATATTGAATGAATGTTGTCCAGCTCCTCATCCCTGCGGATGGCGTTCATGTCCGTGTAAAGACCTTTTCCAACGTAAAAATCGTATCTTTTCAGGGCAAGTCTTTTCCATTTCGCCAGAGAATGGACTACCTGACCGTTCTTTTTTACATCCGGTATGTCGAAGCTTACGGGACGTTCCGTACCGTTTAAGTTGTCGTTGAGACCGGAGTCTTCCTCAACGAAAAGGGGAGCGGAAACACGCTTCAGATTAAGAGCCGAGCGGAGATTGTCCTGAAAGGATTTCTTCACATACTCAATAGCTCTCTGGGTTTCGTAAATTGATAAAGGGGCTTTATAACCCTCCGGTATATATATACTGCTCATGAAAATTCACCTCGTTCACTTAAATATTCTTTAGTATACGCCTAAATTTCGCTTATTGCAATGCAACGATCCATAAAAGAAAATTATGTTGATTATAAAGGGTCTACTTAAGAATTCCGCTTTCATCTATAACTTTTACGATTTCCCTGATTTCCTCAACAGGCTTTACAAGAGCGAAACGGATATATCCTTCTCCGAGAGAGCCGAAAGCCGCTCCTGGAGTGCCTATAACTCCCGTTTTTTCCATGAGGGCGTCGCAGAATTCGAAAGAGGATTTGAATTTAGGCGGAATAGGCGCCCAAACGAACATTGTGCCTTCCGTGTCGGGAACATTCCAGCCTATGCTTCTCATGCCTCCGCAGAATGCGCTTCGTCTTTCCTCGTATGCTTTGCACTGGGCGATGACTTCGTCTCTGGGACCGGTTAAAGCCGCTATTGCCGCCTTCTGAATAGGTATGAACATACCGAAATCTATCTGGGATTTCAGGAATTTTATTGCGTTTACAATATCTTCGTTGCCTACTGCGAAGGAGATTCTCGCGCCTGTAAGGTTGTAGGATTTGGAAAGAGAAAGAAACTCGATTCCAACTTCCTTCGCTCCGGGAAAGGCAAGGAATGAACCGCCTTTTCTGCCGTCGAATATAATATCAGAGTAGGCATTGTCGTGGATTATGATGAAATTGTATTTTTTCGCGTATTCTATAAGTTTTATATATAAGGAATCGGGAGCGCATCTGCAAACTGGATTCAGAGGATAGGAAACTATCATGTATTTTGCCCGTTTCAGTATGTCTTCGGGAATTTCTTCGATTACAGGAAGAAAAGCGTGTTCTTCCGTAAGAGGGTAGTAGTAAATTTCCGGACCGCCCAGATATGAGCCTGCCTCAAAAATGGGATAACCGGGATTGGGCAGAAGCACAACGTCGTCAGGGTCGCAGAGAGCGATTCCCAGATGTCCGATTCCGTACTGGCTTCCGTGAACGGAAACTATTTCGGAAGGCAAAATGCCGTCCACTCCGTATCTGTCTTTGTAATAGGCGGAAACGGCGTCCAGAAGCTCGGGAATATCCACAAGACCGTATCCGTAATTTTTAGGGTCGGCGGCCGCTTCCGAAAGAGCTTTTGTAATATGCTCAAAGGGCAGAAAATCCGGCGTTCCGATGGAAAGGTTGTATACTTTCCTGCCCTGGTCTATGAGAGCCTGCTTTTTATTATTTAAAGCTTCAAAGATTCCTGTATCGAAATAATCCAGCTTTTTTGATTTTGAAAAATTCATATCGGTTTTCTCCTTTTTGTAAATTACGAAAATTATACCACAGGTTGGCGGGAATTTCGATATTTTTTTAATATTTGCGGCTTGACCCAAATAAAATATAATGATTTTTGGTATGTATTTGTTGACAGAGAATAACGTTTTTTGTAAACTTAAATATAGAAGACAGATTACGCATGACAAAAATAAACTTAAGTATTTTGTTACAAATGGAGTTTTTGATAGTGGTTTCCATTTTGGATTATATGATCTGATTTTCGGAAGGGGTATGAAAAATGACATTGACTATAACGATCTTACTTTTGGCGCTGAGCTGCGTTATGCTTCTCAAGGGCGCGGACTGGCTTGTTACTGGCGCTACGGGAATAGCTTACAGATGGGGAATACCTTATATTATTGTAGGTCTTACATTCGTGGCAATGGGCACCAGTATGCCGGAGCTTGCAGTAAGCATTGTATCCGAGCTGAAGGGCAGCGCGGACATCGCCATAGGAAATATAATAGGCAGCAATATTCTGAATATATGGCTGATTCTGGGGATATCCTCATTAGCCGCAGTGGTTGCCGTAACTAAAAACGCTCTGAAATTTGAGATGCCCATGGTTATAATATCGTCTGTTCTTCTTTACTTTTTGGGAAAAGACGGAAAAATAGGCCTTGTGGACGGAATCATTCTTTTGGCTGTATTTGTGGTTTATTTCGTAAATCTTTTTATAGGAGCGAGACTCAGCAAGCAGACCGTTAAACGGAGCAAGCTGAGGAATTACCCTATGTGGCAGAATGTGGTTTTCACAGTTGTGGGAGCCGCGCTGATTATTGCGGGAAGCTTGCTGGCGGTAAAAGAAGCAAGCGCTCTTGCGAGAGGAGCCGGTATGAGCGAAAGATTCATCGGCCTTACGATAGTCGCTTTCGGTACCAGCCTTCCCGAGCTTTTTACATCCTTTGCGGCGGCAAGACAGGGAAATTCCGAGCTTGCCATAGGCAACATAGTAGGAAGCAATATATTCAATATACTTTTTGTTATGGGTTTAGCGGCGGTTATAGTGCCTCTGCCTTTCCATCCCATGTTCAGGATCGACATCACAATTGCGGAGGCGGCAGGAATCGTTCTTCTGCTTTTCGCATTGAAGAAGAAGCTGAGCAAACCCGCCGGAATAACAATGCTGGCGCTTTACGCGGTATATCTTGGATATCTTATAAAAACTTTATGATTTGAAAAAATTTTCCCCTTTGATTATTTGAAGGGGATTTTTTTAATGCTCCTAAAAGTGCTCTTCAGCACTGAGGATCCGATTTTTTCTGAAAATTCACGTTATTTATTGACATACAATTTTGTTTTTTGTAAACTTAGCAAAGAGGAAAAAATATAGAAAATTCGAGGAATTTCAAAAATGACTTTACTAATAAAATTCTTGCTTCTGGCATTGGGCTTTCTGATGCTTATCAAAGGCTCGGACTATTTCGTTACGGGTGCCTCGGGCATAGCCTACCGCTTCGGAATACCGCAGATAATCGTTGGTCTTACCATTGTGGCCATGGGAACCAGCGCTCCGGAGGCCGCCGTAAGTATTACAGCCGCGTTTAAAGGCAGCGCGGATATTACCATCGGCAACATTGTGGGAAGCAATATACTGAATATATGGATAATTCTGGGAGCAGCGTCCCTCGCGGCGTCCCTGACTGTGGCTAAATCCGCTGTGCGTGTGGAAATGCCCTTCGTTATAATCATCTCCGCCGTTTTGATCATAATGGGTCTGGACGGCAATGTAAGCCGCGTGGACGGCATCATTCTCTGGGGAATTTTCGTTCTGTATCTGGTATATCTTTTTATGAAGGCGAAAAGGACCAGAGAGATAGAAGGAGAAGTCCGAAATTATCCCATGTGGAAAAATCTTGTGTTTACGGCCGGAGGATTGGTGCTTATAGTTTTAGGCAGCAGATTCACGGTAAACGCCGCCAGCGACATCGCCAGAATATTCGGAATGAGCGAACGATTCATCGGCCTTACCATTGTGGCCTTCGGGACAAGCCTTCCCGAGCTTTTTACATCGGTTTCCGCCGCCAAACATGGGAAGGCGGACATCGCAATCGGCAATATTGTGGGAAGCAACGTATTCAACATCCTTTTTGTTGTTGGCACCTCGGCCCTTATAATCCCCGTGCCCTTTGCCTCTAAATTTATAGTGGACGGAATCGTGGCGGCTGTGGCGGCTGTTATGCTCTGGCTATTCTGCAAAAAAGAAAAGAAGATCAACAAACCGGCAGGCATCTGTATGCTGGTATGCTACGCCGCGTATTTTGTGTATTTAGTACAAAGACCGTAAAAAATCCCCTGAAACAAGGGGATTTTTTTGTGGCTGAAAACATTATTGTGCGGCAGAAAGAATACATTGTCAGTATGAGGCAAAAATGGCCGGACATTAAAAAGCGCAAAAGCTCTTTCAAGGCCGCGTCAGTCCCTTTTGGGGATAAAAAAAACCATCCGGCCGGGTGGTCATGATTGTCTTTATTATATAGGCAGAGTTAAGGCCTTTGCAAAAGGTAGGCGAAATACGCGCCATAACATATAAGCATACATATTCCGGCTGGTTTGTTGATTTTTTGCTTCCTCCTGCAGAAAAGGAAAAGAGTAAGAGCAGCAACAGCTGAAACAGCCGCGTCAACCCTGAATTTGGCCGCGAAAGGCACAGGAATTATGAGAGCCGATATTCCCACAACAAAAAGAATATTGAACATACTGCTTCCTATTACATTTCCGATGGCGATATCCACATTTCCGCGTCTCGCGGCGGATATGGAAGTGAAAAGCTCCGGAAGACTGGTTCCGAAAGAAACTATTGTAAGACCGATGAACCTTTCGCTCATGCCGAAAATTCTTGCAATGTCGCTGGCGGATTCAACTGTGAATCTGCTGCCGAAAACTATGAGTACAAGGCCTCCTGCGGCAAACAGAAGATTTTTCCACATAGGCTGTTCCTGGGTTTCTCCGTCTGTCTGGCTGGTTTCCTTCGATTTTGAAAAAAGATATATCATATATAACACGAAAACAGCGCAGAGAATGATTCCGTCAATACGGCTTATTACGCCGTCCAGTCCCATTATAAGAAGGACAGCGGAAATGATAATCACAAAGGGGATATCTATGCGGACAGCGGATTTTGCCACAGTCAGAGCTGCCACAATGGAAGATATGCCCAAAATTACCCATATATTCAATATATTGCTTCCCACAATGTTGCCGATTGTGATGTCCGCGCTGCCCTTAAAGGCGGCAGCAATACTTACGGCGGTCTCAGGGGCGCTGGTGCCCATGGCTACTATGGTAAGTCCCACAATAAGGTGCGGTATGCCGAACCGGTAAGCTATGCCGGAAGCTCCGGAAACGAAGTAATTGGCTCCTTTAATGAGCATAACGAAGCCCAATGCAAGAAGCGCAAATTTTATAAGTAAAGTCATTTTAAAACGCCTCAAAATCTTTTTTTACTCTTTGATAAGTTTACAGAAAAGACTTTAAACTGTCAACAAAGTTATTTTTTGCATATTTGAAAAAAATCCCCTTCGTTTGAGGGGATTTTTTTATCATAAAATCAGTCTGGATTTATTGTGTTTATAAGACCTGCGAAATCATTTTCATCGCCGCCTCGCAGGGCTGCGGCATAATTATTGTCTTTATAAACGAAATAAACCTCCCGGCAGTATTCGCCGTCTTTGGTGTATTCAGAAAACACGCAGTTAATGCCGTTTAATGTTCCCTTGGATACATCTGCTCCCGTCTGGGACATAGCACCGCTGTAATAATCCAAAGCCTTTTCGCCTGTGCCTTCATTTGCCATGCGGCTGATAAGAATGTATTTTTTATAATTACCCTTTTCGAATACCCAGAAGTCTTCGCTGCTTTGAGTTGAATCCCGAATATAGTCGTCGGGGATTTCGAGGGAAATATCGTGGAATGAAATTTTCCCGTTAAAGGGCATTTCGCTTTTTGAGCATCCGGCTGCAGCTATAATCAAAATAATTGAAATTAATATGATAAAGGGCTTTTTCATTTATTTTCCTCCAGCCATTTTTTGTTTATTTCAATAACTTTGACTGTCTGTGTCGGAGCGGGTCCGCCGATGAGGCTTCTTCCGTTTACACAGCTCTCAAGGGTCACAGCTTCGTAATAATCCTCGCCGAAAACGGGAGATATGGCCTTCAGCTCCGTCATTGTAAGATCCTCCAGCATACAGTTTTTCTCAATGCAGTAGAGGACCAGCCTTCCCAAAATCTCATGGGAATCACGGAAAGGCACGCCTTTTTTGGTGAGATAGTCGGCGGCATCCGTAGCGTTGGAGAATCCGCCTTTAGCGCCGTGAAGCATATTGTCTTTGAGGAATGTTGCCGTAGACAGCATATTCGTGAACACGGGCAGACACATCTTGACTGTGTCAATGGCTCCGAAAACAGCCTCCTTGTCCTCCTGCATATCCTTGTTGTATGTGAGAGGAAGCCCTTTGAGGGTTGTCAGAAGCCCGAAAAGATTTCCGTATACTCGTCCTGTCTTGCCGCGAATAAGCTCCGCCATATCGGGATTCTTCTTCTGGGGCATAATGCTGGAGCCTGTGGAATAGGCGTCGGAAAGCTCGATGAACTTGAACTCGTTTGTGCTCCAGAGAATTATTTCCTCGCAGAAACGGCTTAAGTGCATCATTATTGTGGAAAGAGCCGTCAGCAGGTCAATGCAGAAATCCCTGTCCGCCACGCCGTCCATGCTGTTTAATGTAACGGCGGAAAAGCCCAAAAGCTCACAGACATATTCCCTGTCCAGAGGATAGGTAGTTCCGGCCAGAGCGCCGCTTCCCAGAGGCATAACGTCCGTGCGGCGGTACGCTTCGGAAAGTCTTTCGTAATCCCTTTTGAACATCTCGGCGTAAGCCAGAAGATGATGGGCGAGAGTAACGGGCTGCGCCTTCTGCAGATGAGTATATCCGGGCATTATGGTGAATGTGTTCTTTTCGGCAATATCCGTCAGAACCTTAATAAGTTCCTTCACCATGGCCTTTATTTCGATAATTTCCTTTTTATTATACATTCTCAGGTCCAGAGCTACCTGGTCGTTACGGCTTCTGCCTGTGTGGAGGCGTTTTCCGGCGTCGCCGATGCGCTCGGTGAGAATGGTTTCTATATTCATGTGAATATCTTCGGCAGCTTCCGAAAACTCAATTTTTCCTTCTTCTATTTCACCTAAAATCTCTTTCAGAGTTTTTTGTATGGCGATTGAGTCCTCAACGGGGATAATTCCCTGTTTTCCAAGCATTTTTGCATGGGCAATGCTTCCTTCGATGTCCTCTTTGTACATTCTCTGGTCGAAGGAAATGGAGGAATGGAAGTGGTCCGTTGCGCTGTCCGTAGATTTGGTAAATCTGCCGCCCCAAAGTTTCATATAATTTACCTCCAGTGTTTTCGTATATACAGATGTGTATATACTTTATTATTTATCCTTATTCTGCATCATCATAGCGCGAACCTTCAGAGGCAGACCGAAAAGATTGATGAATCCGTTGGCGTCTGCGTGATTGTAAAGCTCGCCTGTGGTGAAGCTTGCGATGTTTTCATTGTAAAGTGAGTAGGGTGATGTAGCGCCTGCGGGAACGATGTTGCCTTTGTAAAGTTTAAGGCGAACCTTGCCCGTAACTGTCTCCTGAGTGGAATCCACGAATGCGGAAAGAGCCTCGCGGAGAGGTGTGTACCATTTCCCGGAATATACCAGATCAGCCATTTTCAGAGCTACCTGCTGTTTGTATGAATATGTGTCTCTGTCAAGGCAGAGGTGTTCCAGTTCATCGTGGGCGAAATAGAGGATTGTTCCTCCGGGAGTTTCGTAAACGCCTCTGGATTTCATGCCTACAACACGGTTTTCAACCAAATCTATAATGCCGATACCGTTTTTGCCGCCGATCTCGTTCAGCATCTGGATAGCCTCAACGGGTTTTACTTCCTTGCCATCGATTTTTGTAAGGATGCCTTTTTCGAACTCAAGTTCAACATATGTAGGCTCATCGGGAGCCTTTTCGGGAGTAACGCCAAGCTGAAGAAGCTTTTCGTAATTGGGCTCGTTTGCGGGATCCTCAAGCTCAAGACCTTCGTGGCTGAGGTGCCATATATTGCGGTCACGGCTGTAACTGTCGCCTTTTTTAACGGGAGCTTCGATTCCTCTTGCCTCAAGGAAAGCTACCTCGTCTTCACGGGATTCCATTCCCCATGTGTCAAGTCTCCAGGGAGCGATGATCTTCAGGTCGGGAGCGAATGCTTTTACAGTCAGCTCAAAACGAACCTGGTCGTTGCCTTTGCCTGTTGCGCCGTGGCAGATAGCCGTCGCGCCTTCTTTTCTTGCTATTTCAACGAGACGTTTCGCGATGATGGGACGAGCCATGGATGTTCCCAGGAGATATTTTCCCTCATAAACCGCGCCTGCCTTTACGCAGGGATAAATTACGTCTGTGATGAATTCTTCCGCAAGGTCTTCGATGTAAAGCTTGGAAGCGCCTGTTTTCAGGGCTCTTTCTTCAAGACCTTCTGTTTCCTTTCCCTGTCCAACGTCAGCGCATACAGCGATAACTTCCGCGTCGTAATTTTCTTTGAGCCAGGGGATGATTACGGTGGTGTCAAGACCGCCTGAGTAAGCTAAAACGATTTTTTCTTTCATATTATAAATCCTCCTTTATTTCGTTCGGATGTTTGTGTCGAATTAAATATTATGATAATATAACATGGTTATTAAGTCAAATGGTTGTAAAAAGTTTGTGGAAAGAAACCAAAAAATGAATAAAAATGCATGAACTTATGTGAATGATTAATATAATCTTTTTGATTTCTTTCTGGTTTAGGTATATTATACTATAAAAATAACAGAATTCAATAAATTTTGCAAAAAAATATTGCATAAACTTAAATTTATCTGTATAATTATTAATAACTCTCCGGCAGGTAACCGGTGATATAAAAATAAGTGTGTCATGTTTGAAAAATAAGTTTATAATACAGTTAATTTCAGAAATCGAAGGAGAGATATAAATGATAAAAGCGGGAATCATAGGAGCTACGGGATATGCCGGAAGCCAGCTTATGAGGCTTCTTTCCAATCATCCCAATGTTGAGATAAAAACAATTACAGCAAGAAGCTATATAGGAAAGGCTTATCCTGAAGTGTACGAAAACTTCAGAGAGATAACTCCTCTTGTATGCGAAGAGGAAAACGTGGAAAAAATGGCGGAGGAATGCGATGTTATATTTATGGCGCTTCCTCACGGACTGGCATCAAAGCTGGTAAGCGAATCCGTTCTTTCCAAATGCAAGGTTATCGATTTTGGCGCGGATTTCAGATTGAAAGATCTTGATATATATAATAAATGGTACGGAGTAGAGCATTTCGGCGCGGAATTTATAGACGAGGCGGTTTACGGACTCTGCGAGCTGAATCGAGAGAAGATCAAAAAGGCAAGACTTATCGCCAATCCCGGATGCTATACCACCTGTTCCATACTGGCCCTTTCGCCTTTGGTAAAATTCGGGCTTATTGAAGAGGATTCCATCATAGTTGACGCAAAATCGGGAGTCAGCGGAGCAGGCAGAGGCGTTGAGCTCACAAACCTTTTCTGTGAGGTAAACGAAAACATGAAGGCGTACAAAATCGCCGCTCACAGACATACTCCCGAGATAGAGGAGCAGATATCATATTTCGGAAAAAGCAATATTATCATAAATTTCACTCCTCATCTTACGCCCATGAACAGAGGAATTCTTGCGACAAGCTATGCGAAGCTTGTAAAAGGCGTTACGGAAGATGATGTCCGCAAGGCATACATGAGCTTTTATGAGAATGAATATTTCGTCCGTCTCACAAAAGCGGGAACATTCCCGGAGACAAAATGGGTCAAAGGATCCAACTTCACGGACATCGGATTTAAAATCGACGAAAGAACAGGCAGAATAATCGTTATCAGCGCGCTGGACAACCTTATTAAGGGCGCTGCGGGACAGGCCGTTCAGAATATGAATATACTTTTTGGAATAGACGAGAAAACGGGACTTACAACCGTTCCCGATTTCCCTGTTTAAAAGGAGGAAGCTATGAACTGCAAAGTAATTGACGGAGGAGTTACATCTCCCAAAGGATATAAAGCCACAGGCGGTTTTGCCGGAATCAAATCCGGGATCAAGGACATGAGCCTTCTTGTAAGCGATACGGACGCCAACGCAGCGGCGGCTTTTACCACAAATGTAGTTAAGGCGGCGTCAGTACTGAGGAATATGGAAGTAATCGCCAAAGGCGGAAAAATCAGAGGAATCGCGGTAAACAGCGGAAACGCCAATGCCTGCACAGGTCTGGAAGGCGAAGCGGCAAACGCAAAGATGGCGAAAACTCTGGCGGACAAAATCGGAGTTTCCGAGGATATGGTACTTACAGCTTCCACAGGCGTTATCGGAGCGGTTTTCCCTATCGATAAAGTAGAGGCCGGAATCGAAAAGCTTTTCCCTTATCTGGGAAGTTCTCGTGAGGACGGTCATCTTGCGGCGGAAGGCATAATGACAACAGACACATACGCCAAAGAAGCGGCAGTAGAGGTTCAGCTGGGCGGAAAGACCGTAACTCTCGGCGGAATGGCAAAGGGCTCCGGAATGATTTGTCCCAATATGGCAACAATGCTGGGATTTGTGACCACAGACTGCGCTATCTCCCGGGAAATGCTGGACAAAGCCCTTAAATCCACAATAGATTCAACATTTAATATGGTTTCCGTAGACGGAGACACATCCACAAACGACACTATTGTTGTTCTGGCCAATGGTGAAGCGGGAAATCCTGAAATAACGGCGGAAGGCCCTGATTACGAGGCTTTCAGAGAGGCTCTTTACTTCATAAACGAAAAGCTTGCCAAGGATCTTGTCCGTGACGGAGAAGGCGCGACCAAATTCATTGAGGCAAACGTAACAGGCGTTGAATCGGAAGAAAAGGGAAAGATCCTCGCCAAGGCCATCATTAAATCAAATCTGGTGAAGGCGGCTATGTTCGGCTGCGACGCCAACTGGGGACGTGTTCTCTGCGCGATGGGATATTCCGGCGCGGATTTCGATCCTAAAGGCGTGGACGTTTCATTCAGAAGCGAAAAAGGCTCCATTGAGCTTCTTAAAATGGGAACTCCCATAATTTTTGACGAGGACAAAGCTCTTGAGATCCTCAAAGAAAGAGACATCATCATAGACGTGACCCTTCATGAGGGTTCCGCTTCCGCGAAAGCATGGGGATGCGACCTGAGCTATGAATATGTGAAAATAAACGGAGAATACCGTTCCTGAGGAGGAATAATATGGAAAATTCTGTTATTAACGAAAGCATCTTTAAAGCAAAGATCCTCATTGAGGCTCTTCCTTATATAGAAAAATTCAACGGGAAAATCGTTGTAATCAAGTACGGCGGAGCGGCTCTTGTGGACACGAAAATAAAAGAGACGATCATGCAGGACATCGCCTTAATGAAACTGGTAGGTATGAAGCCTGTTCTGGTTCACGGCGGCGGTCCGGAAATAAACGCGCAGCTTAAAATTGCAGGCATCGAATCAAAATTCATAGACGGACTGAGGGTAACGGACGCCCCTACAATGGAGGTCGTTGAAATGGTTCTGGCCGGCAAGGTGAACAAAAGCATAGTTTCCGATCTGGAGCGCCACGGCGTTAAGGCTGTGGGCATAAGCGGAAAGGACGGAAACACATTCTACACGGAAAAAATCAACAAAAACGGAATCGACTACGGTTTTGTGGGAGATATAAAGAAGGTTGACCCCAGTCTTCTCTGTTCCCTTATAGAAAACGACTTTATTCCCGTTGTTTCTCCTATCGGAAAGGACAAAGAGGGAAATACTTACAACATTAACGCCGATTATGCCGCTGTGGCAGTTGCTGGTGCTCTTAAGGCCCAGAAACTGGTGTTTTTGACCGATGTTTCGGGAGTTCTGAAGGATGTTGACGATCCTACATCAATTATGAGCTTCCTCAAGGCCGATAAAGTGCCTTCCCTTATTGATGACGGCACAATCTCCGGCGGAATGATCCCCAAAGTGGAATGCTGTATGGCGGGAGTAAGAAAAGGCGTAAAAAATGTCCATATTCTTGACGGCAGGATCGAGCACAGCCTCATTCTTGAGATATTCACGCCCGAAGGAATAGGAACCATGATAGAAAAGGATGAATGATATGAATATAAATACTGATGTTATAATGAACACATACAGCCGTTTCCCCATCTGCTTCGAGCGCGGAGAAGGCATGTATCTTTACGATATAGATGGCAAAAAATATCTTGATTTTGTGGCAGGAATCGCAGTAAACTCTCTGGGTCACGCAAATCCCAAGCTGGGCGAGACCATCGCAAAGCAGGCGATGACCCTTATCCACTGTTCTAACCTTTATTATACGGTGCCGCAGATCAAGCTTGCCGAGAAGTTAGTTGAAAAGACGGATTTTGACAAGGTATTCTTCTGCAACAGCGGAGCCGAGTCTGTGGAATCAGCCCTTAAGCTTGCAAGAAAATACGCGTACATGAAGGGTAAACCCGGCACAGAGATAATCGCTATGGAGCATTCCTTCCACGGCAGGACCTACGGCGCGGTAACGGCTACGGGACAGGAAAAATACCAGAAGGGTCTGGGAGAGATGCTTCCCAACATAATCCATGTGCCTTACAATGATTTTGATGCGCTGAAGGCCGCTGTTTCGGAAAAGACCTGCGCCATCCTTATGGAGGTAATGCAGGGCGAAGGCGGAATCATTCCCGCGGACAAGGAATACCTTCAGAATGTAAGAAAGCTCTGCGACGAGAAGGATATTCTTCTTATGTTTGACGAGGTCCAGACTGGAGTGGGCCGCTGCGGAGAGCTTTTCGCTTATCAGGTATACGGCGTAGCGCCTGACTGTCTTTCCACAGCAAAGGGCCTTGCGGGCGGAGTTCCCATTGGAGCGTTCATGGCTAAGGAAAGCGCGGCAAAGGCATTTAATCCTGGCGACCATGCGTCTACATTCGGAAGAAACCCTCTTGCTACATCCTGCGGTCTTGTGGTAATGAATGAGCTTTTTGAGGGCGGACTGCTGGAAAATGTAAAGAAAAATGGGCAGTATCTGGGTGAAGCCCTTAAAAATCTGGCTAAAAAGCATGAAAAAATGGTTTCTGATGTTCGTGGCATGGGATTTATGTGGGGAATGGAGCTCAAAGGCGAAGCCGCTCCCATAATCAAAAAATGCATCGACGCAGGTCTTCTTTTAGTTGGCGCAGGCCCCAACGTAATACGTTTCGTTCCTCCTCTCATCGCTTCAAAAGAGGATATTGACGAGATGGCGAAGATACTTGACAAGGCTCTGGAATAAGGTGGCGCTATGAAATTACTGACTTTTAAATATAAAAATGAAGAAAAAATAGGCGTTCTTTCCGAAGGCGGAAGCTCTGTGAAGACAATAGAAGGTTTTCGGGATATGAACGATTTTATCGATAAAGGCGGAAAAGCAGAGGTTTTCGGCGAGGAGATACCTTTCGGGGAGATTCAGCTTCTTGCGCCTATTCCGTTCCCTAAACAGGATGCCATCTGCCTTGGCATAAATTATATGGCTCACGCGGAGGAGTCGGCGAGGTATAAAAAAGAGGCCTTCGGCGGAGAAAGACCTTATCCCGTGTATTTTTCCAAAAGGGTAGACGAGGCTGTCGGCTCCGGAATGCCTATACCTTCCCACAGGGATGTTACGGATACTCTGGATTACGAGGTTGAGCTTGCGGTCATTATCGGCAAAACGGCGCGAAATGTCCCTGAAGGCAAGGCGCTGGACTATATTTTCGGATACACCATAATAAACGATGTCAGCGCAAGGAATCTCCAGACGAGACACCAGCAGTGGTATTTCGGAAAAAGTCTGGACGGAGCGCTTCCCATGGGTCCCGTTATCGTGACTGCGGACGAGATCGCATATCCTCCTGAGCTTAACATAAAATCCTATGTAAACGGCGAGCTTCGCCAGAACAGTAATACAAGAAATATGATTGCCTCCGTGGAGCAGGTCATCGTTGAGCTTTCCAGCGGAATGACACTGAAGCCGGGAACGGTTATCGCTATGGGCACTCCCGCAGGCGTGGGCATGGGATTTCAGCCGCCTAAATTCCTGAAATCAGGCGATGTGGTGGAATGCGAGATAGAAGGAATCGGAGTGCTGAAAAATAGGGTTGAATAATATTGATAATTAACATAAATTGCGCATGAAAAAAAGGGCTTGATTGATTTCAGGCCCTTTATAGTTTATTTTCTTTTTGATTTTTGCTTAGTCTGATTTTTTGAATTTCCTTTTTTGTGAGTATTTTTACCGAAATTTTTCGTTTTCGTCTTTTCCTTTTCCTTCCGTTCTTTGATTTTCCTGTCGAATTCTTCCGGCGGCACAAGGCATTTTTTCCCGAACCCGATCAAATCCTTCCGATGGCATTTTACAAGTGCCTTCCGTACTAAATCGTGATTCTGGGGATACCTGTACTGCAGAAGAGCTCTCTGCATCTGCTTTTCCTCGGCGGATTTAGCCGTATATACGGGCTTCATGGTGAGAGGATCCAGTCCCGTGTAATACATGCAGGTCGCCAGCGTTCCCGGTGTGGGATAAAAATCCTGGACCTGCTCCGGGTGTATGTCGTGGTCCCGCATATACTCCGCGAGAGCCACCGCGTCCGTGAGCCGGCTTCCCGGATGGCTTGAGATATAGTATGAGACCAGAAACTGATTCAGTCCCGCTTCATGGCTCGCCTTATGGAATTCCGACTCGAATTTCTCAAATACGGCGCATGAGGGTTTTCCCATTATATTCAGCACATGGTCCGAAATATGTTCCGGCGCCACCTTCAGCCTTCCGCTCACATGGTATTTGCAGAGCTCCTTTATGAATTCATGGTCCTTGTCGTACAGCGCATAGTCAAAACGGATTCCAGAACGTATGAAAACCTTCTTAACTCCGGGGACTTTTCTTGCCTCCCGAAGAGTCCTCAGAAATGGTCTGTGGTCCGTGTTCAAATTCTCGCAGGGAGTAGGCGAAAGACAGCGCTTTCCTCTGCATGTGCCGTATTTCCTCTGTTTATCACATGCCGTATGGCTGAAATTCGCCGTAGGACCGCCTATATCGTGTATATAACCCTTGAAATCGGGCATTTTGGAAAGATATTTGATTTCCTTGATAACAGAATCCGTGGAACGGGTCTGAATTATCCTTCCCTGATGAAACGCCAGCGAGCAGAAAGCGCATTCTCCGAAACAGCCTCTGTTGTGGGTCACGGAAAATTTTACTTCCGCAAGCGCAGGAATTCCGCCGTATTTATCGTAATCGGGATGCCATGTTCTTGTAAAGAAAAGCTCGTAGATCCTGTCGAATTCCTTTTGCGTCAGAGGCATTGCCGGCTTTTCGGCGATTACATATTTCTTGTCGTGAAATTGGGCTATGGAACGCCCTCTTATAGGATCCTGCTCCAGATACTGGTTTGCGAAAGCTTCCGCGAAAGCCCGCTTGTCGTTTTTGACTTCCCTTGCGCCGGGTATCTCCACGCAGTAATCGGGAACATAGGGCAGAGTGTAGCAGGTTCCGGCAACTCCCGTTATTTCCGAAAGCTTTTCGCCTGCCGCAAGGCGCAGTACAACTTCTCTTGTGGCGTTTTCCGCCATTCCGTATATGAGCATATCCGCTCCCGAATCTATTAAAATGGAATTTCTTACCTTGTTGCTCCAGTAGTCGTAATGGGCGAACCGGCGAAGGCTGGCCTCTATTCCCGCGATTATGATCTGTGCGTGAGGAAAGGCCTCGTTTATTCTGTTGCAGTACACGATCACGGCTCTGTCGGGCCGTTTTCCCGCTTCGCCATTGGGAGAATACAGGTCTTCGCTTCTGCGTTTTTTGGCGGAGGTATAGTTATTCACCATGCTGTCCATGTTTCCCGAAGCCACCATAAAGCAGTACTTCGGGCGTCCCAGACGGGCGAAATCCTCTGTGGAGGTATAGTCCGGCTGGGCGATAACTCCAACGGAAAAGCCCATATCCTGAATATATCTTCCGATTAAGGCCGTGCCGAAGGAAGGGTGATCCACATAGGCGTCGCCTGTGACCAGAATGAAATCCAGCTGGGAATCTCCTATATCCTCTTTTTGTGTAGGTAAAAAATCTTTTCTGTCCATTTTTCTGACCTCAATATAGTAAAAGGGGCATTAAAAGCCCCCTTGAAATGTGCATAAAACCTTAATTATCCTGCGTAATCAAAAACTTACGCATTTCACGCCGCAGGCGTGCTCCTCCCGATAATGCCAAAGCGAAGCGACGCATTTTTGGATACTAAAAGCAGAAATTGTTTTCATTTACGGGTACTTCCGAGGAAATATCCGGGTCTTCCTCTATTTTAATCCCCAGCTCGACTTCGGCAAGCTTTCTGCCCATAAGAACACCCATAATGGACGCCATCATAAGGCCTCTTGTCCATCCGCTGGAATCGCCCAGGCAGTAAAGACCCTTAACGCTTGTGTTAAAATCCTTGTCCATTTTGATTCTGTTGCTGTAAAATTTCAGCTCGGGAGAGTAAAGCAGAGTTTCGATCGACGCGAATCCCGGGACAACATGGTCCACTGCCTGAATGAAATTGATTATGTTGATCATTGTGCGGTAAGGAATCGCGGAGGTTATGTCTCCCGCTACTGCATCGGGCAGAGTGGGTCTTAAGTTGGAGCGGCTGAGCTCGTCGGCCCATGTGCGTTTTCCCTCTAAAATATCGCCGAATCTCTGAACGAGAATTTTTCCCGCGCCCAGCATGTTTGTCAGCTCGCCAACCTTCTGGGCGTATGCTATTGGCTGGTTGAAGGGATGAGAGAAGTTATGGGAGCACAGAATAGCAAGGTTTGTGTTCCCTGATTTCAGATTTTTATATGAATGTCCGTTTACTACGGCCAGATCGTTGTCATAATTTTCCTGGCTTACAAAACCGCCGGGATTCTGGCAGAATGTGCGCACTTTGTTCTTGAAGGGCAGAGGGTATCCTATGAGTTTTGACTCATATAAAACGGAATTGACCTGTTCCATGATCTCGTTGCGGACCTCTACGCGCACTCCAATGTCGACTGTACTGGGATAGTGGTCGATTCCATGCTCGGAACAGAGTTTTTCCAGCCAGTCGGCTCCTCTTCTTCCCGTGGCGGCAATTACGCTTTGGGCGTAAATTACGTCGTCTTTGCCGTCCAGCTCAACATGAACGCCCTTGCAGACCTGATTTTCGATAACAAGGTTTTTGCAGTTGCATCCGAAGAGGATCTCCACTCCGTTTTCCAGAAGGTACTGTTCTATGGAATAATAGATCTCCTGGGCCTTTTCCGTGCCCAGATGACGGATAGGGCAGTCCACCAGCTTAAGTCCGGCCTGAATGGCGCACTTTCGTATCTCCTTGACTTCCTGTGTATTTCCCAGACCTTCTATATGAGTGTCCGCGCCGAATTCAAGATATATTCTGTCCGTATAGTTTATCGTTCTCTGAGCAATGTCTTCTCCAATCAAAGAGGGAAGGTCTCCGCCTACCTCATAGCTCAATGAAAGCTTTCCGTCGGAAAAAGCGCCTGCGCCGGAAAAGCCTGTGGTTATGTGGCAGTAAGGTTTGCAGGATACGCATTTCTGAGTGGTTGATTTGGGGCATTTTCTTTTTTCGATTGCCTTGCCCTTTTCAATCATGGTTATCTTTTGTCTGCTTCCCTTTCGTATAAGCTCCAGAGCCGTAAAAATTCCCGCGGGACCCGCGCCGATAATTACAATGTCAGTTTTCATTTTAAAATTCCCTCCTTAGGGTGAGAAGTGTGGTTGCTGCCGCGCCTTTTGGGGTCAAAAATCTCCTTCGGGCGCTTCCGATTGATTATATCATATGAAAGGTATGTTTGCCAAATTTAAAAAGTCTGTCAAAAGGCGGATTGACGGGGAAAACTCACATTGAAAGGGGAATTTAAATAATTTTTAATAATTTTTTAATAATTTTAGGTTTTTTTTACTTTGTTTTGGATTCGTTTTGTGCTATTATAAATACAAGCAAAGGAAATAAACTTTGCAAACCGATAAAACTTCAAACCCCCAACATAGAGAAATGTTATTCTCCTTTCTCGAAATAAAGCCGTTTTGTACCCGAACGGCTTATTTTTGTAAGTGGGATATTTTGGTGGAGAGCAGAGTTGTTTTTCGGAAACCTGCGGTGAAAAAATAAATTTTAATTAAATTTAATATTTTATTAAAAATATTTTCCGTGTTATAGGTAGAATTTAAGGAACAATATAATGTATAATATAGTCATAAATGTGTATCAGTGACATACAAATTTTTGGAAAGGGGTTTTGTTATGAAAAAGAGATTTATAGCACCGCTTCTTGCTGCGGTCATGGTAATGAGCAGCGTGCCTGCGATGGCGGCAAATTTTTCGGATATTAATAATGTTCCCTGGGACGGAGCGAAAGCTTATATAAACGATGTTGCCGATAAGGGCATTATGGTAGGAAGCGTTGAAAACGGCAAACAGGTTTTCAAGGCAAGAGACAATCTTACATACGCGGAATCGGCTCAGATTTGCTATACCATTCTTAAGAGTACGAACAAGCTTGGGTCAACCGGAGACTATGTTAAGAAATGGGAAGCCGTTATGGCGGGATATAATATTCCTACATGGGCATATACATCCGTTTCCTACTGCCTTGAAAAGAGCATAGTGACCATAAGCGATCTGGCTTTATTCATGAAAGGCACCAAAAGCAACTACGCTACAAGAGAAAATGTGGCCAAATTCATGGGCAGAGCTTTCTCCAATCTGGGCTATACCGGAGATACGGCAAATATTTCCCTTAAGGACCTTTCAAGCGTTTCCGCGGAGGCTCTTCCTTATGTAAAAACAATCGCAGGTCTGGGAATTATCGTTGGCGATGAAAACAAGAATTTCAATCCCAAAAACCTTATAACAAGAGCAGAAATGGCTGTTGTATGCTCCAAATCCTATGACACGCTTTCTGGAGGCGGCGGAAACAATGACCCTAAACCTTCTGAGAACAAAGAAGTTACGGCATACGGAACAGTTGTTTCCAATGAGCCTTACAATGATTCTTATATAATCACGTTAAGGACCAGCAAGGGTGATGTGTTCAGCTTCCTTACAAACTCATCGACTCCCATGACATACAACAATAAAACAGTTAAGAACGATTATCCCGGCAAGGAGGACGTAGTTGAGTTCGTATATGAAGGAACTACACTTAAATCCCTTACAGTTATAACCGACGCCGACGGAGGATATACTTATTTCATCAACGGAACAATCAATTCCATTACGGCAACTAAGGTTAAACTTGAAAACAACAACAATTACTATACATTCTCACCTTCATCCGTAACTGCAACTCTTGACGGCTCAGGCTCCACCATAAGCAAGATCACGACTGCGTGCGAGAATTACAGCGTAACAGCCAAACTCCTTATGGATAAAGACAATTACGTTATAGAGATTCACGCAACGAGAGATACCAGCCAGGTTTACGGACCTATTGAGATGGTAAGCAAGGCAAAGATTAAAATAAACGGAACATCTTACAACTATGCAAATGTTGATGATTTAATCGTAAAGATCGACGGTTCAACAAGAAATATCGAAAAACTTATCTCAACATTTGACGATTATGATGAAAACAATAAGAAAGTATACGCTACACTGAACTTTGACAAGGACGGAGACGTAACAAAGATTACAGCTGTTACAAAAGACGAAAAAGCTAATTCCGGAAAAATCGTTTCTATCAGCGAAACAAAGATCAGAATCGGAAGCACAACCAGCTATCTTGCTGACGAAAGAGATTTGACAGTAAAGATTGACGGAGTAACAAAGACTCTTGACAAGCTTATAAGCATCTGCAAGGATGATGACGAGGTAACGGCAAAACTTACATTCGACGATGACGATTATGTAATCAAGATCGACGCTACCACAAGCGATTCCGATGATACATACGAAGGCGTTCTTAAGAGCATTACGAAATCAACCATAAAAGTTGGCTCAAAGACATTCTCATATTCCGAGGATGAAGAGCTTATTGTTAAGATAGACGGCGAATCCGCAACACTTACAAAGCTTATCAACAGAGCTGATGATGAAGAATTTAATGTAAAAGTAACTCTCGATGACTACGGCGATGTAATGAAAATAATCGCTGAGGCTGAAAAGAGCGACGATAATACAGATGTAAGCGGAGAAATCAGATCCGCAACAAACTCAACTCTTAAATTAGGCTCCAAGAGCTATGACGTAAAAGACCCTGACGATGTATATGTTTCCATAAACGACGGAAACAACAGAATTTCATCATATAAGGAGCTTAGAGAGGCTGTAAGCGACGGCAAGGTTATGAACGTTGACGTTGCAATAAAGAAAGGCTACGTTTCAGAGGTTACCGGCGATGTTACAGCTATCGAGGATGTTGACATAACAGACGTATATCCCGATTCCGACAAGATAAGGATTTCGGTTTCATCAGGAAAATATACATACGAAGTTAAAAGCTCCGCGGATATAACTCTTGACGGAAAGGATTCAAACCTTACAAAACTTAAAAACAGACTGGATACAGACGATCTTTACGGAAGCCTTACATTAAGAAGCGAAAAGGTTTCATCTGTTGAGGCTTATACAAAATAATAACGTTATTTACTGAGGCATGGCATAAAGCTGTGCCTCTTTTTTTAGTATTCCAGGAAATGACATGATGTTTTTATGCTGTGATGTGTTTAGGTTTTATGGTATATACAGACAGTTGACATAACGCCGGGTCAAGGGACATGGCGCCTTCGGCGCAATGAATAATGAAGCCGGGCTTCGCCCTGATGAATAATGAATAATTGTTGTCAAAATCCGCCTTTGGCAGATTTAATTTATGTGCTTCGCACTGAAAAATAAAATGTTTTGATAGAATTTGAATTTTCGGATAACTTGGTGATAGCCGATAACCTTCCCATACTTACTACACGGGTCAAGGGACAAATGCGCCGTTGGCGCAGCGAATAATGAAGCCGCTTCGCTGATGAATAATGAATAATTGTTGTCAAAATCCGCCTTTGGCGGATTTAATATATGTGCTTCGCACTGAAGAATAAAGTGTTTTGATAAAATTTTAATTTTCGGATAACTTGGTAATAGCCAATAACCTTTCCATACTTACTACACGGGTCAAGGGACAGGGCGCCCTGCGTGCGCAATGAAGCTTGCTCCGCAAATGAAGGAATGAAGCTCGTCTCTGCGAGACTAATGAAGCAGCGACAAGCGTCTGTGATATCGAAAAGTCTCATGTAATTCCGAAAGTGAAAAGCTGAAGTTTAGCCAATAACCTTCCAGTACTTACTACACGGGTCAAGGGATGAAATCCCTTGCGGGGTTCTCAGGGCAGAGCCCTGAGCAGGGTTTGGGGCGGAGCCCCATGGCGCACACGAGGAGAGAAATCAACAGCGGGATCTTTCTGTTTATCGTTATATTGTTTCAAAAAGTCCCAAAAAAGAATTTATTTATGTAGATTTCGAATAGTGACAGGACAGGATAAATTTGATATAATAATCCCAGAAAGATTTTTTTTGGAGGCGCGTTTATGAAAACATTGCTTAAATCGGGAAATGTTTTTTCTGAAGGAAAATTCCATATAAAAGATGTATTAATCGACGGTGGAATTGTTTCTGTTTTCGATTCTTTTGATATCGAAGGCGGAGATATTTTTTTTGTTGATTGCTCTGATTTAATTATTATACCGGGTTTGGTTGATGTTCATGTTCATCTTCGAGAGCCCGGTTTTTTATATAAGGAAACCATAAAAACCGGCACACAGGCGGCGGCAGCCGGCGGATATACAACCGTCTGCCCCATGCCGAACCTGAATCCGCCTCCCGACAGCATGGAAAACCTCAGGATTGAGCTGAACGCGATAGCAAAGGACGCGGTCATAAACGTGATCCCCTTCGGTACAATAACAAAAGGCCAAAAAGGCGGTGGCGACCTCTCCGATATGGAAGATATGGCTCCCTATGTAGCGGGATTTTCCGATGACGGCAAAGGCGTCCAGAAAGAGGAAAAAATGCTGGAAGCCATGACGAAGGCAAAGAAATTGGGCAGGATAATCTCCGCGCACTGCGAAGACGAAAGCCTCTTGAACGGCGGATATATCCACGACGGAGAATACGCAAAAGCCCACGGCCATAGGGGCATTTGCTCCGAAAGCGAATGGGGCCAGGTTAAAAGAGATATAGAGCTTGTGCGTAAAACGGGCTGTAAATACCATGTCTGCCACGTCTCCGCGAAGGAAACCGTTGACATAATACGCAGCGCGAAAAAAGACGGCCTTGACGTAAGCTGTGAGACAGGCCCTCATTATCTGACATTAACGGATATGGATCTGAAGGAAGAAGGACGCTTCAAAATGAATCCGCCTCTCAGGTCGGCAGAGGACCAAAAGGCTCTTATTGAAGGAATAAAGGACGGCACCATCGAGATTATTGCCACGGACCACGCTCCCCACAGCGCGGAGGAAAAATCCAAAGGACTGGAAAAAAGCGCAATGGGCATCGTTGGCCTGGAAACGGCATTCCCTGTGCTGTATACAAAGCTGGTGAAGCCTGGAATTATCTCTCTGGAAAAGCTTATCGAGCTTATGAGCGTGAACCCTGCAAGGAGATTTGGCTTTGACTGCGGAATCGAAACGGGCAAGCCTGCCAATCTGACAGTAATTGATCTAAATGAGGAATTCGTAATAGACAGCGGAAAATTCCTGTCAAAAGGAAGAGCAACGCCTTTCGACGGCATGAAGGTTTCCGGCAAAGTGAAAATGACGTTCGCAAAAGGCGAGCTGGTATATAAATCGGAAAACTGATTTAAAAGGAGAAATATATGGAAGAAAAATTTGTTGTTCTGGAAAACAGGAAACTGGCTAAGGACATATTCGAAATGAAGCTTTCGGGAAACACGAAGGCTCTGAAAGCTCCCGGCCAGTTCATAAATATAAAACTGGAAGGCTTTTTCCTGCGGCGGCCCATATCCGTGTGCGATTGGGACGAAAAATCCATTACCATAGTATATAAGGTCGTGGGCGAAGGCACAAGATTCATGTCTGAGCTTGAAAAAGGAGCTCAGCTGAATATCCTTTCCGGTCTGGGAAACGGTTTTGACGTGAAAAAATGCGGCGGGTCTCCTGTTCTTGTTGGCGGAGGCGTTGGAATTCCGCCTATGTACGGACTTGCGAAAGTTCTTGTGAATGCGGGCAAAAAACCGCAGGTCGTAATGGGTTTTAATTCCGCGGAGGATGTTTTTTATGAAAAAGAATTCAAAGCTCTGGGAATCGAGCCCGTTATAATGACGGTTGACGGAAGCTTCGGAAAAAAAGGCCTTGTAACCGATGGAATGAAAGGGCTTTCCTGTGATTATGTCTGCGCCTGCGGACCGGAGCCTATGCTGAAAGCAGTCTCGGAGCTGGCTTGCGACGGCCAGTTCAGTTTTGAGGCAAGAATGGCCTGCGGATTCGGCGCCTGCATGGGCTGCAGCTGTGAGACAAAATACGGATACAAAAGAATATGCAAGGATGGCCCGGTGCTTTTCAAGGAGGAAATAAAATGGTAGATACATCTGTAATTTTAAGCGGAATCAAGCTGGATAACCCTGTAATTCCTGCCAGCGGCACCTTTGGCTACGGTAAGGAGTTCGCGGAGCTTTACGACATAAATATTCTGGGTTCATTTTCCTTCAAAGGCACCACGAAGGAGCCTCGTTTCGGAAATCCTCAGCCCAGGATCGCCGAATGTTATTCGGGAATGATAAATTCCGTAGGACTTCAGAATCCCGGAGTGGACGCGGTCAGCGCAAAAGAGCTGAAGGAGCTTGCTACCTTCTTCAGAAAGCCTGTAATCGCAAACATAAGCGGATTTTCAGTTGAGGAATTCGTGGACTGCGCCAAAATAATGGATAAGGAAGAGCAGGTCGGCATAATCGAGGTCAACGTAAGCTGTCCCAACGTGCATAACGGCGGAATGAGCTTCGGAGTGTTCCCTGAAAGCGCCGCTGAAGTCACAAAAGCTGTGAAAAGCGCGGTAAATAAGCCGGTTTATATAAAACTCAGTCCCAACGTTACGGATATAACTCAGATCGCAAAGGCCTGCGAGGAAAGCGGAGCCGACGGCATAAGCCTTATAAATACCCTTTTGGGAATGAGAATAGATATAAACAGAAGAAAACCTGTAATTGCCAATAAATTGGGCGGATTTTCAGGCCCGGCGATCTTCCCCGTGGCTGTTGGAATGGTATACAGAGTGGCGAAGACCGTGAACATTCCAATAATGGGAATGGGCGGAGTTTCCCGCGCGGAGGACGTAATTGAAATGATGATGGCAGGCGCGGCTGCCGTTCAGGTGGGAGCGGCCAATTTAGTCGACCCCTACGCCTGCAAAAATATAATCGAAAGTCTTCCCGGTGTGATGGAAAGGCTTGGAATAGAGAAAGTTTCGGACATAATCGGAATTGTGGAATAGGAGGATGGATATGGGAAAAGATGTAATTATCGCTCTGGATTTCAAGAACGGAGCGGAAACAATGAATTTTTTGGAAAAGTTCAAAGACGAGAGACCTTTTGTGAAGATCGGAATGGAGCTTTTTTACGCCGAGGGCGCGCCCATGGTTCGGAAAATAAAGGAAAGAGGACACAAGATATTCCTTGACCTGAAGCTCCATGATATACCCAACACAGTGCAGAAGGCAATGGCTGTCCTTTCCGGTCTGGATGCGGACATGACAAATCTCCACGCCGCAGGCACAAAGGAAATGATGGAAGCGGCTGTCAAAGGCCTTACAAGAGCAGACGGAACACGTCCTATCCTCATTGCCGTAACTCAGCTTACATCCACAAGCGAGGAGAGAATGAAAAACGAGCTTCTCATAAACGCGCCCATGGAGGAAGTTGTTATGAAGTATGCGAAAAACGCCTGCGAAGCGGGACTTGACGGAGTTGTATGTTCGCCCATTGAGGCAGGAAAGGTCCATGAGACCTGCGGAAAAGGCTTCCTTACCGTAACTCCCGGCATTCGCTTCGCCGACGGCGATACAGGCGACCAGGTGAGAGTCACAACACCTGCAAAGGCTAAGGAGATCGGTTCCGATTATATAGTTGTGGGACGTCCCATTACGGAAGCCGATGACCCTGTTGCGGCGTACAGAAGATGCGTAAATGATTTTGTAGACTGAATATTGGAGGAAAAACGATGAAAAAATTAATTGCCAAGGATTTACTTTCCATAAACGCGGTATTTTTGAAACCCGATGACCCTTTTACATGGGCAAGCGGAATCAAAAGCCCTATTTACTGCGACAACCGTCTTACCCTTACTGCTCCCGAAGTCCGAAATGATGTGGAAAACGGACTGGTTCAGCTCATAAAGGAAAACTATCCCGATGTTGAAGTGCTTATGGGCACATCTACCGCGGGAATCGCCCATGCCGCAATCGTAGGCCATTTAATGGGTCTTCCCATGGGATATGTAAGAGGCTCCGCAAAGGACCACGGCAGAACGAACCAGATCGAAGGCAAGCTGGAAAAAGGCCAGAAAGTAGTAGTTGTTGAGGACCTTATCTCCACAGGAGGCTCCGCTGTTGACGTTGTAAACGTTCTTCGTGACGCGGGAGCCGAGGTTCTGGGCATAGCAAGCATTTTCACATACGGTCTTGAAAAAGGAATCAAAAAAATGGAAGAAGCCAATGTGAAAAACGTAAGCTTAAGCGATTTTGACGCCCTTGTGGATGTTGCGGTAGAGGAAAAATATATCAAACCTGAGGACAAGGACCGCCTTATGAAATTCAGAGCAAATCCCAATGACGAATCATGGATTAAGAGTTAAAAAAGGAGGCTTAACCGTGGAAAATATCAGACACGTCATAAACATTACGGATCTTTCCGTAGATGAAATAAACGAACTCATCGAAATGGCCAAGGATATTATCGCGCACCCGGAGGAGTATAGAGAGCTTTGCAGATACAAAAAACTGGCAACCCTTTTCTTTGAACCCAGCACAAGGACCCGTCTCAGCTTCGAGGCGGCAATGCTGGAGCTTGGCGGAAGTGTTTTGGGATTCTCATCGGCGGATTCCAGCTCCGCGGCAAAGGGCGAGAGCGTAAGCGATACGATCCAGACTGTGGGCTGTTATGCTGACATTATCGCAATGCGTCATCCCAAGGAAGGCGCTCCCATAGCGGCAAAGCAAAGGTCGACCATACCTATTATAAATGCGGGAGACGGCGGACATTTCCATCCTACCCAGACTTTGACGGACCTTCTTACGATATCAAGGGAAAAAGGCAGACTTTCCGACATGACCATCGGCTTCTGCGGAGACCTGCAGTTCGGAAGAACAGTCCATTCCCTCATAGACGCCATGCTTCGGTATGACAATATCAAATTTGTGCTGATTTCTCCCGAAGAGCTGAAGGTTCCCGAGTATGTGCGGGATCATCTCATAGAAAAAGGCGTGGAATGGAAAGAGGTTTACACAATGGAAGAGGTAATGCCGGAGCTGGATATACTCTACATGACAAGGGTCCAGAGAGAAAGATTCTTCAATGAAGAGGATTACGTCCGCTTGAAGGATACATATATTCTGGATATGGAAAAGCTGAAAACAGCCAAGGAGGACCTTTCCATTCTCCATCCTCTGCCCAGAGTAAACGAGATTTCCGTGGCGGTGGACAGCGACCCCAGAGCCTGCTATTTCAGACAGGTGCTGAACGGAAAATACATTAGAATGGCGCTTATTTTGAGACTTTTGGGAATACGGTAAGGAGGTAGCAGTATGAATGTTGACGGAGTAAAAACAGGTATCGTTTTAGACCATATTAAAGCCGGAAAAAGCAGGGAGATATACAATTATCTGGGTTTGGACAAGCTGGACTGCGCGATTGCCATGCTCCAGAATGTTTCCAGCACCAAATACGGAAAGAAGGACATAATCAAGATCGACAGCGATATTGCGCTGGATTTCGATGTTTTGGGATATATTGACAGCAACATTACCGTAAATATTGTAAAAGACGGCAAGCTTGTGGAGAAGCTTCATATGGAGCTTCCCGAAACTCTTACGGATGTCCTGAAATGCAAGAATCCCAGATGTATAACCTCCGTAGAGCAGGAAATTACTCATATATTCAAGCTTTCCGACAGGAAAAAGAGAATTTACCGCTGCGCTTACTGCGACGCGGAGCTGAAAGGATAAAAACTTAATAATCCGCTGATTATAAATTCCGCAGGTATGCCGGAAGTCCGGAGCCTGCGGTTTTTTAATATTAAAGGTAAAGAACTTTCGGAGAATTTTTAAATATTTTTTTGAATTCTTTTATATAAATAATCCCTAACGCACCGAGGTTTTTTTGGAAAACGGAGTTTATACGGGGTAAAACTGACTTCCGTACCGCTTATTCAGTATGAGCAGATTGTCCAAAAAGCCGTAAACCGGCATTTTGCGGCTAAAGTTGATTTTTGCGGATTTTTAGTTTAAAATACATGATTATCGGAAGAATTACAATTTGAAAAAGAAGTGATTTTTATGAATGATAAAGATTATCTTTTAAAAGGAAGCGTTGTGAAAGCGCTTGTTATATTTGCTATTCCGTTCCTTCTGGCGGTGCTTCTTCAGGCCCTTTACGGAGCGGTTGACCTCTGGGTCGTGGGAAAATTTGCCACATCCGCCGAGGTTTCCGCAGTAGCCACAGGGTCTCAGGCCATGAACGTAATTACTCAGGCCATAGTCGGGCTCACAACAGGCTCCACAGTCCTTATCGGCCAGTATTTCGGAGCGAAGCGTCCTGAGGATATATCCAAAACCATAGGAAGCGCCATCCGGCTTTTCCTCATTATAGCCATAGTGCTTACAGTTGTTATGGTCCTTTGTGTGGACAAAGTCGTTGTGGGCATGAACGCTCCCGAGGAAGCTGTCGCAGGCACGAGAAGTTATATGTTCATATGCTTCTGCGGAATCATTTTCATTGTGGGATACAATGTTGTCAGCAGTTTTTTCAGAGGCTTCGGAGACTCGAAAACACCGCTTCTTTTTGTGCTGATTGCGTGCATAGTCAACATAATTGTGGATATCGCCTTTGTAAAAGGTCTGGGCATGGGAGCCGCAGGCGCCGCGTACGCCACGGTTCTGGCGCAGGCAATAAGTTTCGGCTGCTCTTTGATTTACCTTAAAAAGAAAGGTTTTCCCTATGAACGGAAAAAAGGCGACATAAAATTTGACAAAGAGGTCTTGAAAAGGATCCTGAGGATAGGTGTTCCTCTTGCGATCCAGAACGGACTGGTCAGCCTGTCCTTCCTGTTCATAATGATGATAGTCAACAATCAGGGAGTTATCGCCTCCGCGTCTGTCGGTGTGGTGGAGAAGATAATACTGTTTATGTTCATACCTGTAATCGCCCTCAGTTCGTCTGTTTCCGTAATGACTGCCCAGAACGTAGGGGCAAACCAGATAGAAAGAGCCAACAAAGGTCTGAAATACGGTATTTTAATCTCATTTATTTTCGGCGCCCTTATGTGCCTTGCAAGCTGGATAAACGGAGAGGCAATAACGGGAATTTTCGGAAGCAAAGACATTGCTTATACCGCCAGCCTTTATCTTAAGAGCTGTTCCATAGACTGTATGCTTGTTGCCATCATATTCTGCATGAACGGATATTTCGGCGGCTGCGGAAGGTCCCTTTTCTCAATGGTTCACAGCCTTATAGCCACATTCGGGGTCAGAGTGCCTGTAACTGTGGCAGTAAGCCATATGACAGATGTAACACTTTTCCACACAGGCCTTGCGGCGCCTTTTTCTTCAGCTGTTTCTGTAATAATGTGTCTCATATACATGGTGAAGCTGAGGAAAGAGCAGCGACTGGCCGCCGAAAAAATAGATGATAATAATTATTAATTAATAGCAATTATAAATAAAATAGAAACGGGAAATCCTTTGGAAAACTATAATTTTTGGTGATAACTTACATAAATTATGGTTATTTCAAAGGTTTTTTTGTATGACATAATGATATAAACCTTTTGGATTCATTTTTACTATATAAAAATATACTTGAAAATTTAAGGCTTAACTGTTATAATTAGCCTTACAGCAGAGAAAAAATATATTTTTATAAATTAATTAAATGGAGGATTTAAATATGAAAAAATTTGTATGCGCAGTTTGCGGTTATGTTCATGTAGGAAACGAAGCTCCCGATTTTTGCCCCGTTTGTAAGGCTCCCAAGGAGAAATTCAGCGAAATGAAAGGCGATCTTGAATGGGCAGCAGAGCACGTTGTTGGCGTAGCTCAGGGTTCAAGCGAAGATATTATGGCTGATTTAAGAGCTAATTTCGAAGGTGAATGCAGTGAAGTAGGTATGTATCTCGCAATGGCAAGAGTTGCTTACAGAGAAGGCTATCCCGAAATCGGAAGCTACTATGAGAAAGCCGCATGGGAAGAAGCAGAGCACGCTGCTAAATTTGCAGAGCTTTTAGGCGAAGTTATCACAGATTCCACAAAGAAGAACCTTGAAATGAGAGTAGACGCTGAAAACGGCGCAACAGCAGGCAAAACTGATCTTGCAAAACGCGCTAAAGCAGCTAACCTGGATGCTATCCATGACACAGTTCATGAAATGGCTCGTGACGAGGCAAGACACGGCAAAGCTTTCAAAGGACTTCTTGACCGTTACTTTGGTTAATAAATAAGTTTAAAGACGAGTGGTCACAATTTTTGCATTATAAGGAGAACAGCTGTGGAAAAAAGAAGTACGATTAAAGATATTATTGTTTTATGGATTGCTTTGACAGCGCTTGTATGCGCGGCAATTAACCTGCATATTTCACTTAATATGCTTGCAAACAAAGAAGAAGAATAATATGCTTCTTTGATTAGACCCGCTTTTAATGATAAGGAGACATTAAAGTATGGCAATTAGTTTCAATGAAGACTCTGTCTTTAACCTTAAACAAATACCGATCGAACATGTAAGGGATGATGTTACAAATCTTTTGATCGGCGGCGAGGACATTATTATGGCATTCCAGACTGTCCGCGACCAGCTGGTTTTTACCAATAAACGAATCATTTCCATTGATCTTCAGAAGATTACGGGAAAAAGAAGGACATACACTTCCATGCCCTATTCCAGAATTCAGTATTTTTCCATAGAAACCCCTGCGCTGATTGAAATATTTCCGGATT
Organism: Bacillota bacterium; assembly: GCA_017534115.1. Classification (GTDB taxonomy): domain Bacteria; phylum Bacillota; class Clostridia; order Lachnospirales; family Anaerotignaceae; genus RGIG5631. The sequence continues at coordinate 13,485 of JAFWDD010000044.1, read as the reverse complement.
CACGGCTTTCTGTGGTGTTCACTGATGGAGTTAATGCCATATTTGAATTCAGGGGCAGAACCGATATCAGCAAAATCGGAAGAGCTATTTCGGAATACATATGCAAGTAATGTTTTGATAAAAATGCGGGACAGAGTGAAAGGTTAAGGAAGACTTTTTGACCGGCGCTTTGGCTGACAGTTATTAGGAGGATAAATATGAGATACGTTTGCGAAGTATGCGGATGGGTATACGATGAAGACGAACAGGGCGTAAAATGGGACAAACTCCCCGCTGATTTTGAATGCGAAGTCTGCGGAGTTGGCAAAGACCAGTTCAAACCCGAAGAATAATGATTTTTAAAGAGGCAGATTTTTTAGGTCTGTCTCTTTTTTTGCGGCATTATTTCCGAATCGAAGCATAAATAAAGAGTAGTTTTATTTGAACAAAAAACCATGCATTTCAGCAAAAAAGAGATGATTGTTTTTAAAGAAATACTTGCGGAACGCCGATTTTGGTTGAAGTTTGCCGAAAGCAATGGTAAAATACAGTATGTATTATCTGTAAATGGTTGTATATTGAATCGAATTGGGAGGAGAGCTGTCAGATGGAAGAGTATAAAAAAAGGAACAGGGAGGATTCGGATGTGAATCCTGAGAAAATGTCTGGCGCGCTCTATGAAACAGATCTGGTGCTTAAACTGAAAAGCGAGGAGATGTTTAACCCTTATATTTTTATGCCTCATGCTGAATTAAACAGTATTGTTTATAATTGTGTTGACACGTTTGTTGAAAAATACAAGGGTGACTATATGAATCTGTTTATATACGGAAACGCGGTCAACCCTATGATTCAGGATGTATTCCGTGAGGTGTACCGCTCCCATTACGAGGACGAGTACAAAAAAGTGAACAGGCTTGTAAAAAGGTACTTGCGCAGAGCGGCTGTTTTGATTACTACCGCAGTAGTTGCTTTCTGGATAAGCAGACGTTTGGCGAGGATTACCGGAGGAGACACCATTTTTTCCTATATTCTCAGTAATATAAGCTGCTTTTGTATATGGGAGGTTGGTTATACTCAGTTTACTACCCGCGATTTGAGAGATGAAAGAAAACGTATTCTGCGGGCTATGAACGCGGAGATTAATTTTCAATGATTTAAATACAAATTGCAGGCATGGATTTTTTAAGAGGCGGATTTTTAAGTCTGTCTCTTTTTTGTTCGAAAGCGGATTATGAAGAATAATTTAAGAATACCATAAATAATTCTGATAAACCCTGATTGAAGTTGAAAAATAAGCTCAAATAATGTAATATGTGAGTGGAAGAATAATTTATAGGCAAATGAAAAATTTTTATAGATAATTTATAGATAAGGAGAATAAAAAATGCGTAAGGAAATGCTTGCCGGAGGGCATATAGTAACAGAGCTTATTAAAGACTTTATGGAAAACAAGAACGAATATAATTTTAAGACAGTTATGTCCTGTCTCAGGGATTCCGATGTATATATCTCAGCCAGAATGGTATTTTCGGAAGAGGACCAGAAGAGGTTTGCAGAGGCAAAACCCGGTGAGAAAATAAGCCCTAAGGACAAAGTTAAATTAAATCCCGGACTTCTTAAGACAAAGGACGGAAAGATATATTTCCCTGTGTTCACAATGGAGGAAAAAATCCCCGAGGACCAGAAGAAAAACGCTCCCGGAATAAAAATACCCTTTACTGAGTGCATAAAAATGGTTCTCAACGTTCCCACAACGGAAGCCATGGTTGTGAATCCTTTTTCCGAGAATCTGCTTTTGAACAAACAGAATCTTCAGATAATCGCGAATCTTCCTCCTTCAGAGGACTAAAAGCATACTGAATTCATCGGTTTGGGCATATAATTAAAACTGATTTGATTTCGGATTTGAGGATATGTCCGCAAAATGGAAGCTATTAATTATTTTTGTAATGATTGGGCTGGTGCTTTCCGTGATTCGCAGCGGAAGCCGGGCCGAGATGAGTTTTTCCCAGATACCGCAGTATGTGTTCAAACGAAACGATTCCGATCCGGAAAAGCCCATGATCGCTCTTACATTTGATGACGGGCCCAATCGGGAGGTTACGGAGAGGATTCTGGATGTATTGGAAAAGTACGATGCAAGAGCTACATTTTTTGTAGTCGGTGAGAATATTTCCGGCGCGGAGGACATAATCGAAAGGCAGATTAAGGCAGGCTGCCTCATAGGGAATCATTCATACAGCCACAGGATGTCCGGGAATATGACGGATTCCGAAATGCTGAGGGAATTTGCAAGGACGGATGAATTATTGAAGGCGATCACAGGCGAAGAAGCAATGGTTGCGCGTCCGCCTTTCGGGAAAAACGAGAAACGGACGGCCCAGCTGACAAAGAGGCCGGTAATTCTCTGGTCGCTGGATACTCTGGACTGGGAAAGCCAGGACAGCGATAAAATCGTGAATGCGGTTTACAGCAGTGCTCGGGACGGAGATATAATTCTAATGCACGATATATTTCCTTCGACTGCGGAGGCCTGCGAAAGGATCATACCGGGGCTTATAAAAAGAGGGTACCGGCTGGTGACGGTCACAGAGCTTATGGAGGCGAAAGGGATAGGCCTTTTATCCGGAGAGGTATACAAAGACGCTGAATGACAGACATGATTGGATTTTGAAAAGGAGATAGAAAGGTGTACGATATGCAGAAAATGATTCTTACAAATACGGAAAATATTCCCGGGAAGGAATATGAGGTTTTGGGGCCTGTTTCAGGGAGTATTGTACAGTCCAAGCACATAGGAAAGGATCTTATGGCCGGGTTTAAGACCATTGTGGGCGGAGAGATAAAAGGATACACGGAAATGCTTATGGAAGCCAGACAGGAGGCTTTGTCCAGGATGTCCACAGAGGCGGAAAAGCTGGGCGCAGACGCCGTTGTTTCCATCAGGTATGCCACATCTTCCATTATGGAAGGAGCTTCCGAGGTCTTGGCATACGGGACGGCTGTTAAGTTCAAATAAGGATATGGTTTCGCGCGCATCACCTTTGTGGTGCGTTTTTTTTATGCTGTTTTCATGGGGCTCTGCCCCAAACCCCGTTCAGGGCCCTGCCCTAAAAACCCGCTCTCCGAGGGCTCAGGGCTCTGCCCTGAGAACCCGCAAGGGATTTCATCCCTTGATCCGTGTAATAAGTCGGTGATGACTATCGGCTAAACTCGAAATTGACGAAAATCAAAATCTACGCAAAATTCTCAATGTTTCAGTGCGAAGCACATATATTAAATCTGCCGAAGGCGGATTTTGACAAAAATTATTCATTATTCATCAGCGAAGCGGCTTCATTATTCATTGCGCCAAAGGCGCACCTTTCCCTTGGCTCGTATAATAAGTATAAGAAGGTTATCGGCTATATTTTAGTCTCCGTTCTTACAATTTTTTCTGAAAATTTCTGTTCAAGGCGCAAAAATTGCGGAATTCATATAAAAAAATTATAATTTCCGGAAAATTTGCGGAGTCTGCATGTATCAAATTTATTTATATGTAATATAAACGGATGTTATTATGGCTTTCGAAATAATGGCATTTCTTACGGTAAAACAGATTAGAATTCCATTAAAAATATGCAAATTCACCAATAAACAAGGCTTCGGAAATTTTTGCGGAACCCTGATCTTTTTGGGAATATTTTTTCTTGGAGACATTTGTCCGCACCTGTGATATAATAATGCACGTGTAAAAATTGGGGTAATACCCATTATTAATAATAATTTAATAAGGAGATGATATTTTGGTTGCTCAAGGTATAGCAAGTGTAAACGGCGCGGTAAACGGTTTCGTTTGGGGACCTATAATGTGTACGGTTTTCGTATGCGTCGGCATATACATTTGTATCAGAACACATTTTTTCCAGGTAGGACATTTTAAATTATGGTGGCACAATACATTCGCTTCCATTTTCAGAGACAAAAGCGTGCGTACGACCAGTGATGCGAAATCAGTATCCCAGTTCCAGGCTCTGACCACGGCTCTGGCGGCTACAATCGGTACAGGTAATATCGTTGGTGTTGCTACGGCTATCATGTCCGGTGGACCCGGCGCGGTTTTCTGGATGTGGATTTCGGCATTCTTCGGAATGATGACAAAATACGCAGAGATCGCTCTTGCTATGAAATATCGTGAAAAAGACGCCAACGGCGACTGGCTTGGCGGCCCCATGGTTTCCATTAAAAAAGGTATGGGAATCAAATGGCTTGGCGGACTTTTCGCATTATTCACAGTGCTTGCGTCCTTCGGTATCGGTTCCGGAGTACAGGCAAACTCAGTTGCTTCATCACTTAACTCCACATTCGGAGTACCTATGGTGGTAACAGGTATCTGCCTCGCTATCGTAACAGCTCTCGTAATCATCGGCGGACTTAAGAGAATTGCCGGTGTAACAGAGAAAATAGTTCCTTTTATGGCTATTCTTTACATCGTAGGCGGTATTATTCTTATTATCATTAACCGCGGCGGACTTCCTGACGCGTTCGGCAATATTTTCGCAGGCGCGTTCAGAGTAAGAGCTATCGGCGGCGGTGTTCTGGGTTACGCAATGAGCCAGGCAATGCGTTACGGCGTAGCCAGAGGCGTATTCTCAAACGAAGCGGGTCTTGGTTCCTCAGCTCTCGTACATAGCGCTTCCGACCAGAAGGAACCCGCAAGACAGGCTATGTGGGGATGTTTCGAAGTATTCGCTGATACAATCATCGTATGTACAATTACAGCTTTAGCGATACTTTCATCAGGAATCTACAAAGTAACTGAAAACAAGGGCGCGGCTCTTACGATTGAAGCCTTCCACAACGGATTCGGCTCAGGCGCAGGTATCTTTGTATCAATAGCAATCGTACTTTTCGCTCTTTCAACAATTATCGGCTGGTCCTATTACGGTGAAAGATGCTTTAACTTCCTTGCAGGCACAGGAAAAGCTATCGTTTACAAATGTATCTTCATTTTCACAGTAATTTTGGGCTGCGTAGCATCCGTAGACCTTATCTGGGATATTTCTGATACGTTAAACGGTCTTATGGCTATTCCAAACATTATCGGCCTGATCGTAATGGCAGGTACAGTAGCTAAGATCACATTCGATTACGTAAAACGCAGAGAGAAGAAGGATCTGGCCAACGAACCTGAAGAAGCGTAAAAAACTAAACAATAAAAAATTGAATTATTAAGGTTTCCCATGGATTAATTTCCGTGGGAACTTTTTTTATAGCTAAATTCGGCGTTGCCGAGCGAAATAGACCTGCGGTCAGCTAAATTTGCCTTTGGCAAGCGCCTGTGATATTGAAAAGTCTCGTGTAATTCCGAAAGTGGAAAACTGAAGTTTAGCCGATAACCTTTCCGTACTTACTACATGGGTCAAGGGATGAAATCCCTTGCGGATTCTTAAGGCAGAGCCTTAAGCGGGTTCTCAGGGCAGAGATCACCCTAAAATGCTTCCGCTTCACTTTGTTTCGCTTTCAGCATTTCAGGGAACCCGAAAGAGCCCCTGAGCCCTCGGAGAGCAGGGTTTGGGGCAGCGCCCCAAGAACAGACTTCTTTATTTTTTTACGGTTTTGTGGTAAAATGCTTTTCGATACCACTTTATTTAGGAATGATTTTTCATGGAAATGCAATTCATTGAATTCCTGTATGCCCATCATACCCCGTTTCTGGACAGATTCTTCAGCCTTATCACAGTGCTGGGCAATAAGGGCATATTCTGGATAGTTATGGGTCTCCTGTTTTTTATACTGGCGAAGAAAAAGAAAACAGGCGCCTGTATGCTGATAGCCCTTCTTTTGGGCGCTGTATTCGGCAACCTGATAATAAAAAACATCGTCATGCGCTCCAGACCCTTCTGGGTAAACCCCGGGCTTCAGCTCATAATAAAATCCCCGTCAGACTACTCATTCCCCTCGGGCCATACCCTTTCATCCTTCGGCGCATCCGTTGCCTTGTATAAAAATCGTAAAACCCTCGGGAGAATCTTTATAGTGGTAGCGGCGCTGGTGGCATTCTCCAGACTGTACCTGAGCGTCCATTACCCGTCGGACGTTATCTGCGGAATGGCAATGGGCATATTCTTCGGCAGCATCTCACCCGTATTGTATGAAAAGAAAGTAAAAGCTTTCCTTGAAGCCCTGTGCCGGAAACTCCATATACGCTATGAGAAATAAATCAACTAAGGAGGAAAATAACCTTGTACGAAAAGATAAATTCAAACCCCGATATATATAAAATATACGTTCCTCTCCCCAGAAACCCTTTAAAAAACCTGAACTGTTACGTAATCAAAACAGATGACAGGAATCTTATGATAGACACGGGCTTCAACCAGCCGGAATGTCTTGCGGCTCTCAGACAGGGTATTCGGGACCTGGAAATGGACATGAACAAAACGGACATTTTCATAACCCATATCCATTCGGACCACTGCGGCATAATAACCGATATTGTGGCTCCCGGAACACGGGTCTTCATGGGCAGAGTGGACTATGTGGGCTGTATAGAATTTCTGGTGGGCGACCTATGGCACCAGTCCGACCTGCAATACCTGAAGGAAGGCTTTACGGAAGAACAGATGGAATATCTGGAAAGCAAAAACCCTGCCATAGCCTATTCCAATCATGTGCCCTTTGACGCCATCGAGCTGGAGGACGGAGACAAAATCAAAGTAGGCGACTGGGAATGCACCGCGATTTTCACTCCCGGCCATACTCCCGGCCATATGTGCCTTTACATGGAAAAAGAGAAAATAATGTTCCTGGGCGATCATGTCCTTTATGATATAACGCCCAATATAACCATGTGGACCTATGTGGATGATTCTCTGGGCGACTACATACGAAGCCTGAAAAGAATAAGGACCTATGACATAAAACTGGCTCTGCCGGCCCACAGGGACAACAACCTGGATTTCTATGAAAGGGTGGAGGCTCTAATAAACCACCACAACGCAAGGCTTATGGACTCCTATAAAATAATAAAAGCCCACAACGGGTACACAGCGTACGACATCGCGGGATATATGAAATGGGATATAGTCTGCGATTCATGGGAGGATTTTCCTCTTATACAGAAATGGTTTGCAGTGGGAGAGGCTCTTGCCCATCTCCATTATCTTATTAAAGAAGGCTATGTTGAATCAAAGCCCGACGAAAACGGAATCAATCACTATTATCTTGTGAAGGAAGCGGAAGGCAACTTTTTCTGATAACACGAACAAATATCGAAAAATGAAAACCCCTGAGCGTAAAAACTCAGGGGATATTTTTGTTGATTTTCCGTGAATTATTTTTTGGTGAACATACCGTTTTCCAGAAGCTTCATTATCTCGTCAACGATTGTGTCGATATCGTGAACAGTCTCGAAGTTTTCCATATTGTTTCCGATTATGTTTGTAATACCAATGAGGATATAGCTTAAGACCTCGGAGTTGATATCAATGACCTCGCCTTTCAGCTTGGCTGAATTAATGTTCCGGATATAAGCCTTTGCGAAAGTGGAATAGTAGTCATAATAAAGTGTTTTATCTATGTGCAGAGACTCAGAGATTATGCTGTAAATGGATTTATCCTTTGACACCATATTAAACCAGCATCTCAGTCCTTCTCTTTCCGCTTCCACACGGCTGGTGCAGTCTTCCACCGCTATACGGCATTTGTGTCTGGTAAAGCTTCCGTAATAGGCGAGAAGATATTTAAAAAGATCCAGCTTGCCGGCAAAGTAGATGTAAAATGTGCCTGCGCCGACGGACGCGCCGGATGTAATATCGTTTATGGATGTTTTAAAATAACCTCTTTCGTAGAACAGCTTTCTCGCGGAATCGCAGATTCTGTTTAAGGTCTCCTGCCCTTTTTTGGTTTTGGGCATATTAAGCAAAAATTTTTCGTATGATCTTTTCGGCTGACTCATTTTTTTCATGGTCCTTTCTGAATATACTATATACATAATAATACAAAACTGAAATAAAATCCATATTTTTAAAGTTTTTTATGATAAAATAAAGGATTTTTTGTATTTGGAAAAGTATTTCGGCCCATATAGGGATAAAAGAGGAAATAAAATGGGTTTGGGAATAAGATTTGCGGCCATTTGCATAAAGTGAATGGGTTTTGTGTGGAATGCGGATTGAAAAGGCGAAAAAATTTCGGATTTTTTGCGATAATAGAAAAATTTTTGGTGTTTTTTTGACTGAGGAGACGTTCGGGTTATTTAATCAGTAAAATTTTCGGAATGCGATAATTAAAACGATAAAATTTTCGGAGATGTCCGGTTTTGCCATAACTTGAAAGGCAAAAAGGCCTTTTTACGAAAAAACGGCTTGCATTTTTACTGCATAAATGGTATTTTATTAAGGAAAGAAACTGTATGAAAGAAATATTTTCGGCTTTTTATTTTCAGGCGGAGAATGTTTCCGGAGTACGGACGGGCATAAAAATTGAATAAAGAACTGATAATAACTTTTTATCACAGAGGGAGGATTATTTATGAAGAAAATTTTTGCAGCTATCGTTGCAGCTTCTATGGTAATGGCTATCTGTGCCGGATGCGGTGCTAAGGACAAAGTGGGAGAAGTTGCATCAGACGCTAAACAGACTGCGGAAGAAGTCAAAGAAGAAGTTGAAGAAGCAGTTGCTGACGACGGCGAAACAATCAAGATCGGTATCGTTGCAGGTGTTACAGGCCCTACAGCAGTATACGGTGTTGCCGCTCAGGACGGTATGCTTCTTGCATTTGATGAAATCAATGCAAACGGCGGTATTTTAGGAAAACAGGTTGAAGTTATCAAATACGACGACAAAGGCGACCCTACAGAAAGCTGCAACGCTTTCAACAAGCTTGACGGCGAAGGAGTTTGCGCAGTATTAGGTCCTATCACATCAGGCGTATGCGCAGCAGTTGCTCCCATAGCAAATGACGTTGGTCTTGTAATGCTTACAGCTACAGGTACAGCTGATACACTTACAACAGCTGACGACTATGTATTCAGAGCATGTTTCGCAGACTCTTACCAGGGTAAGAAAGCAGCTCAGTTTGCAGCTCAGGAACTCGGTGTTAAAGATGTTGCAATCATCTACGCTTCAGGCGACGCTTACTCAGCAGGTTGCTGTGACGCTTTCGAGGCAGCAGCAGCAGAATACGGCTTAAACATTGTTGCTAAAGAAGGTTCAGCTACAACAGATGATACAGATTTCTCAGCTCAGCTCACAACAATCGCTAACTCTGGCGCAGAGGCACTCTTCGCTCCTTACTACTACAACGCAGTAGGTCCTTACATTGTTCCTCAGGCAAGAGAAGCTGGATTCACAGGCCCCATCATCGGCGCTGACGGATATGACGGAACATTAACAACAATGATCGAAGATAAATCCATCTACAACGATATTTACTTCACAAACCACTATTCACCTGAAGATCCTTCAGACACAGTTCAGAACTTTGTAAAGAACTTCTCTGATGAATATGGTACAGATTACCTCAACGCTTTCTCAGCTTTAGGTTATGACGCAGCTTATATGCTTGCACAGGCTATCGAAGAAGCAGGCACAACAGACAGAGCAGCTATTAGAGACGCTATCGCAGCTATTAACTTCAGCGGAGTAACAGGTTCCTTCACACTTGATGAAACAGGTACACCTCTTAAATCCGTACCTATCATCACATTCAAGGATGGAGAACAGGTATTCTACACAATGCTTGAAAACTAAGAGTAAAAGTCGAGTAAAATTTATATATTGAGATTTAATTATCAGTTAAATTTATTAAAAATGCCATAAGATGAATATCTTGTAACGGCACAGGGGATTTATCCTGTGCCGTTATGTTATGTGGGGTTGACCGAAAAGTAAAAATTCGGAAAAAAATTTACAGAAAGGAAGGTGTCCCGTCAATTGGCAGTATTTGTACAGCAATTATTAAACGGATTAAAAATAGGCAGTGTGTACGCTCTTGTCGCGCTGGGATATACTATGGTATACGGCATCATAAAGCTCATTAACTTCGCCCACGGCGATTTCATTATGGTGGGCGCCTATACGTTAGTATTCACAATACCTTTGATGGTAGCTTCCGGGATGCCTGCATGGACCGCGGTAATTTTTGCGGTAGTCGCATGTGTAGCAGTAGGCGTAGGTGTTGAAAAGGTTGCGTATAAACCCGTTCGTGAAAAGGGCAACAGAATGTCTGCTCTTATTACGGCCGTTGCAATGAGTCTGTTTCTTGAGAATCTGGCTCAGGTTTTATTCGGAGCTTCTCCCAAAACAGTCAGCAACATTTTCAAAATATCAAATATAACAGTAGGCGGAGTTACATTAAACGGAAATACGATTATCACAATTATTATCGGTGTTGTGGTAATGCTTGTTCTGCAGGCTTTCGTCCAGAATACGAAAATGGGCCGCGCCATGCGTGCCGTTTCAGAGGACAGGGAAGCATCGATTCTTGCGGGAATCAAAGTAAATCAGACTATTACATTAACATTCGCTATCGGTTCCGGACTTGCGGCTATAGCATCCCTTATGTATTGCGCGGCTTATCCCCAGGCTATGCCTACAATGGGATCGATGCTGGGTCTTAAAGCATTCGTAGCGGCGGTTCTTGGCGGTATCGGAATTGTCCCCGGAGCTATGATCGGCGGACTTGTTATCGGATTGGTAGAAAGTTTATCCAAGGCTTATCTTACTACATTAACAGGAGGAGTGCTGACTTCGGCATTCTCGGACGCTATCGTGTTCGGTATCCTTATTGTAGTGCTTCTCATTAAGCCCGCGGGTATACTTGGCAAAGACGTTGGAGAAAAGGTTTAAGGGGTGATAGATATGATAATTCCAAATATTCAAAGAAAAGCAAAAAATCCCCTGGTAAACCTTATCGGAATCATAGTAGCATTCGCAGTGCTTGTGATTTTGGTTAGAACCGGAGTAGTAAGTACATATATTTCCGGTATTCTCATGACTATCTGCATATCCATCATAATGGCCACATCGCTTAATATCGCCACAGGTTTCCTTGGACAGATAGCGCTGGGTCACTGCGGATTCATGGCGATCGGAGCCTATACATCGGCTCTTATTACAAAAGCCATGGCAAACTCAAATATCCTTGTGGGAGCAGGAGCGCCCAACTTTTTCAGATTTTTAATAGCAATTATAATAGGCGGAGCTCTGGCGGCCATATTCGGAATGCTGGTTGGTATTCCCGCGCTCAGGCTCAAAGGCGACTATCTTGCTATTATTACACTTGGATTCGGAGAAATCATTCGTGTTGTTATCCAGAACCTTAAGTTCTGCGGCGGAAACGGCTTATCCCAGGGCGCTGCGGGTCAGGCTCTCGTAGGTATCAGCAGAATTTCAAATATTTACGTGGTATACTGGATAACAGTAGTATGCGTATTTTTAATGTACTGTTTTGTCCGCTCCAGATACGGACGAGCCCTTATGGCAATAAGGGAAGACGACGTGTCCTCGGGAGCAACGGGACTTAACGTAACATATTACAAAGTTTTGGCATTTACATTTTCCGCGTTTTTCGCAGGAATCGCAGGCGGCATTTTCGCTCACTATATCGGTTCTCTTTCCATAAACAACTTTACGTTTATGAAATCCGTGGAATATGTAATCATGGTAGTTTTCGGCGGAATGGGTTCATTGACAGGCTCTATCGTTGCCGGAGGTATTTTATCGGCTCTTCCCGAAGCGCTGAGAAGATTTGCTGAATACAGAATGCTCGTGTACTCAATAGCCCTTATCGTGGTTGTAATCTTCAAACCCACAGGACTTCTCGGAACACGTGAATTCTCTCTTACAAACGTGCTCAGCCGCTTTTTCGGAAAAGGAAAGGCTGAGATAAAGGACGGTGGACAGGATGAGTGATACACCCGTTTTGAAAACAGTTAATCTGGGAATCAATTTCGGCGGACTTAAAGCCGTTGATGATTTCAATATAGAAATAATGCAGGGCGAGCTGGTTGGACTTATCGGACCCAACGGTGCCGGAAAAACTACGGTCTTCAACCTTCTTACAGGAGTTTACGCTCCCACGGAAGGAGATATATTCATTTCCGGCAAAAGGGTAAACGGCCTCAAGCCTCATCAGTTTGTGGCGGAAGGCATTGCCAGGACCTTCCAGAACATTCGTCTTTTCAAACAGATGTCCGTTATTGATAATGTAAAGATTGCCTGCGACCAGAGCATTAAATACAAACTGGGCGGAGGACTTCTCCACAGCAAGCTTTACTGGGACGAGGAGCAGAGGGTACACGAGAAAGCTCTTGAACTTCTGAAGCTTTTCAATCTGGATACAAAAGCGGATTTTGTAGCGTCCAATCTCCCTTACGGACAGCAGAGAAAACTGGAGATAGCCAGAGCTCTCGCAACGGATATGAAGATCCTTCTTCTTGACGAGCCTGCGGCAGGTATGAACCCTGTTGAGACAGCCGAGCTTCTGGATTCCATAAATATGATAAGGGATAAATTCGGAATTGCCATTTTGCTTATTGAGCATGACATGAGCCTTGTTATGAATGTATGCGAAAGAATCACGGTTATCGACTACGGCAGGACCATCGCAAGAGGTCTTCCCAGCGAGGTCTCCAATAACCCTGATGTTATCGCGGCATACCTTGGCACAGATGATTAATGAGGAGGTGTTTCAATGTTAGAGATTAAAAATATAAACGTATCCTACGGGGCTATTCACGCTATCCACGATGTAAGCCTTGAGGTAAATGACGGAGAAATAGTTTCATTGATCGGAGCCAACGGAGCAGGCAAAACCACTATTTTGAGAACAATTACCGGTCTTCAGCACGCTGATAACGGTGATATAATCTATAACGGAACGGATCTGAGGAAAATCGATCCGGCAAATATTGTTAATTTGGGAATGGCTCATGTTCCCGAAGGAAGACAAGTTTTTACCAGAATGACGGTTATGGAAAACCTTCTTATGGGCGCGTTCATGCGTAAGGATAAGGAAAACATACAGAAGGATATGGAAAGGGTTTTCGCTTCATTCCCCAGACTCAGCGAGAGAGCAAGGCAGCTTGCCGGAACTCTTTCAGGCGGCGAACAGCAGATGCTTGCCATGGGCAGAGCTATGATGTCCAACCCGAAGATCATCCTTATGGACGAGCCTTCCATGGGCCTTTCGCCCATTCTTGTAAAGGAGATTTTCAGTATTATTAAAGAATGTCATGAAATGGGAATAACGATTCTTCTGGTTGAGCAGAACGCTAAAATGGCTCTCAATATCGCGAACAGAGCCTATGTTCTGGAAAACGGAAGCATTTCCATGAGCGGAAACGCGAAGGAACTTCTCAACGATGACAGAGTTAAAAAAGCCTATCTTGGCGCATAATGGAAAATTTAAAGGCACAGAATTGATTTGTTCTGTGTCTTTTTTAACGCGGATATTTGATTCGGAGAGGTTTTTCAAATATAATAGAATCGGTGATAATAATGAATGTATATGAAATT
>JAFWDD010000006.1 GCA_017534115.1 Bacillota bacterium | reverse complement strand
GATTGGGCTCCTCCACTCCGCCGTTGAAGAAGAAGGTTACATGGGCGTATTTTTCAGTCTCCGCAAGACGAAGCTGCTTTAGTCCCAGAGACGAAATGTATTCGCCCATTGTGTTTTTAAGGGTCTGTGGAGCAAATGCGACGATCTTATCGGTTATGGTCTTGTCATACTCCGTGAAGGTCACAAATGTAAGTCCGCTTACGGATTTTTTCTTTTCAAAACCGGAAAAATCCTTGTCGCAGAAAATTCTTGTGAGCTGTCTTGCCCTGTCAGGACGGAAATTGAAGAATATTACCGAATCTCCGTCATTTATAAGACCTTTGGGATTGCCGTTTTTGTCCGTTATTATCGAAGGAAGCACGAATTCATCCGTATCTCCCGCTTCATATGAAGTTTCGATGGCCGTTTTTACATCGGCAAACTTTTTGCCTTCTCCGAGAACAAGCATATTATATGCTTTTTCTTCTCTTTCCCAGCGGTTATCCCTGTCCATTCCGTAATATCTGCCGGAAATATCGGCGATCTCGCCTACTCCGATTTCGGAAAGCTTTTCTTCCAGCTCCATAAGATATCCCTCGCCAGATGTGGGAGGAGTATCTCTGCCGTCAAGGTACGCATGGATGAAAACCTTCTTTAATTCGAACCTTTTCGCCATTTCCACAAGAGCATAAAGATGGGTGTTGTGGCTGTGGACTCCGCCGTCGGAAACAAGTCCCATAAGATGAAGGGATTTATCGTTATCAGCGCAGTTTTTCATTGCCTTTACAAGAGCCTCGTTTTCGAAAAAGTCTCCGTCCTCAATGGCTTTGGTGATTCTCGTAAGCTCCTGATACACGATCCTTCCGGCGCCTATGTTGAGGTGTCCAACCTCTGAATTTCCCATCTGGCCGTCAGGAAGGCCTACGTAAAGTCCGCTGGCGTTTCCCTGAACATGAGGATACTTTTCAACTATTTTATCAAAATTCGGCTTATTTGCCGTTTTTATAGCATTAAATTCCTTTTTCGGATTAATCCCGAATCCGTCAAGGATCATAAGTACAGTCGGTTTTTTCATTTAAATACTCCTATTTTATTTAACGCTTGCGATAATGTCCTTAAATTCGTCTTTCAGGCTTGCTCCGCCGATGAGACCGCCGTCTATGTCAGCCATTGCGAAAAGGCCTGCCGCGTTCTTTCCGTTTACGCTTCCGCCGTACTGAATGCGGATGTTTTCGGAAACGCCGCCGTAAAGTTCATTAAGTACGTTTCTGATTTCCTTGCACACCTCCTGAGCCTGGTCGTCTGTGGCAACCTTGCCTGTGCCTATTGCCCAGATAGGTTCGTATGCAATGATTATCTTTTCGGCATCTGCCGCTGAAATACCTTCAAACGCAAGCTTTACCTGCATGCGGATCTTCTCAAACGCTATGCCTTTTTCTCTTTCCTCAAGAGCTTCGCCTACGCAAACGATAGGAATCAGTTTATATTCAAGGGCTTTTTTGATTTTTTTGTTTACGCTTTCGTCTGTCTCCGCGAAATACTGTCTTCTTTCGGAATGTCCGATGATTACATATGAAACGCCTGCATCTACAAGCATTTTGGGAGAAATCTCGCCTGTGTAGGCTCCTTCGTCCTCAAAATACATATTCTGGGCGCCAAGTCCGATGCCTGTGCCTTTAATAACCTCTCCAACAGGGATAATATCGATTGCTGGAACGCAGAATACAACGTCACATTTGGATGTATCGCTGTCCTTCAGAAGTTTTGCAAGCTCGATGGCCTCTGAAGGAGTCTTGTTCATTTTCCAGTTGCCGGCAACTATTTTTTTACGCATATTTATTCTCCTTTCTCACTTTTCATCTACCGCGGAAACACCGGGAAGATCAACTCCGCTTAAAAATTCAAGAGAAGCTCCGCCGCCGGTGGAAACGTGAGTCATTTTTTCTCCGTAGCCCATCTGGTCAACTGCCGCCGCCGAGTCACCGCCGCCTATGATTGTAACAGCGTCGATTTCAGCCATTGTTTTCGCGATCGCCTCTGTTCCCTTAGCATAGTTGGGCATTTCAAATACGCCCATGGGACCGTTCCAGATAACTGTCTTTGACTCTTTTATTGCGTTTGTGAAAAGCTCAATGGTTTTTTCTCCTATATCAACTCCCAGCGTATCATCGGGGATATTTTCAATATCTACTGTGAAATGCTCAGCGTCGTTGTCAAAATCCTTCGCTACGACCGTATCTACGGGAATGAGAAGTTTTACGCCTTTTTCTTCGGCTTTCTTCATCATATCCAGAGCATACTGGGTTTTGTCTGCCTCAAGAAGAGATTTGCCTATGCCGTAACCCTTTGCGTAGATAAATGTATATGCCATTCCGCCGCCGATTATAAGTGTGTCAGCTTTATTGATAAGGTTGTCGATTACCTCGATTTTATCGGAAACCTTTGCTCCGCCAAGAATTACCGTAAAGGGTCTTTCAGGCTCGTCAAGAGCTCCGCCAAGAATACGGATCTCCTTTTCCATAAGGTATCCAACCGCATTTGTATCAACAAAATCCGTTACTCCGGCTACTGAGCAGTGAGCTCTGTGGGCTGAGCCGAAGGCGTCGTTAATATAAATATCGCAAAGAGAAGCCAGCTCTTTGGAGAAATTCTCCTCGTTCTTTGTTTCTTCTTTTCTGAAACGGGTGTTCTGGAGAAGCACAACATCTCCGTCCTTCATTGCGGAAACGATTTCTTTTACCTCATCGTTTACTACATCGTCATAGTCCAGAAATCTGACCTCTTTGCCCAGATGTTCGGAAAGTCTTTCCGCAACAGGCGCCAGAGAAAGGCTCTTTGAGGGAACTCCTTTGGGTTTTCCCATGTGTGAGCAGAGAATGACCTTTGCTCCGTCGGCAATGAGCTTTTTAATTGTGGGAAGAGATGAAACGATTCTGTTTTCGTCCGTTATCTCGCCGGTTTCCTTTGAAATAGGAACGTTGAAATCGCACCTTAAAAGCACTCTTTTCCCTTTCGTATTTATATCGTCGATAGTCTTTTTGTTAAACATAAATATCGCCCCTTTTCTTTATAAACATTATATACGCATAGTATTCCTTTCTAACATTAGTTTAATACTTAAACGGGATTTTGTACATAGCCTAAATAACCAACTAAAACAATTTATATCAAGGCTGTTTTTAGCAGTATTTTTACTGCTTTAAGCATTGCTTTTTTATAAAAATTTACCAATTAACTATCGGGAATTTACTGTTTAAGGCGAATTGACATGACCCGCAAAATTAAATATACTGAATTTATAGTTATTTTAATTGAAAGGATTGTGTGCGGCTATGGAAAAATCAAAGGTTTATTTTTGCGATATGCGTGTAAATTATAAAACAAATACGGTGAAAAAAATGCAGAAGCTCATGAAAGCGGCAGGCATCGAGGAGATAGATTTCAAAAACAAATTCACGGCTATTAAGCTTCACTTCGGAGAGCCGGGAAATCTGGCGTTTCTGCGTCCCAATTTCGCAAAAGGCGTCGCCGATGTTGTAAAAGAGCTGGGCGGAATACCTTTTCTCACGGACTGCTCTACCCTTTATCCCGGCAGAAGGAAAAATGCCATTGAACACCTTGACGCCGCCATGGAAAACGGGTTCTTCCCCATTTCAACCGGCTGTCAGATCATCATGGGCGACGGTCTGAAGGGTACGGATGAAAAAGCTCTTCCCGTGCCCAACGGTGTGCTGCTTGAGACGGCAAACATCGGAAGTGTTATCGCGGACGCCGACATAATCATATCCCTGAACCATTTCAAGGGACACGAAATGACCGGAATCGGCGGAGCTATCAAAAATCTGGGTATGGGCTGCGCTTCAAAAAGCGGAAAAATGATTCAGCATAATTCCGGAAAACCCGATGTTATCGCGAAAAAATGCATTGGATGCAAAATGTGCGCAAAACAGTGCGCTCACGAGGCGATCTCATTCGATACGGGAAAGGCTTTTATCGACCATGACAAGTGTGTGGGCTGCGGAAGATGTCTCGCCGCCTGCGCTATGGACGCAGTCGTAAATATGAACGCCTCCTCCAACGACGATCTGAACATGAAGATGACGGAATACGCCGCTGCTGTTATAAACGGAAAGCCCAGCTTCCACATAAGCATTGTTATGGACGTTTCGCCTTCCTGCGACTGCAATTTCCAGAACGATTCGCCCATAATCCCCGATGTGGGCATGTTCGCTTCTTTCGATCCCGTGGCACTGGACAAGGCCTGTGCTGATGCCTGCAACGCAATGCCCGTGAACAGCAATTCTGTGCTGGCGGAAAAATGCAAAGGACACGAGCACAACGACTATTTCGCTTCCGTACACCCTACTACGGACTGGATCGTGGGGCTGGAGCACGGGGAAAAGATCGGACTGGGGACAATGGAGTATGAGATTGTTGAAGTTAAGTAGATAAAAGATACGAAAGGAGAATTATAATGAAGAAAATATTACGAATTTTTTTGGTTTCCACAATAATATTTATGTTATCAGGTGTAACCTGCTTCGCGGGCAATCTTGGTTATGCTAAATATACCAATATAGTGGCGTACATAAATCATTATCCCATTAAATCCTATAATTACAACGGAAAAACTCTGATTGCCGCAGAAGAATTAAAATATTTTGGGTTTGATGTAGAATGGAATGAATATAAGCGTACATTGAAGATTTCCAGGAACGACAAAACAAAAATTTCCGACTCCGTACCTGCTGTATTCGCTACAGACCCCGGCGACATCGGCAAAAACGAACTTCTTATTACAGATACGGACGTAAAAGTTTATATCCACGACAAGCAGATAGAATCCTACGGCGGATTATCAGGATACACTCTCATAAATATGGAAGATCTGAATCGTTTCAGTTCCGTTAAAGTAAACTGGGTACCGGAAACAAAAGCGGTTAAGGCTTGGGTTGATGGAGTTGAGATTTCAAAGAGTATGCTTAGACCTGTTCCGGATTTTTATTATTACGAGGACAAAGGAGCTCCACGTTATTACTACTATTGGAACTGGTATGAGGAAACCAATAGTTTTATATTAACACTTTATGCAAAAACAAATGACGGATCTTATATATTGTGCAACGGTACATTCTCGATAACAGATGTTATAAATGCAGACGGAAAATCTATTCTGAAGGAACGTATATACAAAAACGTCCAAATGTCTGTCTGGCCTTATTGCTATAAACTGACTGATGCACCTTTAAGCGATTATATTGTTTTAACCGCAGATGATTTAAAGCCTAAGACAGCCTCTGAAGAAGGCGGCATCATCAAATTCAGTTATCGCAATTACAGCGGCAACGTAAGCGATTCCGTTCGGGTAAATCAACTGCCCTACTATAAATAACATTACATTGTAAATTATTTCGAAACACAAAAGTAACCGGAAAACCTCCGGTTATTTTTTATTCCGCCGAAATTATCCGAAAATGGTTCTTCCGAAACTCGATTATGCCCTCATCCCGCATTTTTCCCAGCTCCTTGGAAAGAGCCGTGCGGTCCAGATTGAGGTAATCCGCCATCTGCTGACGGTCGAAAGGAATGTCGAACTCCACACTCTTCTTTTTCAGGGAAACGGAGTTCAGATATGCCATTATGCGGCCACGGGCAGATTTTGGCGCCGTATTGAAGGACCGTCCGGAAAGGACTATGTTTTTGTGGGTGGAAATCATGAGAAGATTGCGGATAAGCTTGAAAACCCACGGCTGACTGTTTTCCATATGCATTAAACTGCCGATATTAAGAAAAAGAATCCGGCAGTTTTCGCTGGCAAAAACGTCCACCATGAGTGGTTCATCAGGAAGAAGCGCATAGGCCTCCGCAAAAAACTCAGCAGGTCCCACATGGGACAGAATCGTCCTGTTTCCCCACATATCGTTGCTTTCGATAGTCACTCCGCCCTCAAGGACAAGCCCCATTTCGTTGGTAACATTTCCCGCAAGGAGAACCGCCTCCCCTTTGGCATATTCCTTTTCATGGGAATTAAGAGCCTTTAACGCCGTATGGATCTCATCCTCATTCAATCCTCTGAAAAACATCGTTTTGCCCAATTTATCCGTGTTCATAAAAAAACCTCCGAAAATGTGGTTATAACAACTTAATTCTAATTGAAATTTTACTATAATAAGCTTGTAAAGACAAGAAAAATCCTGCGAATACGCATATTTATAAAACCAAAGGGAGGTCATATTATGGCATACACGGATTGGAAAGACAAAACAGACGGATTCAGAAAAATCGACGTTCGGGGCGTTGTTGGGAACTTTTTTCAGGGGATAAAGAAGCAGGCGATGGGGATTCCCGCTGGCGGTGGAATGGAGATCGTGCAGAGCTTCGACCCTATTCCCCTTTATGAAGTAATGGAAAAGCTGGGATACGAGCATTATACGGAGCAAAAGGCGGAATATGAATTTCACGCTTATTTTTACCGGATTGAGGAGAAGGATGAAACAGGGAAAATCCCCATGCGGCCGGCAGCGCTGACAAATATGCCCCTTATTGACAACGGACTTGCCAAAGTGGCTGTGGAGTTCTGGGATCTGACGTGGAATGACGAAAGGCGGCATCTGCCTTACGAAATACGGCTTCTTCTTTCTCTGACAAACGCTGTGGGCGCGGGAAGAATGCGGCAGGCCACGAGGGAACTGGTCAAAGCGTACATCCACGGACTGAATTCTGCGGCATTGGACGATGTTTTCGAGCTCCTGGCGTGGAATCAGGGAATTGGGTATTTCAGCTCGGAAATCGGACCGTCAACACTCTTTGCCGCATATAAATTCATTAAGCAGTCGGAAAAGAAAGGAGTTTCCCGCAAGGAAATCTGCGCCGGACTGCAGGAACAATTCGGCGAGAAGAATCCCGATGTGAAGGTGTGATGCCGATGCGGGACTTCCGGCGCCTCTTTGGCGCTTGTTGGAAAACTCAAGTTGTGATAGGATAAAATTAGAAAGGATAGTGAAAAAAATGAGAGCATATGTAGAAAAAGACAGCTGTATCGGATGCGGAGTCTGTGAAGCCTGCGCTCCCGATGTATTCGAAATGCAAAGCGACGGCAAGGCTGAGGCTGTTGCGGACACTACGGATGAGAACAAGGACGCTGTTCAGGAAGCAATCGATTCCTGTCCCGCTTCCGCTATAAGAGAAGAAGAGTAAAAAATACAAAAGCCCCCGTTTTAACGAGGGCTTTTTACTATGTCTAATATTATTCTTCAGTTTTTTCTTCTGTCTCGATAACGTCGATTCCCAGTTCTGCAAGCTGTTTTTCGTCCACAACATTCGGTGCATCTGTCATAGGACAGGATGCGTCCTTAACCTTAGGGAATGCCATAACGTCCCTGATGCTGGAAGCTCCGGACATAAGCATTACGATTCTGTCAAGTCCGAATGCCAGTCCGCCGTGAGGAGGTACTCCGTATTTGAAAGCCTCCAAAAGGAAGCCGAATCTTTCGTAAGCGTCCTCTTTTGTGAAGCCTAAAAGCTCGAACATTTTCTCCTGGATATCGGATCTATGGATACGGATACTTCCGCCGCCCAGCTCTACTCCGTTGAGGACCATATCATAAGCTCTCGCACGGACACGTCCGGGATCGGAATCTATGAATGGAATATCCTCATCCATGGGAGCTGTAAAAGGATGGTGCACCGCAACATAACGGTTTTCCTCGTCGTCCCACTCAAGCAGAGGGAATTCCGTTACCCAGAGGAATCTGAAATCCTTAGGGTCTGTGAGCTCTTTTCTCTTTGCTATCTCAAGACGGAGCGCGCCGAGAGCATCGTATACGATTTTATCTTTATCTGCGCAGAAGAGAATAAGGTCGCCGGTTTCCGCTTCCATAGCGTCCATGATCTCCTTGAATTTATCCTCCGCGAAGAATTTCTGGATAGGAGATTTGATGTCGCCTTTATCGTTAATGGCGATCCACGCAAGACCTTTCGCGCCGAAAAGCTTCGCTACTTCTCCAAGAGAATCGATCTGTTTTCTGGGGAATGAGCCGCAGCCTTTAGCATTGATGGCACGAACGCTTCCGCCTGCTTCAAGAGCATTCTTAAATACGCCAAATTCTGTATCTTTCACTAATTCGCTTATGTTTTTCAGTTCTATTCCAAAACGGATATCGGGTTTATCGGAGCCGAAACGGTCCATCGCTTCCTGATATGTCATTCTGATGAAAGGCGTCTGAACGTCCACGCCGAGAGCGTTTTTGAAAAGCTCCTTTATAAGTCCTTCATTGACTGTCATGATGTCATCCTCATCAATGAATGAAAGCTCCATATCTATCTGAGTGAACTCAGGCTGTCTGTCTGCTCGAAGGTCTTCGTCTCTGAAGCATTTTGCAATCTGGTAGTATCTGTCCATTCCGGAAACCATGAGGATCTGTTTGAAAAGCTGAGGTGACTGGGGAAGTCCGTAGAACATTCCGGGATGAACACGGCTGGGAACAAGATAGTCTCTCGCGCCTTCGGGTGTAGATTTGCCGAGAATAGGTGTCTCAATCTCCAAAAATCCCTGGCTGTTCAGGTATGAACGAACATTTTGAACTACATCGTGACGAAGCTTTATGTTCTTGAAAAGAGAAGGTCTTCTCAGGTCAATATATCTGTATTTCAGACGAAGGTCATCCTTTACGGTTATGCTGTCCTCAACCTGGAAAGGCGGTGTTTCGGACTCGGAAAGGATTCTCAGCTCGGAAATGAGAATTTCAATATCGCCTGTTTTCATGTTTTTATTGATGTTTCCTTCCGTTCTTTCCGCAAGGGTGCCTTTTATGGCAAGAACATACTCGCTTCTGATGCTTTCAGCTTTATGGAAAAGCTCCGGGTCTGCTGAATTTCCGTCAATGGTCGCCTGGATGATTCCCGTTCTGTCTCTTAACGCTATAAATATAAGCTGGCCAAGGTCACGTCTTCTCTGGACCCAGCCCATTACTGTTATTTCCTGTCCTATAAGCGCGTTTGTTATTTCTCCGCACATGTGGCTTCTTTTTAAGCCGCTCATTGATTCTCCCATGTTTTTTCTCCTTTATTTTAAAATATTAAATTATTATATTTATCATTAACTTTTTTATTTTATCTCAAATTCGGATTTAAAGCAATATGTTAGGATGTTTTTTTCTCTGCGAAGGCCACCGGGCTCTGCCCGCAAAATAAGAACCGCATCATTGATTTTTGGAGGCTTATATAATATAATTGAATCAAATTAAAGGAGGACCCATTCCATGAAAAGAAAAATCACACTTATATTATGCCTGCTTACTGTGATCTCCTGTCTGGCGTTCACAGCCTGCGGAAGCAAAAAAGACCTGTCGAACAGCAAATATGTCGGAACCTGGAAATGTGAGTCCATGTCTCTTATGGAGGAGTCCGAAGCACTTGAAGAAGACTGGACGATTACTCTGAATCCTGACGGAACAGGAAAGTCCGAATCCGAAGGTGAAATCACAGACTTCAAGTGGACCGAGACCGATGAAGGATTCAAATGCTCCGGTGATCTGAAGCTGAAATTCACAGACGATGGAGAAGGCATCAAGACTTCATTCATGAAGGTTGAGCTTCATTTTACAAAACAATAAAAAGTATTATGACCACCCGTTGTCGCAAAACGGGTGGTTTTTTGCATAACTGTCAGTATTCAAAAAATCTGATTTGCAAAGGCAAATACATGCTGCAAAAAAGCCTCCGTTTTACGGAGGCTTTCCAAATTCCAATAATATTGTATTTATCTCAAAAGAACATCGTCTGTGATTCTGGCGTAATGGAGATCGCCTTCCTCGAACTGCGCGTAATCATTGTGAGGCTCCTGTTTATCCCAGATTAACTCTTCCTTCAAATCCCGGCCGTTAAGGGTTATTCTGTAAAGGGTCTCGGAACCCTCATTAGCCCAGTGTCTGTAAATTCCGCCGTCGGGACAAGGGTAAAGAGCCGAATGTCCGCCTGTCAAACTGCCCAGAAGCAGCGCTTCCTCCTGATAAACGGTGTATATGTCCAAAGCCATTTCCAGTTCGTTGTTTCCGTTCTGTACAATGAGCTCCTTCACGCCGTCACCGTCTATATCGTATACAAAGTACCTGAGGTATTCGCCCCAGACGTTATCCGCAATGACCTGTTCCAGAATGCCTTTATAGGCTCCGTAGTAATCTATGCCATCCATTGCAGGGGTTGCTATGTCTACGGTTCTGGTGTCTCCGTCCCAGTCAACATAACAGCCTATGGACTCCGCAAGAGCTCGCAGAGGGATAAGGGTTCTGCCGTCAACAATCTGAGGCAGCGTGTCCATTTGGATCTCCTCGCCGTCCACCTTCATTGTACTCTCGCCTATTTTCATGTAAACAGAATTCAATCCGTCGGCGATTACAAATTGCTCGTCTCCATTCCAGTCCACAACATAACCGAATTCTTCGAAAATCTTTCGCATGGGAACCATGGTCCTGCCACTGATTATCATTGGCGGGACATCGAATTCTATGGTTTTTCCGTCTATTTTTACTGATATATCAGGAAGTTCGGCAAACACGGGAACTGCGTTCAACGCCAGAAGAGCGGAAATGCCGACTGCCGCAAATTTTTTACTGAAATTCATGGATTTTCCTCCTTTTTTATTGTTTTTATAGCAAAAAACGCCTGCATTGCAAGCGTTTTAATTACTTTATTATGCTTTTGTTATCCAGCCGTACTTGTCCTCGATACGTCCGCTCTGGATACCTGTTATCGTATCATAGATCTTAGCGGCAACGGGACCGATTTCGCCGTTATTTACAGGGAGTTTAACTCCGTCCCAGCAGAATTCGCCTATGGGAGAAATAACTGCCGCTGTACCTGTTCCGAACGCTTCGTTGAGTCTGCCTTCGGATGCGGCTGTATATACTTCCTGGATGGAGATTTTTCTTTCGGAAACTCTGTATCCTGCGTCCTTGAGAAGCTCGATCGCTGACATTCTTGTAATGCCGGCAAGGATGCTTCCGTTAAGCTCGGGAGTGATTACTTCATTGTCGATTACGAAGAATACGTTCATAGTTCCAACCTCTTCAACGTATTTCTTTTCGATAGCGTCAAGCCAGAGAACCTGGGTGTAGCCTTTTTCTTCAGCAACCTTCTGAGCCTTAAGGCTGGCTGCGTAGTTAGCCGCTGTTTTAGCAAAGCCTGTTCCGCCTTTTACGGCACGGCAGTATACATCTTCTACATAAATATCAACAGGTTTTACTCCCTGAGGATAATATGAACCTACGGGTGATAAAACGATTATAAATTTATATGTGGTTCCGGGATGAACGCCTAATTTGCTGTCTGTAGCAATGATGAAAGGTCTGATATAAAGGCTTGTTCCGGGAAGTGAAGGAATCCAGTCCTCTTCTGTTTTTACAAGCTTTCTGATTGCTTCAACCATGAATGCCTCGTCAAACTGAGGGATGCACATTCTTTCGTTGGAGATGTTAAGCCTTGCCATATTCTTTTCGGGTCTGAAGAGCAGAATCTCGCCGTTTTCGCCTTTGTACGCCTTTAAGCCTTCAAATACAGTCTGTCCGTAATGGAGAACCATGCAGGAAGGATCCATTTCAATAGGTCCGTAAGGGACGATTCTGGGGTCGTACCAGCCTTTGCCCTCTTTATAGTCCATTACAAACATATAATCTGTAAAATACTGACCGAACCCAAGATTGTTCATATCGGGTTTTTCTTTTAATTTTTCAGCTTTTTCAAATCTTAATTCCATTGATTACATCTCCCTTTTATAGTTAAATCGTAAAATTTTTACTAATATTTGTCTCTTATGATAATTCTTTGATTTTGCCGTATATTTCATCGAAGGATACATCGGCTTTTGTGCCTTCGGACATATCCTTCAGCGCCACAATGCCTTTTTCCACCTCATCGTCGCCTATTATGAGGGAAAATCTCACGCCAAGCTTGTCCGCATATTTCATCTGAGCCTTTACGCTTCTGCCCATTGTGTCGCACTCGGCGGCAATGCCCTTTTTCCTTAACTCAAGGGTCAGCACCTGAGCTTTTATGCTTCCCGCTTTTCCGATTGAGCCCACGAAAATGTCGGCTTTCTTCTTTTCGCCTTCGTCAAGGCCGTCAGCTTTCAGCATAAGAATAAGTCTTTCGATTCCAAGTCCGAAACCTGCCGCAGGCGTAGGCTTTCCACCAACCTCTTCGAGGAGTCCGTCATATCTTCCGCCGCCGCATACTGTGCTCTGAGCGCCAATATTGCCCGCTACGAACTCGAACACTGTTTTTGTATAATAGTCCAGACCTCTGACGATTTTGGGGTCAATTTCAAAATCTATACCCATGGCTGTGAGGATCTCCTGAAGCTCATCAAAATGCTCCCTGCACTCCTCATCCAGATAATCCAGCATAAGAGGCGCGTCCGCAAGAATCGTTTTGCATTTTTCCTCCTTGCAGTCCAGAACACGAAGAGGATTTTTCTCGAATCTTTCACGGCAGTCCTCGCAGAGCCCTGAAAGATTGTTTCCAATGAATTCCTTCAAAGCGGCGTTATATCTGCTTCTGCATTCCTTACAGCCCAGAGAATTTATCTTCAGGGAAATATTCTTTATTCCCAGCCTTTCCAGAAGCTCTTTCGCAACGGAAATAACCTCCGCGTCAGCCGCAGGTTTTGGAGAACCGAAAATCTCCATTCCGAACTGGTGGAACTGTCTCTGGCGTCCGGCCTGCATCTTCTCATATCTGAACATGGGGCCGAAATAGTACAGCTTAACGGGCTGAGGAAGGTTTCCCATTCCGTTTTCTATGTAGGAACGAGCGGCTCCCGCAGTGCCTTCCGGTCTCAGGGTTATGCTTCTGTCGCCCTTGTCCATAAATGTATACATTTCCTTTTGAACTATATCAGTGGTCTCTCCCACTCCTCTTAAAAAAAGCTCTGTATGTTCAAAAATGGGAGTTCGTATTTCCTCAAGCATAAAATCGTCCGCCACGGATTTGACTGTGCTTTCTATTTTATGCCACAATCTCATTTCATCCCCGAAAATGTCTTTTGTGCCTCTCGGCGATGCGATTTTCATAATATTACCTCCAAATTCAAGCCTTTTTCTTTTCTTTCAAGCATTTCATCTATTCTTTCAATATAATCGTCCGCGCTTTTTACGTTGAATATTCTTTCGATGCGTCCCGTTTTCCGGTCCACGGTCTTGGTTACTCCGCCTGCGCCGAGAGCGATTATAGACTGAGTTTCTTCCATTATCTTTATATTGTAAAGGCTTTCCTTTCCCTCACGGGAATAGCCTACGTTTTCAAAGCTTCCAAGCATATTTTTCTGCCTGTACATATAATACGGATTCATGTTGAGCCTTTTTGCGAAATCTGCTGAAATATCCAGCATTTTTTCTATTTCTTCCGATGCCGCGAGGGGAAATTTTTCCAGTGTTCCCCGCAGATCCGAGGCTCTTTTAACCGCAAGGGTATGCACCGTCAGGCTGTCCGGAGAAAGGTTCTCGATTTCCGAGAATGTATGCCTTACATCCTCCATATCCTCTCCGGGAAGACCTAAAATCAGATCCATATTTATGTTGTCAAACCCTTTTTCTCTGGCAAGCATAAAGGTTTCCTTTATCTGGGAAACGGTATGCCTTCTGCCTATGAGACGCAGGGTCTTATCGTTCATTGTCTGAGGATTTACGGATATCCTCGTCACATTGTGCTTTTTAAGTATCTCCAGCTTTTCTTCCGTAATTGTATCCGGTCTGCCTGCTTCTACCGTGAATTCCGATGCTCCCTGTGTGTCAAAATTCTCCTCCAAAGCGGAAAGCATTCTGTCCAGCTGAGCTTCATTCAGAGCTGTGGGTGTGCCTCCTCCGATATAAATGGTTTCGGGATCATTGAGCTTTTTGCTCGTAAATTCAAACTCTTTTATGAGGCAGTCTATATATTTGTCGATTTTGTTTTTGTATCTGTCCACGGGATAAGAGGTGAATGAACAATAAAGGCATCTGCTGGCGCAGAAAGGAATGCCCGCATACAAGCTCCAGCTTCCATTTCGCGAAGAATCCAGTATGGCTTTTTCCCTGTCATATACGCTTACGGCAAGAGAAGCTTTGTTTTCCTTGACATAATAGCGTTTTCGAAAGGCTTCCACAGCTTCGTCATGGGAAAGACCTTCTGAGTAAAACTCCTCCGTAAGTTTAGTGGGACGAATTCCCGTAAGAATGCCCCAAGGAGGCTGATATCCGGTGAGCTCGGAAAGGGCAAAATATACCGCTTCCTTTGTACGGCTTTTTTCTACCTTTATATTTTCTGAATGGGGTTTATCCAGTTTTTTATCACAGATAAGCTTTCCCTCTTCATAAACCCGGCAAAGGGAAAAATCCTCTTCAATACGGCTTAAAACCGTTATCCCTTCAGAAGAAATCTCATCCACACGGCTGTATTTTTCCAGCGGATAAAAAATCTGTATGCCTGTCTGGACCTCATTATTAAATTCGTGGCCTTCCAAAATATAATAAATCATAATCAGGGTCTGACAAATCCGTTAATACGTTTTTCCTGTCCTATGGATGTTTCGGGTCCGTGTCCCGGGAAAACTCTTGTCTCATCGGGCAGAGTATAAAGCTTTGTCCTGATGGATTCCGCAATGATTGCCATGTTCTTTCGGGACCGCTTCATTGCGGACATGAAATCCGTTCTTTCGGGACCGCCGGGACTTTTTACACCTCTCCAAGGGAAATCCGTTCTGCCGATGGAACCGTAGAAAAGAGTATCTCCGGAAAATACAACACTTTCCTTCTCGCTGTAAAAACAGCAGCCTCCGGGAGTGTGTCCGGGAGTATGAAGAATTTTAAACTGCAGATTATCGGAAATATCGTATACATCTCCGTCCTTAAATTCAATGTCCGCCTCCAGCTCAATTCCGCCGCCGAACATATCGGAAAGGTTTACGGATACATCGTTTAATATATATTTTTCCTCTTTATGCGCCGCTATGGGGCATTTGTAATACTCCTGCAGCTCGGGAACAGCGCCAATGTGGTCTCCGTGGCCGTGAGTCAGGAGGATCGCCTTAACCTTAATGCCGGATTTGTCGATTGCTCCCATAATCTGAGCCGCGTCCATGCCCGGATCGATTATTACGCCTTCCATTGTGTTTTCGTCATAAACTATATATACATTTTCATCCATAGCTATGCAGTTATGTTTTAATATTTTCATATTACTCTCCTTTTTAAGTCTTGTTAAAACAATTTATCGCTGTCCAAGAGTATGGTCACAGGTCCGTCGTTGGAAATATTCACATTCATGTCCGCCTGGAAAACTCCCGTTTTTATGGGAACTCCCGCGCCTTTTATATTTTCAATGAATTTTTCGAATACCTTCTGAGCCTCAGCCGGGCTTCCCGCCGCGGTAAATCCCGGTCTTCTGCCCTTTCTGGCGTCTCCGTAAAGTGTGAAGTTGGGAACAATGAGAATTTCTCCGCCAATGTCTTTTACGGATTTGTTCATCTTTCCGTTTTCATCCTCAAATATGCGGATATTAGTCAGTTTATCCGTCATGTATTCCATTACCTTTTCATCGTCTTCGGGACGTACGCCCAGAAGCACAAGAAGTCCCTTTTCTATTTCTGCATGGACTTTTCTTTCTATTTTCACATTGGCGTTAAGCACTCTCTGAACTACTGCCCGCATAATATTTCTCCTCGATTATCCTGAAACTCTTTCTATATGAGAAACACCTTTTATGCCTCTTAATTTGTTGGATATTTTTTCCAGCTGATCCTTGCTGCTGATGTCTATTACCACATTGAAAATGGCTGACTGGTCCTTCAGGCTTCTGCCGTTTATGGACCGCACCTTCATATCCTCATCGGAAAGGATCCTCGCTATATCCAGAATAAGACCGCTTCTGTCCTCCGCGTAAATCTTAATCTCTGAGGAGTAGTTTGCCTCTGTCTCGCCAATATCGGCAATATCCCACTCGGTTTCAATAAGTCTGTGTCTGTCAAATTCGTTTAAATTAATTATATTTACGCAGTCTGTACGGTGGATGGAAACTCCTCTGCCTCTGGTTATGAAGCCGATGATTTCGTCTCCGGGAACAGGGTTGCAGCATTTGGAAAATCTTACGTTTACATCCCCTATTCCTTTTACTCTTACGCCGCTTTTGTATTTTGATTTCCGGCTTTCCCGTCTGTTGGCGTTGACCTCTTCCATTTCCTGGATGATTTCCTCGGGCGTAAGGTTTTTCTTGCGTTCTTTTACGACCTCTTCAATAAATCTGTTGGTCACAACGCCTTCCTTAAGTCCTCCGTGGCCGATTGCGGCGCAGAGAGCGTCCCAGTCCTTGAACCCGAATTTCTCAAGGATTATTTTCACCCATTCGGGTTTCAGCAAATCATGCACATTGTAGCCTTTTTTCTTGGCGTCCTTCTCGAAAAGCTCTTTGCCCTTTATAATATTATCTTCTTTGAATTCCTTCTTGAACCAGTTGTTTATTTTGGTTCTTGCCTGTGAGCTTTTTACAAGATTCAGCCAGTCTCTGCTGGGCCCTTTTGAGTTCTGAGAGGTTATGATATCGACTCTGTCTCCGTTCTGAAGCTTATAGTCGAATGTTACGATTTTGTTGTTTACTCTTGCTCCCACCATCTTGTTGCCGATCGCCGTATGAATATAATACGCGAAATCGATAGGTGTTGAGCCGTTGGGCAGGCTTATTACGTCTCCCATGGGAGTGAAGCAGTAAACCTGGTCGTCAAATATATTTAAATCCTGTTTGATTGTGGAAATAAATTCTTTGTCGTCGGACATATCCATCTGCCACTCAAGGATACGTCTAAGCCATGTCAGCTTCTGCTCTTCCTTGCGGGCATTCTTTTCGCCGGCTTTGCCTTCTTTATATTTCCAGTGGGCAGCGATACCGTATTCGGCGGTCCTGTGCATTTCCCACGTTCTTATCTGAATTTCGAAAGGCTCTCCTCCGGGTCCTATCATTGTGTTATGAAGAGACTGATACATATTTGCCTTGGGCATAGCGATATAATCCTTGAATCTGCCGGGCATGGGTTTATACATTTCATGAACCAGACCCAGAACAGCATAACAGTCCTTTACGGAGTCCACGATTACTCTTACGGCGAACAAATCGTATATCTGGTCGAATGTTCTGTTTTTGTTGCGCATTTTCTTGTAGATACTGAAGAAATGCTTGGTTCTGCCGTCTACGCTGCCTTCGATTCCCGTCTCTTCCATTTTGGCTTTAATATCGTTTACGATTCCCTCAACATATGCTTCTCTTTCAGTCTTTTTAAGTGATATTTTCTCCTTCAGATCCTGATATCCGTCGTTATCAAGATATTTAAGGCAGAGATCCTCCATTTCGGTCTTGATTTTCGAAATACCTAACCTGTTTGCCAGAGGAGCATATATATCCATGGTCTCCTGAGCCTTTTCTTTCTGTTTTTCGGGAGTCATAAAGTTCAATGTCCTCATGTTGTGGAGTCTGTCCGCAAGTTTTATGAGGATTACCCTTATGTCCTTAGCCATGGCTATGAACATTTTTCTGTAGTTTTCCGCCTGAACTTCTTCCTTTGTGGAATATGAGATTTTGCCCAGTTTGGTTACTCCGTCTACAATAAGAGCTATTTCCGGACTGAAAATCTCGGATATATCTTCATAGGTATAGTCCGTGTCCTCTATAACGTCATGAAGAAGACCCGCAACTATGGATTCCATATCCAGCTCCAGCTCCGCAAGAAGAATCGCTACCTTCAGCGGATGGATTATATAGGGCTCGCCGGACTTTCTGTACTGTCCCTCATGGGCGTCACGCGCCAGATGATATGCCTTTTCCAGCATGGAATAGTCCTTGGCAGGATGATATTTCTTTATTTTTTCCACAAGCTCGTCATATAAAGCGTTGACCTCGTCATCATAATAAGCGTTAACCTCGTCCACAGACTTTACCTCCTTTCAATTTTAATCATTTTTATCCCAAATCGGGATTTTGTCCTTGGCCGACGGAAAATAAAATTTTCCCTATTATATTTTTCTATATTTATTAATTATATAAATTTTTTTTATATTTTGCAATACTTCAGGAATTAGAATAATCTTCGCATTTAATGCGATTCTGGGTAATTTTTTACAACAAAAACATTTTATATGTTCAAACAGATTAAAATTTGGTATAATTTTGTTAAGATTCAGGCCTTATTTTTGAATTATAATGTATTTTTATAAATTATCCGCATAAAAGAAAGGGACTAAACATAATGAAGCTGCAAAAACTTTTAAGTTATATGCGAAGAGCTGTTGACGACTATGAAATGATTGAGGAAAATGATAAAATAGCCATAGGAATATCCGGCGGAAAGGACAGTCTTACACTTCTGACCGGCATGGCCGGACTGCAGAGGTTTTATCCGAAAAAATTCGAGATCGTGCCTATTGCCGTATCTCTGGGCTTCGGGTCGGATTATTCCGAGGTTTCCGCTTACTGCGAATCTATCGGACATCCTCTGCATATAGTTGAGACCCAGATCGGCGAAATCATTTTCAACGAACGAAAAGAGACCAATCCCTGTTCATTATGCGCGAAAATGAGAAAAGGCGCGTTAAACGACGCGGCATCAGCCCTTGGATGCAACAAAATCGCGCTGGGCCACAACAAGGACGATATTGTGGAAACCTTCTATATGTCCCTGTTTTTCGAGGCAAGGATCTATACTTTTGCTCCCGTGACATTTCTGGACCGGAAGGAGCTTTATTCCATAAGGCCCTTGATGTATGTGAAAGAAGGAGAAGCCTGGAGCTTTGCCGCGAAAAACAATATCCCCGTTCTGAAAAATCTCTGTCCTGCGGACGGAAACACAAAACGGGAAGAAATAAAACAGCTTATTAAAGACCTTTCGGGAACCTATGACAACCTGCTAGGAAAAACCTTCAGCGCGATCCAGCGTTCCGGCATAAGAGGCTGGACACCCAAAAGGCCGTTGAAATAAAAAGGATTGATGATTATGGCTCTGACCTATCATGAAGAAGAAAACATAAAAAATTTCAAAAAAACAGAAAACATTCTGAAAGAACTGCCAAATTTCGTTAAGGAGTTTTTCATTGCCATAAACCTGAAAACCAGCTCCCGCACAAGACTGAATTACGCCTACGACCTGAAGCTGTTTTTCAATTATCTTGTGGAAAACCATCCTGATTTCGAAGGAAAAAAGCCCTCGGAAATAACAGCCTCGGATCTGGAAAAGATCACGGCTTCGGATCTGGACTATTTCATCGATTACACAACATACTATGAAAAGTCCATGAATTCAGCCAAAAACAAGGAATACAAACTGGGCAGGAAAAACCACGAGACCGGCAAGAAGCGGAAAATCGCCGCGATTCGTTCGTTATACAAATATCTTTATAAAAAAGAAAAAATCAGCAGCAATCCCACGACCCTTCTGGAAACGCCCAAAATCCACGAGAAGAATATTACGGTTCTGGAGCCTAACGAACTGGCGATTCTCCTGGACGAGGTGGAAAGCGGCGCGTCCCTGACGGAAAGACAGAAGAAATTCCACGAAAAAACCGTGGTCAGAGATCTGGCTCTGGTGACACTTCTTGCCGGCACGGGAATCCGTATTTCCGAATGCATAGGATTAAATATAAGCGACATAAATTTTGACAATAATTCCTTTAAAATAGTGCGTAAGGGCGGCAACGAAAGCCTGCTTTACTTCGGAGACGAGGTCCAGGAGGCTCTTGAAAATCTTGTTGAGCAGAGAAAGGCAAATCCAGTTCCCGGCGAAGACGCTTTGTTTCTGTCATCTCAAAAACGGAGACTTACTGCCCGTTCCGCGCAGAATATAGTAAAAAAATACTCATCGGCCTGCGGAATCATAAAGACGATTTCGCCTCACAAGCTGAGAAGCACATTCGGCACAAATCTGTATGCCGAAACAGGAGATATTTACTTAGTGGCAGACGTTTTGGGACACGCGGACGTCAACACCACAAAACGTCACTACGCCAGAATTAAAGAGGACCGGCGGAAAATCGCCGCGAAAGTTACCAAACTCAGAAAGGAATGAATTAATTGTTCACTTTAAAACAGCTGGAGAAAAAGTTCAAAAACAGGACGGCAGAGCCGGACGGAGTGAAAAACCGTTACGCGGTTCTGGCCCTTATGACGGAAATAGACGGAGTTATGCATTTTGTGTTTGAAAAACGGGCATCGGAGCTCATACGCCAGCCCGGTGAAATATGCTTTCCCGGTGGAAGAATAGAAAAAGGCGAAACCCATCTGGAAACGGCAGTCCGCGAGACTGTCGAGGAGCTTGGAATTTCGCCCGAAAAAATAAAAATAATCGGAGACGCCGACTATATTGCCACATTTTATGATACAGTCATTTTCCCTTTTGTGGGATTTGTGGAAAGCAGTACTTTGGAAAACCTCACCCTCAGCACTCATGAGGTGGAAAAAGTCTTTACCGTGCCTGTGGATTTTTTCGAAAAGCCTCTTCAGGAAAATCAGATTTACATGGAAATGTATTTCCCCGATGATTTTCCTTTCGACCTCATACCCAACGGAGAAAACTACAAATGGGGAACTCCGCATAATTACGACGAAGTTTTCTATAAATACGGCGATGATATAATCTGGGGACTTACGGCGAGGATCGTCAGAGGAATTTTAAGAGTTATGAAATAAGGCCGGCTTTTTACGGCGTTTCATAAAAACAACCGCAAGGATAATTACTGCCGAAAGCAGCAGGATTATCCTTTTTTTATCAGAAAAAACATTCTCTGCCCTTATGTAGTTTTCGCCAAGAGCGTAGCCGATACCGATTAAGACCGTATTCCAGATTAAGGCTCCGCCTGCTGTATACAGAGAAAACTGACCTACGGGCATTGCGCTCATTCCGGCAGGTATGGATACATAGGTTCTGGCAATGGGGAAAATCCTGGCGATAAAGACCGAGGCTCTGCCGTATCTGTAAAAGACATTTTTGGCCGATGTCATGCCTGCGCGAAGACCTTTGTATTTCATGAACCGCCGAAAGAAATTTCTGCCGAATCTGCCTATAAAATAGCAGATAAGAGAGCCGGCCACTCCGCCCATTGTAGCAAAAAGCACCGTTGTCACAAGGTCCAGCTCTCCTTTGGCAGCAGTATAGCCAAGAAACGGTAAAAGAATTTCGCTGGAAATGGGAAAACAGGCGTATTCCAGCGCTGTTGAAACGAAAACGCCCATGTATCCCAGCTCGCCAACTATTATTATCAACAGGGAAAGAAGTTTCGCCGCCAATGCAATCACCAAAGGGACATCTTGGTTATATATATTCGGAAAAAGGATTTTTTATGAATAGTATTACTGTAAAATGTCTTCTGTTCACTCTTCACTTCGTTGCATAGGGATAACTGCGGCAAACGGCTCATTTTCCGCACAAAAAAGAGGCATCAAAATGCCTCTAATTTTTCAGTGTTTTTTAAATTTCCTCAACAATATCCTTGTCTGTATCCTCAGTTTCCGGCAAATCATTTTCACCTTCATCATCATAAAGGTTGCCTTCGAGCTTCTTTACTATGAGAGTTCTTTCGTTGACGCCGATAACCTCGATGGTGTCGCCCTTTTCCACAACGCAGTCTTCACAGCAGGCCTGGAAAACCTTTCCGTAAATCATTACTCTGCCATAAGGCGCAAGTTGGGATATGGCAAAACCATCCAAGCCTACCATCTTGTAGTAGGACTGCATAACGTCCTCCATCTTTACTCTGTTTTCTTCTTCCGTTACGCCTGCCGCCTCAAGCTCCCGTTCTCTCTGGTTATTTTTCCTGACTGCGGAAATTACCGCAACAACAGCTATTACTATCGCTATTATAAGTCGTATTTTCTTAAAATCCATTTTTCTTCTCCTTTATCTATTTCCTGTTATTTATAAAAACCTTCTCTG
Source organism: Bacillota bacterium (assembly GCA_017534115.1). Taxonomy (GTDB): domain Bacteria; phylum Bacillota; class Clostridia; order Lachnospirales; family Anaerotignaceae; genus RGIG5631. The sequence continues at coordinate 736 of JAFWDD010000006.1, read as the reverse complement.
CGGCGATTATGCCGTCCACAGCGGAAGAAACTATTCCGCCCGCGTAGCCTGCTCCTTCGCCTGCCGGGTAGAGACCTTTCAGAGAAAGGCTTTCTCCTGTCCGGCTATCCCGGTCTATTCTCACGGGAGACGAGCTTCTGCCTTCTATGGCCGTAATCACGGCGTCATCCGTCATAAAGCCTTTCATTTTCCTGTCGAATACGGGAAACGCTTCCCTCAGCGCTTTTTCCATGAAATCAGGCAAAATTCCTTTCATTTCGGTATATTTTACACCTCTTGCGTAGCTGGGAATGATTTCTCCCGGGCATGCGCTCTTTCTGTCCGCCATGAAATCCTTCATAAGCTGTACTGGAGCTGTGTAATCTCCGCCGCCGGCTTCAAACGCCTTTCTTTCGAATTTCCTCTGAAGCTCTATTCCCGCTAATGGGGATTCTTCCTTGAAGTCTTCCGGGAAAACCTGCACAAGTATGGCGGAATTGGCGTTTTTACCGTCACGGGCAAACCTGCTCATTCCGTTTACGCACAGACAGCCTTCCTCAGACACTGCCGGAATGACCTCGCCTCCGGGACACATACAGAAACTGAAAACACCTCTGCCCTCCGATGTGGCGCAGGTCAGTTTATAGTCCGCCGCATAGGGAGCTTCATCGCCGTACTGTACCTGATTTATCATTTTCTGGTCATGCTCCACGCGGACGCCCATGGCAAATGGCTTCTGGGACATTTTTATGTTCTT
>JAFWDD010000043.1 GCA_017534115.1 Bacillota bacterium | reverse complement strand
TGATGGATAATTATATAAAGGTTGTAGAATTATGGAAAAGAAAAAATATAAAAACGAGTGCAGAGTTAGCTGAGGCTTTAAATGGGCATAGCATAACCTTTGCGTATAATTCCGGAAATCTGGAAAATCAGAACGTAACTTACCATGATACTAAAGAAATATTCGAGCATGATGAAGTATCTTCATATACCGGAGATTTGCGGACGCTTTTTGAGATACACAATGCTAAAATAGCCAATGAGTTTTTTTTGGATGCATTCGAAGAAAAAAGGCCTTTAGATGAGTCATTAATCAAAGAGTTTCAGTATGCTTTAACCCAAAACACCTACAGCAAAAGAAGATGGGAATTGGGAGAGCGACCCGGGAAATATAAAAAGAATGATTTTGTTACAGGGAAAAATGATATAGGCGCTTCTGCAGAAGATGTTGAAGAAGAAATTTCTGAACTTTTAGAGGATCTGAAGGATGCTGATGAGAAAAACGCCCTTACTGCTGCCGCCTTTTTTCATGTTAAATTTGAGAATATACATCCTTTTGCCGATGGAAACGGCAGAACGGGAAGGCTTTTAATGAATTATATTCTGGTTATGTTTAATCATCCGCCTGTTGTTATTCATCAGGAGGATAGAAATGAATACTATTACGCGTTGGAAGCCTGGGACGAAGTGCAGGATTTGAAGCCTATGACAGAGTTTTTGAAAGCTCAGATTGTTAAAACATGGCAAAGAATGTTAGATAAAGAAGAAAAAAGGAATAAATAAAATCCATTTACAGTACCGCTTGATTTCAGGCGGTTTCTTTATGCAAAAAAATACCCCCAAAAGGGGGCAATAAAATCATTCATCAACAGCAACCCTCGGGTCCACGCTCTCATTTTCCACGAAAACGGAAAACTCAAGATGGTCGCCCTGATTTACGCCGTATTTGGTTGTCTGGCCTACATATCCGATTATCTCGCCTTTGAACACTTCTTCGCCGGGCTCTACAAGAAGGGATTCCAGCTGACCGTATGTAGTACGCCAGCCGTTATCATGCTCTAAAGTTACCGTATTTCCCGAAATGGGAAGGCTCTCGGCGGATGCCACAGTTCCCGATTCCGCCGCCCGAACGACATCTCCGGGATCTGCCGCGATCCAGATGCTGTCATTGGTGCGGTACTGGTCCAGAGTTGCGTCATAAACCGTTCTGTCCGCGGAATAGGCCAAAAGTGTCTCTCCTTCAAGAGGCCACATGAGTGAAAACTCGTCCATGGCGGAAACGTCCTCGGCTTCCTCTGAATAAGGGTCGAAAACGTCTTCGGAAGGCTCTTCCTTTTCGGGCTCGTTTTCAGGCGTATTTTCGGGCTCTTTCACATTTTCGGTTTTTGCCTTTTGCGCCTTTTCTTCAAGGACTTTTTTTATGTCGGGAACCATGAGAGCGGCGTTTTTATTTGCGGACGCGGGAGCGGTTTCATCCTCCGAATTTTCCGCCTCTATGATCTGCGCCGTTATGGTGTCGGGTTTTTCGGACTCAAGTTTTGCCTGACGGTTGGCAGATACGCCGAGAATGCCTCCGGCCACGGCGGCGAATGCCAAAACGCCTACGGTTATGCGTGTTTTAATCATTTTGTTTTTCATCTAAACACCTCCAAAGCCCATTGTTTCCAAAGGCGGAGCGTTTTATACAAAAAATTAAAAAGACTGTGGAAGAAACGTCCGAAATCGTATATAATAGAAGGTAGTTAGGAGGGATTTTACATGAAACGAATGTTTTTTATAGTGGCGGCAGGACTTTTGTGCTTTTCAATGGCAGGATGCGGCGCCAAAGAGAAGGCCGAATCCGAAGTGACCGCCAAGGTAGAGGAAAAAACCGAAGAAGCTAAGGAAGAAATGGAGGAAGCGGAAGAAGAGGCTCTGGCGGAGGCCATGACGGACGGCGAGGAAGCAGAAGAAGAGTTTGCAGGGGATATTGCAGAAGAGACAGGCCTTGCGGATTCTAACGCAGACGGAAAAGAGGATGTTTTCGTATACGGAGACTTTACGGCAACACTTCGGGCGCTGACTCCCGATTATGTTCTGGACGGCGACACGCCTCAGGTAGCTATACTGACACTTTTTCAGGATACGCCTTTCGCCCTTTACATAGGTTATGAGAAGGCGTATGAGCTTGAGGTGGGCAGCACGTACACATTTGAGCTTCAGATGACGGAAATCGAGGCCGACCCCGAAGAGCTGGAGTATCCGGATCCCACGTATTTCCTGAGGAAGTACAACATCGGCATCGGCAATATTCGTCCTGCCGAGGAAGAGGAGATGGGCCTCAACGCGGTGCGGATCTCATACAGACATGCGGACTGACGGGATGTTGACTTTTTGAATTTGTAATGTAAAATAAGTGTAAAGAATGTTTTGAATCTGGAAAAGGATGTGCTGACAATGAACGAATGCAGAGATTCCAAAAATTTACACAGAAGGATTAAAAAGATTATCGGACAGCTCAACGCCATTGACAAAATGATTGACGAGGACGTTCCCTGCGAGGATATTCTTGTGCAGATAAACGCGGCGAAATCGGCCACCCACAAGGTGGGACAGATTGTCCTTGAGGGTCATCTGGAACACTGCGTTGTTGAAGGGATCCAGCACGGGGACGCGGAGAAGACAGTTAAGGATTTCGCAAAGGCGATCGAGCATTTTTCGAGATTGTAATGAATAAGAATGAATTGAACAGTTTGTAAAACCGGCATGGGAGAGCAAAAAATCCTTTTGCCGGTTATTTTTTTGGAAATGCAGCCAAAAGGATTACTTTTAGTCCGAATGGTATTGACTACATATACCCGTAGGGGCATGGTGCGCCTATGGCGCAATGAAGTTTGCTCTGCAAATGAAGAAATGAAGGCGAGCCTTCGGCTCTAATGAAGTCAGGCTGCGCCCTGTTTAGGAGTTTAAGGAGCGGAAATCTGCCGTATTCAAAAAGAAAAAATCATTCCAGAGGGATTTCTGGCCGAATGGTATTGACTGCATATACCCGTAGGGGTATAATAAGCCTGTGGATATACCCTATGGGGTATGGAAGCGAGAGCGAAATTCCCTCTTCGAGGGAGAACTAAGCACCCTTGCGGGTGCAATGAATAATTAAGTTCGCTTCGCGAATGAATAATGAATAATTATTGTCAAAATCCGCCTTTGGCAGATTTAATTAAAGTGCTTCGCACTGGAAAATGAAATTCTCTGAGAAAATCAGATTTTTGAATAGCCTGATAATAGTCGATAACATTCCCTCGCATATTACACGGGGTCAAGGGGCAGTCGCCCTGCGGGTGTAATGAAGTTCGCTTCGCGAATGAAGGAATGAAGGCGCTTCGCTAATGAAGCCGCCCTTTTATAAAGGGCTAATTGAGGTTAGAATCCGCCTGAAGTCGGATTCAATTAAAGTGCTTCGCACTGGAAAATGAAATTCTCTGAGAAAATCAGTTTTTGAATAGCTTGATAATAGTCGATAACATTCCCTCGCATATTACACGGG
>JAFWDD010000042.1 GCA_017534115.1 Bacillota bacterium | reverse complement strand
TAACCAGCGTTAGCTGCTGCAGTTGCACCTGTAATTGCTGTAGTAGAAAGTACCTGTTCAGTCTGAGTAGCATCTGTAGTAATTGTACCGTTTACTGCGGAGTATGTTACAGTGTAAGTCTGAGAATCATCAGGTTCCCAGCTTCCAGTAAACGCAACAGCCTTACCGGGCATTGTAAACTTACCTTCACTTACATTAGCATCTGTTGTTGTCCATCCGCTGAATTTGTATCCTTCTACAGCGGCGGGTTCACCTGCTACATCAACTTGTGCGCCTTCTCCGTACTGTTGTGTTGCAGGAGGGTCCTCTGCACCTGCAGGTGCTTCGGTTGAGTAACTATATGTTACGTTAAAAAGTTGTGTCCACTGAGCATACAGCTTTATCTGATATTTTCCTGCATTCTCACCTTCAGTAATAAGAACTGCATTGTCAAGATTGAGAGTGTTTAACGCAGCTTCGTCAGCATATGAGTGTTCTCCGCTTCCGTTAGCCGCTGTATTCCAACCAGTAAATGTATAGTTCTCACGAGTATATGTGTTTTTAGAAAGTTTGCCTGTAAGAGGATTTGCGTATTCAAACTCTTGGTTGGTCATTTGGATGCCGCTTCCCTCATTTTTATCGAACACGATAATGTAAGTTTTGGCTTCCCATACTGCATAGAGTTTATCGTATGGTTGATTTTCATCAGCTGCAACATGTGTAACTGTTCCAACAGCATCATTTTTGCCCGCTGCATCTGCACAAGTGTATTTTTCACCATCCCACTTGATCCAAGCTTCGGTCGCATCTGATGATTTTGCCCAGCCCTTAAAGATATAGCCGGGACGATTTAATGCATCTTGATCAGCAGGCTGAATCGGTACTGCTTCGTTAATGCCAAGTGTACTGTCTTCTATTGTGCCGCCATCTGGTACAGTATCGATATGGAAAGGTGTAGTTACACCATCTCCAAAGTTGCTATACCAGCTAATATGGGTTGGAGTTTCTTCTTCAGGTACACCATATTCAGCACGAAGCTGCATGGTGTAGGTTGCTGAATGAATTATATTGTACTGATCTTCCGAATATGTTTCTGATATATTACCTGATGAATCTTCCCACTCATTTACTACACGGTAGGAATAGTCTTTCTCAACCGTAAAGGTATCGCCGGGAAGAACTGTTTTCAGTTTTCCGTCCTCTGTAACATCTTTGTATATATCATCATCTTCATCCCATTCCTGGATTACCCAGTACTTAAACTGAGTCTGGGTTTCTCCTGCTTGTGCTGTCGGAGCGGTAGATGCAGCATAAGCATTAGCACCTGCCTTGTCAGTATATAACTTGGGGTCGTTATATACTTTTGCGGAAGTGTCTTCTCCGAAGTAGCCGTCACCTGTAACGTATTGTACGTAAATGCCTTTTGCCCCTTCGACCTTGCTGCGCCATCTTGCGTAAAGATCAATCTGATACTGAACCCAGTATCTGTCGTCTCTATTATCTTTATTCCAATCCGGACTGTCTTCATCCTCTGTTGGTTCTCCCCATTTATCGGTTTCCGTAGTTCTGGTGCGATCATAGGGAGTACTTGCATTTGATGTATTAGCTACAAATGTACCGAAACGGAAAATGTTATTAAATCCGGGATCCGTATACCATCCAATCAATTCGTAGTTATCACGAAGTGCGGAAATAGTAATACCATTGGAAATCTGATCGCCGTAATCGATACGGAAAGCTGTAGACTGTCCTGAATCACCATAACGGAGAGAATTGTCTTTATCGTCGTTTCCCTCGGTACCTGCGTTCGGGTGGAGAAATACACGGTACTGTACTTTAATCCACTTTGCGTAAACTACAATATTACCCTGAGGCATTGCAGAAAAGGTGTATGGTTTTGTGCAAGACTTGTCTGTATACCATCCGGCAAATACATATCCATCATGATATGGAGTGGGCACATAGTAATTAGCGCCATCTTCTCCCTCATAATCAGGACCGCCGTTATAAGATGTCAAATCTGTATCAAACGGTACTGCTTCAGTGGTCTTCAGATCATTCGGGTTAGGATTCTCACTCATATCAATCAGACCGGAAGATGTACTCCTGAAGTAAGAACCATCTTTGAATATGATGGATGCCTTGCTGCGGACGTAATAAACATCCAGACGGTTATAGATGTTATCTACAGATGCATATATACCTTCGCTGTTAGGCGCATCCGGTAAATCCTGTTCAGCTCCTTCATCAACTGAGTAATGATCAGCTTTATATCCGCCAAACTTATCATTAATGTTAAAGCCTGTGTATGGAGGATTTGCATACCAAGGAGAAGTTGCCTGTACTGATGCATCATATCCAAGTGTATAGTTTTCTCCATCGAGGTCTTCTAACCAGAAATAGATATGGAAATTTGCATTGGTAGCTTGAGTTCCATAGTATTCAACTGCATACTGTTCTGCGGTTTGCGGTAAGTATGATCCTTTGTAGGTCATACGTGATCCAGAGAAATCGTCATTTGGATACCACCAAATGTTAGTGTCCGCAGGCCAATTCAGTTTTTGACTATATAAGCCTTTAGAATACTGGTACTGTACCCATCCGGTTCCTGTTATGGTGAGCTCTTTCCAAATAAGCGGTGTATAAGTATAGTTTGGCCAATTGCCTGACCTTCGATAATATGTATTTCCATCACCATAGGTTGGTGTTCCATAATATTGATCGTAATTGTTAGAAGTTCCTCTTCTTGTGTAAATATTACCATTATACGTAGATGTACTATTTTGATCTTGGACTAATTGCCAGGATGTTGTTGATGTTGATCCTTGGGTATAAAAGGTATACGTAATAGCATTTCTATTATAATATACATTTACAACTGCGGTGCCTTCGGGATTAATCGTAACGTCAGTATCATATTTTGCCGCGTGATAACCTCTAAGCTCTGTCTGATATGTGCTGTTACTGTATGAAAGAACTTCATTGATTGTTCCGCCTGCCGCCAGTGTCCCCTGTATTCTAAAATTCGTATAGGTTCCATCCGCATCTGTTACAGAACCATTATTGTTGGTAGCTGTCACAGCAGAAATTGTATCACCGACTGCACCAGTCATTTTGTATGACTTCCAGAAGTCGTAATTGCGTTCTCCGTCTTCGGCTTCAACATTTTCCGCATAAGTATCCAGCATGGATTCCTTCCATATAATTACTGTAAAGTCAGCGGTTGTGTTTGCCTTCCACTTAGCGGTAAGTGTAATGTTTTCAGTGAGCTCTGTATTAGCATGCCACAAAGTGTCTGTTACTGTATAATCAGTTATTTTATTTCCGCTGTCATCTATATGATAAGATACATTTGTTACATACCAGCCGTCGAATTCGTATCCAAACTTCGAGGGGTCAGGTTGTGTAGCCTCAGTACTATCATGTTCAGCATTATATGCAGTACCAATAGATTTTTTGCCATTTTCTACAAATTCAGGTGCTGTATATGTTCCGCCATTCTCTCTGAAGCTTATCCAGTGTCCGGAAAGGATATCAGCTCTTAAATGGATGTCCGAAGTAAGAGGATCAATTTCATCATTGTTTTCATATATAACATGGCTCGTTTCGTGGGTATCCGGATCTGTAACAACGACGAAGTTGCCGTTATTATCTAATAATCCCCAACCGATAAAGTTTTCGTTTTCCGGATTGTTAGGAACATATTCATTATTTACAGTATATTTAATAGGATCATTTTCGAGATTACGGTTCAGCAGATATACAGCTTCGTCTGTTTGGAGAGTCACGCCTATCTGATCCTGATAAGAAACATAGAATGCCTTGAAAAGTACAGGATAATATGTGACTTCGCTTGTTTCCGGATCGTCTTCATCTATGCTGTCCCAATCCCAATCGGCTACAGCAATGCGCACTTTATCTATTGTGCCTACAAAACCTGTTTCTATATCGTTCCAGTCTTCTTCGGTGTAATTTGGATTGGTAGTCCAGCCTTTGAAAACTACGCCTTCGGCAATTTCGCCAATACCGGGATCGTATAAAACAGTTTCATAGTCCTGATCACCTGAACCGATAGTATCGCTCTCTTTAACATAGATGTCTGCAAAAACTTCTGCATTTTCGCTGTCATCACTTTTGAAAATGATATGAAGTCTGGCATCTTCGCCAGTAGTAACAACTACATAAACAGAGAATTTTTCCGCGTCAAATTCGACTGCCTTCTCAGAAGTGTCAACATCTTCTACAACCTTTGCGACAAGTTCTTCGGTTTCCTCATCTTCTTCGATGTGCAGTATCTGTCTGTTGTCTTCCTCAAATATTCCGGCAGCGTTCATTTTAACGCTTACAGGTTTGAGAGGCTGAATTTCTGTGCCTTCTGCATCGTAGAATGTAATATCGACTGCTTTTATTTTTTCAATGTGCTGGGCATCTTCACCGAGAGCTTCGTTGACAGCGTCAATAATCGTTTCGATTTCGACTTCTTCAACTTTCATTGTTGTGCCTTCGGGGAAGGTGTCTTCCTCAGCTTCGACATTAACCAGAACTCCTCCGGCTAAGCCTATGAAATGCTGAGGAGGAAAGATAATCTTGGGAATCTCTTTTACGGGCTCAATAGCCAGAAGTTCCTCAAGTTCCTTAATCCTTTCGAGCACTTCGGGAGTTTTCTCCTCGAAAGAATTGAGCCATTCCAGCTCTGCAGCAAGCTCTTCGAGGTCTACAGCCTCTTCAACTGCCTCAATCTCTTCGGGATTTTCCTCCAGATCTTCAACGATCTCTTCCGGTGTGTTTTCTTCGGTATTTTCAATAATACCTTCGTTATTTTCTCCAATATCTTCCGTTCCAGGGATAATTTCATCGGAGCCGTCAATTATTTCATCAGGATTTTCATCCGAATTATCAATAATTTCCCCTTCGATTTCCGTATCCCCATTAATGGTTTCATCGGATCCTTCGTAAGCTGACTCGTCGGGAACTTCCGCGGCTGTCTCGTAGCTTTCATCTTCAGAAACTGCGTCATATGCTGTTTCTTCAATGGAAGCAGTTACTTCCGTTGGTTCATCGAGTGAGTCGGTAGCCGAAAATGCTGTAACAGGAGCAACTTCTAGGGCCATAACAACGCCGACAAGAAGTGCTAGAAACCTGTTAGCTTTTTTCTTCATGTGCTTCACTCCTTTTTTCCTTTATTTACTAAATTCCGTTTGAGCGGAAATAGTTAACTATTTTCCTGCATCCCTAATAAATTGATATCTGAATCGATATCTAAAAAGTTCACCTCGCATTCTTATGTATTTGGGCTTTAAGCCTCAGTGGCTTAAAGCTTGATTACAGGTGTTAAATCTATAGGTATAAAATGGTGTGCGTATACAATACGCTTTGACCATATAAGGAAGATTTATGCGGGAACATTTGTTATGCAATACTTTTTGAAAGGGGAGACTGAATTCCCGCAGGTTTTAAAAATAGCATATTTAGTTATATGTAATAGGCAGAAATTTTTATTCAAGCCAATTATGTATATATTACCATTTTTAAAAAAGTTCATGTTCTGTGCTTTATTTTCAGGATTAAATTTTAATAAAACACATAAATATCCCATCCTAAATTAAAGCATTGCAGATTATATTATAGCATTGTCAAATTTGGTAATCAAGGGGAAATTTTTATATTATTCACCAATAATAAACTAGTGAATTAACTTATAATACAAACTAATTTGAGATTTTTAGATTTCTGATATTTATAAAATTTGTCAAAAAGTGCTTGATTTAGCGCATAATTTGCCAGGGGTGAAAATTTTTGAAGGGGTAATTAGATTTGAACGGCGTTATATTAAATTTATGTTACGAAAAAAAGTACAAGCTGAGAAAGCTTTGAAAATCAATGCAATGCTTTACCACGCTAATTTGAGATTTGCTGGTGAAAATCGTGGTTTTTATGCTAATTGCGCTATATAGTTATTTTGGGATTTATAATTATGCATAAATATGTAATTATATACAATAATACGTGGCATGAATTGGCAATTTGCTTGTTTTTTGAAACCTGCATACTTCTTTTCTCTTCCACATATAAATTAATCAAAGTTTGTTGGAGTGTTGATTATTGAAAAGCTATATAGAGGACAGAGCTGTAAATGTAGCGGAATATATCATAAGCCATAAAGCCACAGTACGTCAGACCGCTAAAAAGTTTGGGGTAAGTAAATCTACTGTACATAAAGATATTACAGATCGTGTGGAGAAGCTGAACCCGCGTCTTGCAAAGGAAGTCCGCAAGGTTTTGGAAGTGAATAAATCCGAGCGTCACATCCGAGGCGGAATGGCAACCAAGGCGAAATATATGAAACTTAATAATTGAAAAAGAGCGGAGCTTGCCGGCTTCGTTTTTTCATTGTCATTTGGACTGAGCCTAAATAGAAAGAAACACAGTAAAATGTTATAAGCCGAAAACATTGATATATTAGTCATATTTGTGAATTGAGCAAAACGAATAAAAAATGTAAGGGTGTTTATTAGTGAAAATATATAAATATTTGCCCTTTTCATTTATTTACATTGAGTATAGATTATGATAAAATTTTTTTGAACATTCCGATACTTAAGTAGAAAACATTTTCGCACTTTCTGATAATTAACAATCAGAGAGTAAAATGCGGAAAGATAAAAAATACTTTTAGAAATGGATTAAAAAAACTAATGCAAAATGGTAAAAAGGAGAATTGCTTATGAAACAAAAAATACTATGTTTTTTCCTTGCTGTGGCAATGGTTGTTTTGGTTGTTCCTGCGGTTTCCTTTGCGGCGGAGAACACATCGGCTCCATCAATAAACTGGACACAGATGGAAGTAAGTTCGAATGATGGTGTTTATGCTCTTATAGGCCAGGTCAGCTCCGAGCACGGCATCAAGAAGATTTCGACAGCTTTGAATTTTGATACAAATGTTATTCAGCCTGTAAACAGTCTGGATTTTTCAGAAAATACAATTCTTTCTGATAACTCTGATGCGGCTCCGACTTGTTTGGAGGTAAATGATATAGGCTATGAATATGATCATGGCTGGGTTGAATACGGCAAAAGCTGCAAGACATATGTTGACAGCGAAAACGGACGCGCTGCAATAGAGGTTACCCGTGAAACAAATAAGGCCTATAACGAAGAGGCTGTTTTTTATTATGTAGTTTTTCATTTTAAACTTGCAGAAGGCAAATCATGGGATGATGTTAATTCGGAAACATTCAGATTTGAGTCTCTTGATCCGGAAGATCCGGTTTCCCTTTATGTTAAGAATGGGGCAGGCTCGGAATGGTACTATTATGCGGATCCGGAAATAAATACCGGAGATAAGGTTTTATTTACAAAAAGCGATTTTTCTCTTGAATATACAAACTGCAATAATACGGTTTCTCATGAAAGTTTCACTATAACGGCAGATCCTGCCAATGGCGGCACGGCATATACATATGAAAACGCAAAGAACACGAAAATTGTTCTTCCGGCGGATCCGGTAAAAGCGCCTACGGCTAACTATACATACAATTTTATTGGATGGTTCAACGGAGAAACGCAGGTTACAGCGGACACGGTTGTGACGGAAGATATAACGATAACCGCGAAATACGCGCCTGTGCCCAAAGCGCCGACAGAGGGAGATAAAACTATCGAAGCAGCGGAGATAAACGATGATTCTATTACAGACCTTATTGTTGAGACGATAGTCGGAGAAGATATAGTAGAAATAGTATTCGGTTCCGAAGCACAGGCAAGCCTTAAATCAAAGGGAGACCTAACTTTGAGCGTTGTTGAGAACACAAATACAGTTGAAGGTGCCGAAAAAGCATTCGATATTGCGTTGAAAGACGACGGCGGCCGGTCTGTTGGAGAATTTGCGGGTGATGTGACCGTTAAACTGCCTTTTTCTTTTGCAAATGGCAAAACAGCGGATGATTATGCAGTATTTTACATTGACGGAGAAGGCGGTAAAACTGACCAGAAAGCAGTATATGATAATGAAAAAGGGTACTATGTATTTAAGGCATCACATTTTTCGGAATATGCAATTATGGAAAGCGAATCCTGCTATACATTCACAGCAATACCCGAAAGAGCGCATTATAATGCGGGTGATACAGTTACAGTGTATATTGTCGCTTCCACGGATCAGATGGGAGAACAGTTCAGCGCGTTCCACTTTACACTGGCTGACGCGCCCGCAGGACTGACATTAACCAGTTTAGAACCCGGCGCAGGCCTTAACGGAGGCACACCAGCTGTAAATGTGGCGAATAATTCTTTGGCATACGTTATATATAAAGGACCTGACGAGGGTTCACAACCCGTTTCTGTTGATGAAAACGGTATTGTAATCGCCACAGCAGTTTATAGGGTAACAAATGACGCAGTGGATAATTCAAAGGCTGCAATCGGCTTTGCCGCAGGAGAAGACGCAGTGCAGGAAATGAATGTTTTCGGAAGCAATGTAAGCGCTAAAGTTACAACAGAAGACTCTGAAATAACTCTCCATAATATACAGATTACACTTAACATTGACGCGCAATACGGCACCATTGACGGTGCGCAGTCTAAAACATATTACGGCAAATACGGACAAAAAGGATTATACAATGCGGAAGGAACAGCGGTAACTCCTGATTTGTCGGTTAAGGACGGATATGTTCTTTTAATGCCAAACTGGAAAAATGCCGACAGCACAAAGTCGGATTTTAATACATTGAATGATATTTTAAATGATGAAGAGCTTGTAAGCGGCACATATAACCTTCAGGCTGAAAAAGGAGCTTTTGATATTGCCCAGGCGGCAGACAATACAGATGCCGCGGCAGTTGTGTTTGATTCAGGCGTAACAAACGGCAAAGCGACATATCTCACGGATGTGGAATTTACGGTTACTCCTGCAAACGGAAAGCTTATCGGCCAGGTAGGATATACCGTTGGCGGAAACAGTAATCCGATAATTGCTGAAGCAGTTGATGAAGCTAACGGCAAATATAAAATTCCCGGCGGAAACATCACAGGAAATATCGAGATTACAGCAGAAACAACAAACTATGTAACAATTACACTTACTGCGGCAACCGGCGCTCATATTTCTTCCGGAACTACCACCGCTTATTCGGATGGACGCACCGCGAGGCTGTATTCCGGCAAGACAAACACAGGTCTTACAGGGGATTTCGTATCTCCGTCAGTTGAACCCGAAGCGGGATACCGGCTTGCGGCCGAGCCTGTCTGGATTGATGCAGAGAGCAATACGTACAAAACCAGCGACTTGGGCAATATAAACAGTTCGGTAATATTTACCGCAGATACAACTCTTACGGCTCAGACAGTTAAGATTTCCAACGTAACATTCACAGCGGGAGAACATGGTAAGATAAAAAATCCGGATGGCGAGTTTGTAGAGTCCTTTGCGGTTTCTGTGGACGCCGGACAAACTATTACTGCGCCTGAAACACAAGGCGATACAGGATATGAATTTGATAAATGGAATCCTGAGATTTCTTTGGAGCCGATAACAGGAGAATATGACGAATTATCCTATACGGCAAATTTCAAAGACGGTGAATATGAAGTATATATCCCTTCAAATTTAAGCGGAATGACCATAAGCGGCGCAGAAAAGGCGACTCACGGCACGCCCTATACATTAACGGTAACTCCCGTTGAGGGAGAGCGTGTTACTGCGTCCATAAGTTATACCATCGGAAGCAATACAACAGAACTTTTTAACGGTGTGTTGTCATCTGAAACTGGGGCTGAATCATATACAATTCCGGGAAAAGAAATTGTCGGACCGATTTCGGTTAATGTTGTATCAAACTTTACATATGTTGTTACAATCAATGTAGTAAACGGAGATTATGGCTCGGTATCGCCCAGAAGCAAGACATACAGCGCAGACGGCGGAACAAATCCCGTTATTTCTGCGGCGGATTTTACCATAACAACCAATTCGGGTTATACCTATGAATGGGATACAAATCCTGTCGGCAAAGAAGTAACAGGGGACACGACCTACACAATAACCTTCAAAGATGCAGCTTACATGATTACTGATCCGGATGGAACAACAGCTTCCGTGTCTCATGGCGTTGATTATAATTTTACACCCGATGGGGGAACTGGAAAGGCAGTAACAGGCGTTACAGCGATAATTAATGGTGATTCCGTAACTTTTTCTGAAGACAACGAAGCTTTCAAAAAGAACTCTGACGGAACATATACTATCTCCGGAGCTGCAATCACAGGCAACATTACTCTCTCATATGCAACAGAAACAGGCACATGGGATTATATCAGCTTTGAACAGTATAAAGCTCTGGAATTCGGAAGCGGTGCCAAGATCGCAATATTTAAGACAGGCGATATGCTGTCAGACGGCGGATACACTCTTAGTGGTTCGAATATGCTTTATTCCGAAAAGTACAGTGGATACGTATATATCGTAGACAAAGATGAGACAGATGCTTCTCTGTCATCCAAGCTTGCGAAATCAAATACATCTGCAGGACCTGTTGATTATAGCGGAGATACCAACCGTTCAGGAAAAGTAACAGGAATGGATGCCATAGCTTTTGACGACGCTCTCAACGGCAGAAATCCGTCAGGATATATAATTGATATGCGTATGAGACTGTCTCTGGATGTTACCGGAGACAGAGCCGTTACGGTATCAGACGTAGTATGGGTATTAAATAAAGCAGTCGGCAACTAAGAGTAAATATATTTAAAGGTTTTTAACGGGGCAGTGCCTTCTGTCCCGTATACTTTTAAGGGTGAATTATGAAAAAATTAGTTTCATTTTTATTGGCAGTAATTATAGCGGGTTCAATGGCAGTCTCGGCCTTTGCCGCAGGCTCATATTCCTTGAAAATACTTGCGGAAGGTCAGGAATCCGTTACAGTTCCCGTTGGAAGCAAAGTAGAAGTAACTTTACAGCTTTCTAAATCCGGCGCAGGCAGTATCGACCTTTATTCCATACAGGATTATATGTGTTTTGATACGGATTATCTCAGATTTGTTAACGGAAGCGTTCGGGTTTATACTCCTGCCGGAAGTGTTAATCCTGTGGGCAGTGCGTCCGCGATCAAATTCAGCGCTTCTCCCATAGATTACGAGAACAGAGTATATTTTAACAGAAGCTCAACAACTTCGGTGGAAATTCCCGCGGAAGTGGTTCTTGTAACCTTCCAGCTGGAAGCTCAGAAAGAGGGAACAACTCAGATTACACATGACACGATTGAAATTTTCCAAACAGTAGGAAATCTGGAATCTGTTTCATCTTCTCCCGCAACTGTTATCATCGGAGAAGGAGGAACAATTTCTGAAAAGTACGCGGTAAATGTCCCTTCAAACCTTGACGGCGGAAGGGTTAAAGCGGATAAAGCTGAAGCCGCCGCAGGAGAAAAGGTAAAACTTACAGTCACTCCCGACAGCGGAAAGAAAGTTGAGAGTGTAACCGTTAAGGACGCATCCGGAAAAAATGTTCCGGTAACTCAGAATTCGGATGGAACATATACGTTTACAATGCCGGATTCCGCAGTAACCGTAAACGCAGCCTTTGCTGATAAGCCCGCAGGAGGCGGCGGAGGCGGCGGTGGAGGAGGCGGCGGCGGTGGAGCCGTAAAGACTTTCCCCGTTAATGTGCCTTCAAACATCACAAACGGTAAAATAACAGCACCTGCCGAGGCGGCACCTACATCCACAGTAACATTCAAAGTTACACCTGATGATGGATACAGCGCAGACAAGGTAACGGTTAAGGATGAATCAGGAGCTAATGTTTATCTAAAGGATAACGGAGACGGAACGTATACATTTACAATGCCCGAATCCGCAGTTACAATAAATGCTGAATTCAAGGCATCGGAAGTTAATCCTCCTGTACCTCCTAATCCTCCCGATATTCCTGCGCCTCCGGTAAATGGAGAATGTCCGAAAGACGAAACCTGTCCCATTTATCCATTCCCCGATGCGGATCCCAAAGAATGGTATCATGACGGAGTACATTTCGTTCTTGAAAAAGGATATATGGTAGGCTTCCCTGAAGGAACATTCCAGCCTAACGGAAGCGTAACAAGAGCCCAGTTAGTATCAATTTTATTCAGAATGGAAGGCCGTCCCAATGCTCAGGCATCATCCTTTACGGATATAGAAGCGGGATTTTGGTACGAAACAGCGGTAAACTGGGCGGCGCAGGAAGGTATTGTCAAAGGAACAACCGAGACAGAATTCAGCCCTTCGGATTCCATAACAAGGGAACAGCTGGCTGCAATTTTATACAGATACGCAAATCTTAAAGGATACGGCACAGCGGATGAAATTGAGATTTCAAAATATGAAGATGCCTGGCTTGTGAGCGAGTATGCGATACGGCCGTTACAGTGGGCAAACGCAAAAGGTCTTATTGTTGGCATGACAGAAACAACTCTTGAGCCTCAGGGCAGTGCGACTCGCGCTCAGGTGGCTTCAATTCTGTACAGATTCTGCAAAAATGTGGCAAATCAGGATGTTTAATAATTGAATAGTACGAAAGGACTGTAAAAGCGAGATTTGCTTTTGCGGTCCTTTTTTGCGTTGATATGATGAGCTCCGAAAAAGGTGTTCTGCCGGAATTTGAAGGTAAAAAGGCATTATTCCGATAAAACGGAGTATTGTAATTTATTTTCAGAGTGTTATAATGCAAATAATTAGGAGGAATGAACGTTGGACGAGAGAAAAAAGGGTATGCTTTTCATATTCGTATGCGCCTGCCTGTGGAGCTTCACTGGGCTTATGACAAAGCTGATTCCGTGGAATCCCATTATGCTGGCCGGCTGGAGAGCTCTGGCATCCGGCTCGGTTATGTTCGTATACATGAAAATGACCCATAAAAAGATAAGAATAAACAAACAATCCCTTCTGGTAGGCGCTTCGGTGGCATCTTCCGCATTTTTATGCATTGCGGGCCACAGACTGACCACAACGGCAAATGCAGTAGTACTTCAGTATACCGCGCCGGTTTTTCTGGTAATTCTGTCAAAGGCTTTCCTGAAAATAAAATACTTTAAGAAGGATTACATAGTAGTTGCCATAGTTATGGCGGGAATAGTGCTCTTCTTTTTGGACGAGCTTTCGCCCGGCAACAGAATAGGCAACATATGCGCCCTTGTGAGCGGCGTTACATATGCGTGTATGTTCCTTTTTACAGGCAATGCGGACGAGGAGATGCGTTATTCCGGAATCCTTATCGGAGCGGCAATGACATTTGTTGTAGGAGCTCCCTTCACGTTTAAATACGCCTATCAGGTAACGCCCGTAACCTTCGGTCTGTCAATGCTTATGGGTTCATTGATACACGGCCTGCCATATGTTTTCTATGCCATATCCTTCAAATCATGTCCGCCTCTGGCGTGTTCAATGATTTCCTCCGTAGAGATAATTCTGAATCCGGTCTGGGTGTTCATTGCCGTAGGAGAGGTTCCCGGCAAATGGGCATTTATAGGAGCGGTTGTAATCGTAGCCACGATCCTTCTCTGGATAGTCTCCAACAGCAGGGACGAAAAGAAGCTTACGGAAGGTACAGGCTAAAGCATAAAAATTACATATCTTGAAATTAAAAAGCAGACGCAAGATTAAAAACTTCACGTCTGCTTTTTTGGGATAAAAAAGAAAAAAGATGGGAATGTGTATGCAAAAATTTGTATTTGTCTGTATTAATAATTATTTTGCGAAGAATAACTCGGAAAGAGTCATGGGTTCGATATATTTTCCGTCTTTGTATACACGCATGTTTCCGGAAGCGATTTCATCAATGAGCATTACGTTTCCGTCAGCGTCATAACCGAACTCGAATTTAATATCGTAAAGAATGAGGCCTTTTTCCTTAAGGTCGTCAGCAACGATCTGAGTTATCTTCTGAGTCATTTCTTTGATGTCATCGTACTGTTTGTCACTCATGATGCCTAAAACGATAAGACCGTCTTTTGTTACAAGAGGATCGCCTAATTCATCGTTTTTGAATGTAGTTTCAACATATGCGGGAAGATCTGCGCCTTCCTCGATATATTCGCCGTAACGGCGGATGAAGCTGCCTACTGATTTATGTCTGCAGATTACCTCAAGGCCTTTTCCGAAAACCTTTGCAGGAAGAACTTCCATAGTTGTGTCAGCGAGATTTGCGCTTACAAAATGTGTTTTGATTCCTGCTGCATTTATTTTTTCGAAGAAATAGATGGACATTCTTAAGTTTACATCGCCGACGCCTTCAATTGTAAGACCGATTGAGTTTTCACCGGGATCAAAAACTCCGTCTTTGCCTGTGCAGTCGTCTTTGAATTTAAGTAAATAGTGTCCGTTGTCCATTTCAAAAACGTTTTTTGTTTTTCCTGTATAAATAAGTTTCATTATAAATTCCTCCATAATCAAAAATTAAGTCATCATTACACCGCTAATTATAGCAGAATTCGGGATTATTCTTCAAGAGATTTTTATTTGGCCAGCATATTTATTATTGATACTCATAAAAAGCATAGCTTATATTAATCGGAAAAATCCTCTGAATTTTACGTGTTTTTCCTTATTTTGCAATGATGTATCCGGACTTGGAAAGAGCATCTAAAGCTTTTTCAAAGTTGAATTCTTTTACAAAAACATAGTCAGTGTCATATGTAGAGCATACGAAAATCCCGATTTTATTTTCCGCCAGAATTCTTGATATTTCCGCCAGAATTCCTATGAGTGAGAAATCCAGGACTCCTTCAACACGGAATCCTTTCCATCCATCGTCCCTTTTTTCGTATTGGGAAGGAGCTTTATCAGTGGGACAGACGAGAGAGATCTCTCTGTCAGTAACGGTAAAAAATGTAAAGGGCGAACAGATGTTTTCAGGAATTGTATTTAATCTTAAAATGGAAAAATCCATATCCAGTATCTGAAGTGTCATAATAATTCTCCTTTGTGTTTTTAAAAATATTATCACATAAGAAACAAAGGGTCAATTTTAAGAATCAATAAAACAAATTTTAAATATTCTATCTTTAAAAGAAAGCCGGTTAGTGGTATAATTAAAAAAATTGGCGAAAAAAAGATTTTGGGAGGAATTTGATTTGAAAAAAAGAATATTGGTATTTTTGATGGTTTTCGGAATGCTTTCATTTGCGGGATGCAAATCCAAAGATACTTATGAGGAGACTGCGTCCGGAGAAGAAACGGCTTCCGCGGAGAATACGGAATCAGAAAAAGAGCCTGAAGAGGAGCCTGAAAACACAGAAACCGCCGAAGAAGAGGCGCCTGAAGAAACTGAAGATGCAGAAGCATCGGAAGAACAGAATACCGGAGGGAAAAGACGCATAGCAGCATATGTGGAAGGCTTTAATGAAGACGATGAATGTGTTTTTGCGGACGAAGTGGAATGGCTTACAAAAGCTGAGGATGCGGAAAGACTCGCGGAGCTTGGCATATCTGAGGATGACCTTCCCGACGGATACTACATAAACAATCCGTATGACAGGCTGGAAGAGTATAATTTTACAGAAAATACCAAATTTTACATGATAGATTATGAAACGGGCGAAAGCGCCGATGTTTCAAGAGAAGAATGGTATGAAAACGTTGTTATAGGTTCTCTTTATTGGCTCAGGCTCAACGGCTCTGAAGTCGAAAGCATAGAGGAACAGTATTTACCGTAAAAATATACAAGGGAGGATTTAAGTATGGCTGATCAGAACGAAGAAAAAAATGCAGAAATGAATGAAGAAAAAGTTGAAGAAATGAAAATGAGCAATATTGAAAAAGCTGGCGATAAAAGCTGTCCTCAGTGCGGAGCTACACTTGTTTACAGCCCTACAAGACGCAAACTTTACTGTCAGTATTGCGATTATGTGGAAGAAATAAAGAAAGTACATAACGATAAGGTCATGGAAAAGCCCTTGGATTTCGATAAAATCGAAGATACCGTAAGTTATGAATGGGGTCAGAACAAAAAACTGATCGTGTGCGAATCCTGCGGAGCCGAGGCCATATATGACGAACTGGACGCTGCCAAGGTATGTCCTTTCTGCGGAGCCAACCACGTAATGGAGCTGGACGGACTTAAAGGCGTTATGCCTCCCGACGGAGTAGTTCCTTTCAAGGTAGGACGTAAGCAGGCGGCTGAACTTTTCAAAAAATGGATGGGTTCCAAGTTTTTTGCTCCCGGAAAGGCTAAAAAACAGGCCGAACCGGATTCCTTCTTCGGAATTTATCTTCCTTACTGGTCCTTTGATTCCCATACGGCTACACAGTACAAGGGCATGTACGGAATCGACAGAACTGTTCAGGGCAAGGACGGAAAAACATATGTAACAACGGATTGGTACAACTGCTCCGGAAATTACAACTATTTTGTTGATGACGAACTGGTAATTGCCACAACAAAACACGATAAGGGCATATTGAAATCGGTAGAGCCTTTTGATACAAATAACTGTCTGCCCTATAAACCCGAATATCTTTCAGGCTTCGTAGCAGAGAAATACTCCACAGGCCTTAAAGACGCATGGGGAATGGGACAGCAGCAGATACACAGCCTTTTGGAAGCCCTGATTTCCGACCACATTATGAGAAGCCATATGGCAAGCCACGCGCAGATTAAGAGCATGAGCATTGATTATATTGATCCTGCATACAAATACGTGGTTCTTCCTCTGTGGCAGTCGTCCTTCAAATTCGGCGGCAAGGAGTATCACTTCATGGTAAACGGCGAAACAGGCAAAGTAGGAGGCAAATATCCTATTTCCGTTTTGAAGGTAATACTCGTAATTGTTATTATCGTAGTTATCATTGCTCTTATATACAATTACATGGGATAAGACTGAAAAACAATCCTGTGGGATTTTGTGGCGAATATCTATAAAATTTAAGAATATTGTGGGAATTGGCATTGGAATTATAGCGTTATCTTGTTATTATATGGGATAACGCTTTGATTTAAATGGTGGATTATTTACAGGAGATTAATATGAAAAGAATTATGTGTTTCGGGGATTCCAATACCCATGGATATGACCCCGTCGGACCTACAAGGTATGAATATGACATGCGCTGGACCGGCCGTCTGGCGAAAGCCCTTGGAGAGGACTATATGGTAATTGAGGCAGGCCTGAACGGCATGACATCCGGTTTTGACGACCCGGATAAGCCCAACAGAAACGGCCAGAGAGCCATAGGCTATTTTCTCCATGCCAATAAACCTTTGGATTTTATAGTGGTAATGGCGGGAACCAACGACACAAAAACCAAATTTCACGCTGATTTGGAACGGATAGGTGCTAATCTGGAAAATCTTCTTAAGCTTATAACAGAACATGAGCAGACAGAGCAGAACGATACAAAAATACTGGTTATTGCACCTGTACCTATGGACGAAAGAGTGGCTCATCTGGAAGATGACGACGATATGGATGAGCATTCCGTTGAGCTCAGCAGAAATCTTCAGCCCGTAGTAAAGGCTGTGGCTGATAAACTGGGACTTCTCTTTGCGGACGCAAGCCGGTGGGGAA
Source organism: Bacillota bacterium (assembly GCA_017534115.1). Classification (GTDB taxonomy): domain Bacteria; phylum Bacillota; class Clostridia; order Lachnospirales; family Anaerotignaceae; genus RGIG5631. The sequence goes on along the minus strand of JAFWDD010000042.1, from coordinate 1,268 downwards.
TAGAGCTTTCATTCGATGGCTGTCATTTCTCTAAAGAAGGACATAAGATCTTTGCGGAAAACATAGAAATAGAAATTCGAAAGTACATATAAAGAAAAATAAGAGCTTTGACGGTTAAATCCGCGCAAAAGCTCTTTATTTTATGTTGTTGTTCAGTATTTTTTGCAGCTCCCATAAATGTTTGATCTCGTAATCGATTCTGACATTTAAATCAGGCTTTTCTCCTCTGGGATTATACCAGCAGCACTGTATGCCGGCATTGTTGCCGCCTCTGATATCGCTGGTGAGAGAATCTCCTATAATAATTGTCTCTTCCTTTGAGAAATTGGGAATAGAGTCAAAAACCGTCTTAAAAAACTGCTGGTTTGGCTTGGGATGACCGATTTCATCGGAAATGAAAACATCGTCCATTATGTAGTAAAATTTGGAATCCCGGAGCTTTTTGTTCTGGGTCGACGCCACTCCGTTTGTCACAACATACTGCCGAAATCCTTCTTCTTTAAATTTTTGGCAGAGCATAAGAGAATTATCATAATAAAAAAACACATTGGCCAGAGCTGCCTGATAAGCCTTCTCGAATTTCGATATGTTCACTTTTTTGCCTATCAAATCGAAGAATACCTCAAACCTTTGCACAAGGATCTGATCTCTTGTTAGTTCGCCTCTTTCCAATCTCTCCCAAAAGGATTTATTTATTTCTGAATATTTGGCGATCATCTCATCTGTTGGCCTGATTCCGGCTCCCATAAGACAACTGCTTAAAGCGTGTTTCTCAGAATCCTTGAAATTCAGAAGGGTTCCGTCCACGTCCCAAAGAATATTCCTAATCATACTTCCTCCTCATCGGGCATCATCTGCGCCGCAACAATGGCAATAAACATCAATACGCATCCGAATATTTCTCTCGCCGTAGGCACCTGCTTCAGAAGAATTATTCCGAAAATCACGGCGAAAACAGACTCAAAACTCATGAGCAGTGACGCCAGGGCAGGCGGAGTGTCCTTCTGTCCCAAAATCTGTAGTGTATAGCCGACGCCCACAGAAAGAGCGCCTCCGTACACAATGGGGAGCCACGCGGCGGAAATTGCGGAAATCTGAGGTTTTTCGAATATAAACATAATTATGAGCGATATAACTCCGGAAGTAATAAACTGCACGCAGGAAAGCCTTATTCCGTCAAACTCCGGAGCGAATCTGTCTATTATGAGAATGTGTACAGAAAACGCGACTGAGCATAAAAGCACCAGAATGTCTCCCGGTCCGAAAGC
>JAFWDD010000041.1 GCA_017534115.1 Bacillota bacterium | reverse complement strand
CACTGCTTCTTTTGCTGCTTCAGCTTTTTCTTTTACTGCTTCTGCCTTTTCTTCCACTGCTTCTTTTGCTGCTTCAGCTTTTTCTTTTACTGCTTCTGCTTTCTCTTCTACAGCCTCTTTAGCTTTTTCAGCTTTGCTTTCTGCTGCTGCTTTTGCGTCTGCGGCAGGTTTTGCTGCTGCGGGAGCTGCGTCTGCAGGCTTGGGAGCAGGAGCGGCAGGTGTGCCTTCAATAACCTTTTTAGGACATTTAGCTACACAAGTTCCGCACTGGATACATTTTGAATAGTCTACATGAGCTATGTTATCTGTAACTGTAATAGCTCCTGTAGGACAGTTCTTTTCGCAAAGTTTACATCCGATACAGCCGATCTTACAATTAGCCATAACGTCTTTACCTTTATCTTTGGAGCTGCAGCCCACTCTGACAAGATTCTTGGCAGGTACAAGCTCGATTAAGCCCTTAGGACAAGCTTCTATACATTTTTTACAAGCTACGCAGGCATCTTTATCAACTACTGCGATTCCGTCTACGATATGGATCGCGTCAAACGCACATGCTGCTACGCAAGATCCTAAACCGAGACATCCGAATGAACAGCCTTTTGCGCCGCCTGCAAGCTGTGATGCCATAACACAATCGGAAATACCGTCATAATTATATTTATCAACAGCAACTCCGCATTTACCCTGACATTTTACATATGCAGTTACTTTTTCAGTTGATCCTGCTTCAACGCCCATGATTGCGCCGATTTTTGCTGCGACAGCTGCGCCGCCTACAGGACACTGGTTTACGGGAGCTTTGCCTTCAGCGATCGCTGACGCAAGACCGGGACAGCCGGGATATCCGCAGCCGCCGCAGTTAGCTCCGGGAAGTTCCTCTAAAATAGCCTCCACTCTGGGATCCTCATCTACGTGGAACTTAACGCTTGCCACACCAAGTAAAGCGCCGAAGCCTATACCAAGAATAGCAATACTTATTGCTGAATTAATAACAGACATTCTTTAAGTCCCCCTTCTTATATTTTGATTAATCCCTGGAATCCAAGGAAAGCTATTGACATAATGCTGGCAGATACAAATGCCATGGGGAATCCGTTGAAAGCTTTCGGAATCTTGTTGTGCTCCATTCTTTCACGAATACCCGCGAATACGATAATCGAGAACGCAAAACCTACAGCACCGCCGACACCGTTTACGATTGCCTGAGCAAATGTGTAATTGTTCTGCATATTAACAACTGCTACACCGAGAACCGCGCAGTTTGTTGTGATAAGGGGAAGGTATACGCCCAGTGACTGATAAAGGTCGGGTGAGCTCTTCTTCAGGAACATCTCAACTAACTGTACAAGTGATGCGATTACAAGAATGAACGCAATTGTATAAAGGTATGTAACCCCTAAAGGTACCAATATAAGATTGTAGATAACAAAGGTTGCCGCGCAGGCGATAACTATAACGAAGATTACGGCTACGCCCATGCCGGTTGCTGTTTCTACCTTTTTCGAAACTCCGAGGAAGGGGCAAATACCTAAGAACTGAGACATAACGTAGTTGTTTACGAATATGCCGAACAACAATAATAAGAATAAATTAATATGTTGATGCATCTATTTTCCCCTCCTTTACGCTGCTTTTTCTAATTCCATCGCTTTTTCTCTCGCTGCTTTCTTTGCAAGTCTGATTCCTTTTCTGTGGTTAACCACAGCAATGATCATGCCGAATGTAAGGAAAGCTCCGGGAGGAAGGATGAAAAGAAGTGTTGTAGCTCCGCTGGGAAGTACAGGGTGATTGAAGAATGTGCCTGCACCGATGAACTCACGGATAATAGCTAAAAGTGTAATACCTATTGTCCATCCCAGTCCGGAACCGATACCGTCTGCAATTGATAATCCTACGTTGTTTTTGTATGCGAAAGATTCTGCTCTCGCAAGAATGATACAGTTAACAACGATAAGAGGAATGTATAATCCAAGAGATTCGTTCAATTCAGGAAGGAATGCCTGAAGGAACAGCTGTACGATTGTTACAAAGCTTGCAATGATAACTATGAAACAAGGGATACGAACCTCATTGGGTATGAATTTTCTAAGCAGTGAAATGAATATGTTTGAACATAATAATACTGCTGTTGCCATAAGACCCATGGATAAGCTGTTAAGCGCGTTTGAAGAAATGGCAAGCAAAGGACACATGCCGACTACCTGCATGATTGCGGGGTTGTCTTCCCAGAGGCCTCTTACTAAAGTCCTAGCGAAATTTCTCATTAGAAAGCACCTCCATTCGTTTCAAACCAGCTATATGCATCGTTTACACCGCTTGTTACGGCTCTGGATGTGATTGTTGCACCTGTAATAGCTACAATATCGCCACCGTCTTTCTGTACAGCCAATCCGCCGCTGGATAAGCCGTCATACTGGGTGTAAAACTCAGGTTCTGTAGATTTAGCACCAAGTCCTGCGGATTCAGCATGTTCAAGAATACGAACGCCCTGAATAACACCGTCATTATCGATACCAACCATCATTTTAATATCTCCGCCGAATCCGCCGGGTAATACTGTAAGAACGTATCCTGCACCGGATTTAGCAACTTTTTTTACTGTTGTGCCTTCAATCGTTGAATTTCCTGCTAAGGAATCATCAGTTGAATCGGCAATAATTTCAAAATCAGAACCGTCGGGAAGAACTTCCATCATACCATTTTCTTCTTTAAGTCTGGACTGTTCCGCAATTGGACCAGCTGTAATGGCATCTACTTTACCGAGAATCGCAGCAGCAACAACGCCTACTATAAAAAGTCTTACCATAAGGTATCCGACTACATTCTTTTTTCCGTTATTACTCATGCTTTCTTCACCTCCCCGAAGATTTTAGGTCTTGTGTTCTTGTCGATAAGAGGTACTAACAGGTTCATGATAAGGATTGAGTAAGATACGCCTTCGGGATATCCGCCCCATTTTCTGATAAACGCTGTCAGTACACCGCAGCCTACGGCAAAGAGCATCTGACCTTTCGGAGTTACAGGAGATGTTACATAGTCCGTTGCCATAAAGAATGCGCCGAGCATTAAACCGCCGGAGCAGATTTCATATACGGGAACACGTCCGCCTGTTCTTCCGAGAGCAGCTGTAAGTACGAATACTACAACTATGTAAATAACAGGTATTCTCCAAGAAATGATTTTCTTTACTAAGAGATATACGCCACCGATAATAAGAGCGAGCGCACAAACTTCACCGAGAGCGCCGGGAACTCTTCCGAGGAAAGCGTCCATTGTGGTGTATGTCATTGCGCTTACACCTGTTTTAAGCTGTGCTAAAGGTGTTGCTGCAGACACTGCATCATAGAATTTTGTGCCTGCCCAGTTAGTCATTAATGTAGGATAGGAAGCCAGAAGGAAAGCTCTGCCGGCAAGTGCAGGGTTAATGAAGTTCTGTCCTAATCCGCCGAATAACTGTTTACAAATAAGAATTGCGAAGCCTGCGCCTACGATAGGCATCCAAACGGGTGCTGAAGCGGGCATATTCATCGCAAGCAAAAGTCCGGTTACTGCCGCGGACATATCGCTGATTGTAATTTTCTCGTGTCTGAGTTTCTGCCACATGAATTCAAAGAAGATACATGCGAAAATTGAAACGAGAGTAATTACGATCGCATTAGGCATTAACGCCCCTGAGTTTATGATACCAACTACAGTAGCAGGAAGGAGTGCTATGAAAACATCCCTCATTATGCTATTGATAGATTCTTTGGAACGAACGTGAGGGGTCGATGATACTGTAAATGTTTTAGCCATGTTTTAAATCTCCCCTCTCTTAGTTCTGTTTGGCTTTCAAAGCCATCTGTATTTTCTTCTCTGCTCTGATTGACTGCGCCAGCTGACGTTTAGCGGGACATTCAAATGAGCAGCTTCCGCATTCGATACAATCCATTCCGTTGAATTCGATGAATCCTGCGTGGTCGCCGTAAATAGCAGCTTTGTTCAGCTCGTTGGGCATAAGACCCATAGGACAGTGACTTACGCATTTTCCGCATCTGAAGCAGTTTCTCTCTTCGGGAAGCTGGGATTCAGCCTCTGTGAAGCAAAGAATACTTGAAGATGTCTTTGTCATAACTGTGTCAAGCGAATGGATAGCGATACCCATCATAGGGCCGCCGGAAATGATTTTCGCGGTGTCTTCTGTGAAGCCGCCGACTTTGTCAAGAAGCATTCCGTAGGTCATGCCGAGACGTACTTTGTAGTTTCCGGGATTAACGGCACCTCTGCCGGATACTGTTACTATTCTTCTCATAAGAGGTCTTCCTCTGAAGATAGCTCTTTCGATAGCAACCATTGTATCTACGTTGTCAACGATACATCCGGAATCTGCGGGAAGTCCGCCGGAAGGAACTTCTCTTTTTGTTATCGAGTAAATAATGTGTTTTTCCGAGCCCTGAGGGAATTTTGTCCTGAGGGTAGCAACGGAAATATTGTCTATGCCTTCGCAGGCCTTTGTCATTGATTCGATTGCCTTAGGTTTGTTGTGCTCGATACCGATAACGCCTTTTGCCTCGGGATGAAGCTTTAACACTACCTGAAGGCCTCTTACAACTCTTTCGGGCTCTTCCAGCATAATACGATAGTCTGTTGTTAAATAAGGTTCACATTCCGCAGCATTAACTATAATATAGTCAATTTTCTTGTCCGGAGGAGGAGCCAATTTGATATGTGTAGGGAAACCTGCACCACCAAGACCAACTACTCCCGCTTCCTTAATTGCGTCACAGATCTCTTCGTTTGTCATTTTTGTGTAATCCTTGGGAACGTTAAGACCTTCCACAGGCTCCATTTTGCCGTCATTTTCAATAACTACCGCCTGTGACATTGCTCCGCCGGGTGTTAAAACGGGTCTTATGTCTTTTACGGTACCAGAAACGCTGGCAAAAATAGGAGAACAAACAAATCCGGTGGTTTCGCCTATTTTCTGACCCATTTTTACATAATCGCCTTTAGCGACTGTGGGTTTGCAAGGCGCACCGATGTGTTGTGACATAGGGAAACAAAGCTCTTCGCCAACTTCAGGCTGAATCATTACGACTTCCTTTTCAGCTGAAAAGCTTTTTTCATCCGGAGGGTGAACCCCTCTCTTAAATGTTAACATCTGATTCTATCCTCCTCTGTAATAGAATTTGTACTTATTTTTCATTGTTTCAGCCAAACAACCTTTTTCTTGCCCGGCAAAACAACGTTAAAAATACATCATTTGCGTTTTGTAACAGAATAGTGTTACATTACTATTCTATTATAAATCACCCTGTTTCAGCAATAGTTTTTAGGACTAAAATTAAAAATTTCTTAAATTTGTTTCCGGTTAAAAATCATCATCTTTTTGCAAAATTGCACAAAAAATGATAATAATCCCCGAAATAAGCCCACTTTTGCTTATTATCAATTATACTACAAAAAATATTTTTGTACATTGTTAATATTAGGTTACCCGTTATCTGCTATTTTTTCAGCAAAATATTTTGTCATTTCTTACAAAATTCTGAAATTTAATTGATTCTGAAAAAATTTTCAGCACATTATGAAATAATGAAATAAAAAAATTGGACAAATTATCCTCCTTAGCTTATAATGAAAAAGATTAAAAACTCAGAAAACTATGAATCAATCGAGGTTATTATGCTTGAAATATTTTATCCGGAAATAGATATAAATTCAATTTACGATCTTCCTCTGGATCTTCTGAAAACCAAGGGAATACGCCTGATTTGCTTTGATATTGACAACACCGTGGTGCCATATGATGTTCCGGAGCCTTCGTTTAAGGAAATCTCCTTTTTTAAGAATCTTATGGAAAAAGGATTTAAAGTTTGTTTTATATCAAACAATACCCACCATCGCACAGACCTGTTCAATGAAAAAATCGGCGGATATGCCCTTCCGAGAGCTTCCAAGCCCAAAGCGAAAAAGCTTTTGGAATTTCTTGACAGTCTGAATATTACGGCTGAGGAGACGGCTCTTGTGGGAGACCAGCTTTTTACCGATGTATGGTGCGCAAAAAACGCAAAGGCTCTTTCCATTCTGGTTAAGCCTGTTAGCAACAGAGACCAGATCCAGACAAAGGTCAAAAGAGGATTGGAAAGAATGGTATACAAAAGATATCTCAAGTGGAAGAAGAAACACCCCGAATCCGGAAACCTTGTATAAGCCTGAAATCCAGGCGCTCTTATGGAGTCGCCCTCATGCTTGTAAACAAAAATTACTGAGTGTTTTAAAAAAGTTTATAAAAAATCTTGAAAAATGTTACAATATATCTTAAACTATAATCAGAATACAATATCACATGATTAATACATAAAAACAAGGAGGAAATTCTCATATGATTTCAGCAGGTGAATTTAGAAACGGTGTAACTATTGAATACGAAGGTGAAATATACATTATTTTGGAGTTCCAGCATGTAAAACCCGGCAAGGGCGCAGCTTTTGTTCGTACAAAACTCAAAAACCTCAGATCTGGCGCTGTTGTTGAAAAAACATTCAGACCCACAGAAAAAATGCCCACAGCTCACATTGACAGAGCAGATATGCAGTATCTTTACAACGACGGAGATCTTTATCACTTTATGAATACTGAAACATATGACCAGATCGCCGTTAACGCAGCAGATGTAGGCGACGCACTTAAATTCGTTAAAGAAAGCGAAATGGTTAAGATCCTTTCTCACGAAGGCGTTGTTTTCGGTATCGAGCCTCCTATCTTCGTTGAGCTTGAGGTTATCGACACAGAGCCCGGTTTCAAAGGCAACACAGCAACAGGCGCAACAAAACCCGCTATTGTTGAAACAGGCGCAAACGTAAACGTTCCCCTTTTCATCAACCAGAACGAGGTTATCAGAATCGATACACGTACAGGCGAATATCTGGGAAGAGCAAAAGAATAATTTCAAAAATTCAAAATCCGGTTTTCATAACCGGATTTTTTATTTTGAAAAATCTGATCAAAAAAACAGGATACACCAAATTGTAAAGCCTGTTTTATGAATATATGATTTGCGGTGATGGAAAAAATGATTATTATGATCACGGGAGCGTCTCATACAGGCAAGACTGCCCTTGCCCAAAAGCTCCTTGAAAAATATAAATATCCCTATTTATCAGTCGACCATTTGAAAATGGGATTGATCCGCAGCGGATATACTGACCTTACCCCAGCGAGCAATGACGCGGATCTTACAGCCTTACTTTGGCCGATAATTCACGAAATTATCAAAACCGCCATAGAAAACAACCAAAACCTTATTATTGAAGGATGCTATATACCCTTCGACTGGCCGGATGACTTTGAAAAGGAATATCTTGAAAATATAAGGTATTATTGCCTTGTAATGAGCGAGTATTACATAAGAAAACATTTTGATGACATAAAAAAATACAAAAGCGTCATTGAAAAGCGTTTAAATGATGACGAGTGCACTATGGAGAATGTGATAAAAGATAACGCGCAGTATCTGGAATCCGCTGAGGCTCACGGCTTAAACTACATACTAATTAATGATAAATACGAGATAAATATTGATTTGTGATGCCGAACATAAGGAGTGAGCCGAATTGAACAGGAAAAAAATAAAATGGCCCTTTTTCGTTCAAATCCCAACTCTGGGATTTGCCGCCATAATTCTGTATTGGGCCCTTCTCCCTCATATGCCAGAGAGTTCGTTCCTTGAGACCGCAGCCAATCTGGGATTCGTTGTGTGCTTTTTTGCATGCATTCCCATCGGAATACTGGGAGTCGGATTTTCAAACTCAAAATTAAAAAGATTGGGCTGTTTGAGAATTCCCGCAAGAGTTCTGGGCATAATCAATATTGTGCTGGGTTCGGCGGAAATATTTATAACTATGCTCATATTCTCGGATATAATTCAGGGTATAGCCCATTGATAATATAAAACATAAAAGCACCCGTTTTTTCGGATGCTTGTTTTTTCCTTAATTCAGTATTCAGCTTTGACACTTAATCCTTCATGCTGTCTTTTACAAACCCCACAGGAACATCCATGCACCTTGCCGTCTCCTCTGGAGTCATTCCGCTGTCCAGAAACCGCCTGCATACGTTTTTCATATTCTCGCCTACTTCAATAATGTGCCTGTCCGGATCGTAAAACCTAACCACTCTCTGTCCCCATGAATGCTCTTTTACGGGATGGACATATTCTATATCAAATTCATCCAGTTTTTCCGCAAATTTATCGAAATCATCCTCTTCAAAGTATATTTCAAAATTATTTCCGCCGAAAGAAATATCTTTTCCGTCTATGAAATCCCTGAATGTATCCTCTGTCTGCAGACAAAGTCCTCCCGCAAGGGTTTTATTTGCTCCGAAATCCAAAATCACGTCCAATCCAAGAACCTTTTTGTAAAATTCAACGGATTTATTTATATCTTTCACAACCAGCATTGGATTTTTCAGTTCCATTCAAAACACCTCCATAAATCAAAAGAACATCCGAAAACACAAAATTTCCGGACGTTCCGTATATGCTGTTTTTATATCTCATGAACTCCGGAATTACTCATCTTTCAGGAATCTCATAAGCTCTT
>JAFWDD010000005.1 GCA_017534115.1 Bacillota bacterium | reverse complement strand
GGACTGAAAATCCTCGTGTCACTGGTTCGATTCCGGTTCTGGGCACTTTTTGTATTTATGTGCGTTTTTGTTTTTTTGGAAATTGTAATTTTCCGGTGCACAAATATTCATGGCGGATGACTGTTTTTTTGGTTTTGCGCTGAGAATTAGTTTATCTAAGAATTAAAATCGAAATATTCTGATGCATGAGAATTCACATTGGACGAAAGCTTCGGACTGCAAGCCGGATCATTTCCAGCCGTACAAAAGAATTTATATTGAAGCATATCCGCAGTTTGCGGATATTTTTTACTCTAAAAGGTGATTTTTATGATTATAGGCACATGCAAAATATATATGCGGGCGCCATGGGTGAACACCCTTAAGGAAAAGCGCAGTGTTGTGAAGCGGATCATTGAACGGGTCAAGAGCAAGTTCAACGTTTCCATAGCGGAGATAGAGGATAACGACATCCACAAATCCATCGTAATTGGCTTTGCCTGCGTATCAAACAGCGAAGCTCACGCCAACAGCACCATAGACAACGTCATAAACTTTGTGGAGCTCATAAGCGAGGCGGACATAGAAGACGTAGTAATCGAGATATTATAACAAACATAGACCAAATTACGAAGGGTCAAGGGGCAGGGCGCTATGGCGCGATAGAGCTAAATTCGGCTTTCAGCCGAGCTAAATTGCCCTGCGGTCAGCTAAATTCGCCTGTGGCGAGCGAAATTGCGCAAGCGCAGCTTAGGTCAGAATCCGTTATGCGGATTCAATTAAAGTGCTTCACACGTGAAATATTGTGTATTTCGACTGAGATTTTGATTTTCGTCAGTTTTAAGTTTAGCCGATGACCTTCTTCTGCATATTACACAGGGTCAAGGGATGAAATCCCTTGCGGGTTTTTAGGGCAGAGCCCTAAATGGGGTTCTTAGGGGCACAGCCCCTGAGCCGCCGGAGGCATCCGCATAGCCCTGAGCCGCCGGAAGCATCCGCAGAGTCCTGAGTTGCCGGAGGCACACAGAAAATTTTTTACTGGATTTTATTGGTTGGTTGTGATATAATTTTCTTGTTATGCACATTTGAATTTATTAACAGCGATTTATTCGGAAAAATATAAAAAATTACAGATCTGAAAAGAAAAAACATCGTTGGATTTTATTATTTAAGGAGGCAGTTTTTAAATGGAAGCAAACATTGTAAGCAAAGAGAAAAATAAAGTAACTTTTATATTCAAATTAGATCCCGAATATTTGGAAGAGGGCGTTCAGTACGCGTATAACAGAGCAAAAGGTTCTTTAAGCGTTCCCGGATTCAGAAAAGGTCATGTGCCCCGTAAATATGTAGAATCTCAGTACGGAAAAGAAGCTTTCTATGAAGAGGCTTCATCATATCTGGCAGGCAAATATTACGAAGACGCTGTTGACGAACTGGATCTTGACGTTATCGCTCAGCCCGAAAGCATTCAGGTTAAGGAGATCAGCCCTGAATTCGGCGTTTCCTTTGAAGTAATCGTAGATGTAAAACCCGATGTCGTTCTCGGCCAGTATAAAGGCATCGAGGTAGAGATCCCTTCTACAGAAGTAACGGAAGAAGAAGTTATGGCAGAGCTTGACAAGGTTCGCGAGAAAAACTCACGTATGATCGAGGTAACAGACCGTCCCGCTCAGATGAAGGATACAGTTACACTTGCATATAAAGGCGCTATTGACGGCGTTGAATTCGCAGGCGGTTCATCACCCAGCACAGAGCTTACTCTCGGTTCACATACATTCATTGATAAATTCGAGGAAGAAGTCTGCGGACATTCCATCGGTGACAAATTCCAGGTTGTAGCTACTTTCCCCGATGATTATTATGAACCTTCAGTAGCAGGCAAGGAATCCGTATTCGATGTAGAGCTTAAAGCTATCACCGGCATTGAAATGCCCGAACTCAATGATGAATTTGCACAGGATGTATCCGAGTTTGATACACTTGATGAATACAAAGCAAGCATTAAGGAAAACCTTGAAAGAGGCAAAGAAACAAAGAGAAGAATCGACAAGAGATCAGCTATTATCGATAAGGTATGCGCAAACGCGCAGGTAGGCGTACCTCAGATCATGATAGACGAAAAGGTAGAGGCTATGTTTGATGAAGCTAAGGAAAACCTTTCAAGACAGGGCATCAGCATCGACCTTTACTACACATATACAAAACACACAGAAGAAAGCCTTAAAGAAGAATTCAGAGGCCCTGCGGAAAAGAACGTAAAAGCCAAACTCGTTCTTGAAGCTATTGCGAAAGCTGAAAACATGGAAGTATCCGATGAGGAATACAGAGAAAAACTTGAGCATTTATCCAAAATCTACAACATGGAGGCTGAAAAGCTTGAAAAATCCATCGGCGACGCAGGCAGAAAGGCTTTCACAGACGATATTCTTATTGACAGAGCTTTCGATTTAATTGAAGACGAAGCAATCGAAATTCCCGCTGCTCCCAAAGCAGAAGAAAAAGCGGAATAATAATAAAAAGATCGGGATTTCCCGAAAACGGATGTATGGGGATAAATAAAAAAATGTCAGGAGGGTTTGTTATGAGTTTAGTTCCTTATGTAATTGAACAAACCGGCAGAGGCGAACGTTCATACGATATTTATTCGAGACTTTTGAAAGACAGAATCATATTTTTAGGCGAAGAGGTAAACGATGTTACAGCAAGTCTTGTTGTTGCGCAGCTTTTATTCCTTGCGGCTGAGGACCCGGAAAAGGACATCAACCTTTATATAAACAGTCCCGGCGGATCGGTTACCGCAGGCTTTGCCATTTATGACACAATGCAGTACATTCAGCCCGATGTATCTACGATCTGTATCGGTATGGCCGCAAGCATGGGCGCTTTCCTGCTGGCAGGCGGAGCAAAGGGCAAAAGATACGCTCTTCCCAATTCCGAAATCATGATCCATCAGCCTTCGGGCGGAGCAAGAGGCATGGCGTCGGATATCAGCATAGTTGCCGAAAATATCATCAAAATCAAAAAACGCCTTAATGAAATTCTTTCTGAAAACACAGGAAAACCTCTTGAGGTAATCGAGCGCGATACGGACAGGGATAATTATATGTCTGCCCAGGAGGCTGTGGAGTACGGTCTTATTGACGCCGTTATTGAAAAACCTGTAAAAGGAGATGAATAAATGCCTTCAAACAGATCAGACGACAAAAGGTCCAGATGTTCTTTTTGCGGCAAGGAAAAAGAACGTGTGCGCAAGCTTTTCACCAGCGGGGATGTTTGCATATGCAATGAGTGCGTGGAGCTTTGCGCGGAGATTCTCGAAGAGGACTATTATAAAAATGTAAATAATTTCCTCGGAGACCTTGAGATACTGAAGCCAAAGGAAATAAAAGAGGCTCTGGATCAGTATGTAATCGGCCAGGACGCGGCGAAAAAAGTCCTTTCCGTAGCCGTTTACAACCACTATAAAAGAATAATGAGCAAAAAAGACAGCAATGTAGAGGTTTCCAAGAGCAATATACTTATGCTCGGACCTACGGGTGTAGGAAAAACTCTCCTTGCTCAGACACTGGCAAGAATTCTGAACGTGCCTTTTGCCATTGCCGATGCTACAACTCTTACGGAAGCGGGATATGTAGGCGAGGATGTTGAAAATATCCTTCTCAAGCTCATTCAGGCAGCTGACTACGATATTGACAGAGCGGAGCACGGCATAATTTATGTCGATGAAATAGATAAAATCACAAGAAAGAGCGAAAACCCTTCCATTACCCGTGATGTAAGCGGAGAAGGCGTTCAGCAGGCTCTTCTGAAGATACTGGAAGGAACAGTAGCTTCCGTTCCGCCTCAGGGCGGCAGAAAGCACCCTCAGCAGGAGTTTATACGCATAGATACAAGCGATATACTCTTCATCTGCGGAGGCGCCTTTGTGGGCATTGAAAATGTAATCAAGTCCAGAGTAGGCGAAAAGGTAATAGGCTTCGGAGCTAAAAGCTGCGGCAAAAACGACCAGAGCACCAATGAGCTTATGAGCCTTGTTGAGCCTCATGATCTGCTTAAATTCGGAATGATTCCCGAGCTTATCGGAAGACTTCCCGTTATAGTATCGCTGGAAGGTCTGGATGAGGAAGCTCTTGTGAGAATTCTTGAAGAACCCAGAAACTCCATTGTGGCTCAGTATAAATATCTTTTCGAGATAGACGGAATCCAACTGGATTTCGAACCGGACGCTCTCCGCGAAGTGGCTAAAATGGCTGTGAAGCGTGAAACCGGCGCGAGAGGCTTAAGATCCATTATGGAAAGCTTCATGCAGGATTTGATGTTCGAGGTTCCTTCTATGGAAGGCGTTGAAAAATGTATAATAACCAAGGGTGTTGTCCTCGGCACGGATGAACCCTGTTTCGTATATAAAACCGACAGCAAAAAGGCTGCGGAGCAGGAGAAAATGCCCAGCTGATAAACGGATATTTATTCTTATAAATTATGAAGACAACGAATTCGGGCTGACTGAACTTTCAAAAAGCAAAATCAGCCCGATTCAGAGGTTAAATCCATATTTTTCTTGACAATACGAATTTAAAGTTGTAAAATAGCACAGTAACATAAAGGTATGTGGGCGTAGCTCAGCTGGATAGAGCGTCTGACTACGGATCAGAAGGCCGGGAGTTCGAATCTTCTCGCCCACGTTTCAAAGGGGAACATTGCTGATGTTAGTCCCCTTTATTTTTACATTTTACGCGGATATGGCGGAATTGGCAGACGCGCTAGATTCAGGTTCTAGTGAGCAGATTAGCTCATGCAGGTTCAAGTCCTGTTATCCGCAGCGCAAAAGGCTCGATTTTTCGGGCTTTTTTATTTTTTGTGACATATTCGCGTCATTTTTTTGAATTCGGATTGGTTGAAAAGGCGCGTATAATAGGGTATAATGTCCATATTCACAAAGACGGCGGAGTTTAGTAGAAGAGGCGTACTTATGGGAAAAGACAGGAATTTGAACATGGGCTACATATTGACAATAATCGGCGGAATCTGCTGGGGCTTTTCCGGCTCCTGCGGACAGAACCTTTTTATGTATAAAAACGCCACATCTTCCTGGCTGGTACCCATAAGAATGACGGGAGCGGGAATAATCCTCCTTATTTTCATGGCTTTTCGGAAGAAAGGTGCCGTTCTGGATATATGGCGGGACAAAAATGACATCCGCAGAATAATCATTTTCGGTATATTCGGCATTTTCGCCAGCCAGTTTACATATTTTACCACAATAGAGTATTCCAACGCCGGTATAGCCACAGTGCTGCAGTATCTGGGGCCGGCTCTCATAATGATATTCGTCTGCGTTTCGGAAAGGCGAAACCCTCTGAAATACGAAATAATCGCTCTTGTCTGTTCCATAGCAGGTGTATTTGTAATCGCCACACACGGCAATTTTGCGTCCTTCGCGATTTCGCAAAAAGCCCTTTTCTGGGGTATTCTTTCGGCTGTGGCGCTTATGGTATATTCGGTTTTCCCCGAAAAGCTTATCCGCAGGCACAGCACACCCATTGTTGTGGGCTGGGGAATGCTCATCGGCGGACTGGTGTCCATGTTTATGTTCAAGCCATGGGCAATGGATGTTATTATCGACAGCGAAACCATTTTATTCCTAATAATCATAGTGACCATCGGCTCGGCAATGGCATACACTTTCTATATGATAGGCGTGGAGAAAATCGGACCGGCGAAGGCCAGCATGATTTCCTGCGTGGAGCCTGTTTCGGCAACTGTTTTTTCGGCCGTGTGGCTGAAATCAAAGTTTGTTCCTCTGGATATTCTGGGGTTTGTCCTGATTCTGTCAGCCGTATTTATAATCGCGCTGAACAGTATGAAAAAGGAAAAGAAATATATTGAAGATAAAAGTTAGATTTGCATGAAAAAAAGGGTCTTTAAAGACCCTTTAATTTTTTTGTTATAAAGAATTTCTCTCTTACAGTGTAAGTGAAGGTGCGGAATATGTTCTTGCGCCAAGCTCATTGTCAAGCATATATAATCCCTTGGAATCCTGTCCGAAAAGCTCATATTTCTTGATGAGATCCTCAGCGTTTTTCTCTTCTTCGCCCTGTTCCTTAACAAACCAGTCTAAAAACTGCATTGTGCGGAAATCCTTAATGGAGTATGCGGCGTCATAAATTGTATGGATGAGAGATGTTACATACTGCTCATGCTCAAGACCTACATTTAAAGCCGCCATAATGGAATCTAAAGTTTTGTCGGGTTTCGCGATAGCCTCAAGAGTAACCTTCATTCCGTTATTCTGTAAATATTTAACGAAAAGAAGAGCGTGGTCTCTTTCTTCCTGAGCCTGAATGTTGTACCAGTTTGCGAATCCGTCAAGACCTTCTTCAGTATAGTAATTTGCGATATCAAGATAGAGATATGCGGAATATAATTCTTTGTTTACCTGTTCATTTATAAGTTTTGCAACATTAGCGTCAAGCATATTTATTACCTCCTGTTAATTAGTATTTGTGTTGATTTTGGATTACCGAAATAATACGAAAAATAAGTATTATCTGATAATTATTATAGCATTCATGGTATTTAAGGTCAACAGGAATAATCTTATTTTATAGTTAATAAATATTTAGGAAATTATTAATAATAAGAGCTTTTCAAAGATTTTTAAAGTGTTAGAATAAGGGTGCGAAACGAGTGAGAGGAGGGATATTAATGGATTCGCTTGTATTTGATTTTTCGCTTATAGACAAAGCGCTGATAGTATTTTGCGTTCAGCTCTTCTGCTTCAGAATAGTTGACGTAAGTCTTGCAACAATAAGAACCGTTTTCACAGTAAAGGGAAAATCCGGTACGGCGGCCGTATGCGGATTTTTCGAAGTGCTCATATGGTTCATAGTTGTCCGCGAGGCTCTCAGCTCCGGAGGAAATCACATTATTACGGCAGTGTTTTACGCGGGAGGCTTTGCCGCGGGCACACTCATAGGCGGTATCCTTTCGGAGAAGCTCATAAACAGCAAAATGGAAGTCCAGATAATAGTCTGCGAAAATGCAGAGGCTCTGGAAAAAGCCATCAGAGAAGCGGGTTTCGGTCTGTCCGTGGTAGAAGTAAAAGCGTCTGATTTTTCCGATAAAAAATATATGTTCTTCACGGAAGTAGAAAGCAAAAGACTGAAAGAGCTGAAAAAACTGGTCATGAAAACTTCTGAAAAAGCGTTCATAACAGTAAAGGAAACAAAATACGTCCAGAACGGATATTTCATCAAAAAATAGGTATGGCGGAAAGTCATACCTGTTTTGCGTTAGTTATGTATTTTTGATGTAGTAAGAATAATTGCATAAATTTCATAGCATACAATCTAAAAAATCAGGTTTTCGAAGAACGTGAACTTAGCCGATAACCTTCTGATACTTATTACACAGGGTCAAGGGACAAGTGCGCCTTTGGCGCAATGAATAATGAAGTCGGGCTTCGCCCTGAAGAATAAAGTGTTTTGATAAAATTTTGATTTTCGACTAACTTGATAATAGCCGATAACCTTCTTATACTTACTCCACGGGTCAAGGGGCGAAGTCCCTTGCGGGGGTCAGGGGCAGAGCCCCTGACGGGTTCTTAGGGCAGAGCCCTGAGCCGTCGGAGGCGTACCTATACCAAATCTATAATTACGATTTCCGGCCGGTTGTAAAATCTTGGTATTTTAGAGGATTCCTTTGACAGTCCGCGGCTGACTACCACTGTTGTGCTGCCTTTTTCGTATACGCCGCCGGCATATTTGGGAAAAAGTCCCTGATTGGGCGAATATAACCCGTTCAGAAGCTTTGGTATTCTCCATTGACCGCCGTGCGCGTGTCCGCATAGAACAAGATCAAATCCCTGCTTGGCGTATAAGTCAATAAACTCCGGTCTGTGGGAAAGGAGAAGGGAAAAATTTCCGTCGCGGGACAATTCCCTGACATACTCAACCTCTTCATTGAATTTTATGGGATTATCCGGATAAAGAGTTCTTGAAGAAGGATCATTTACACCGCATATATTAATGGTCTCTCCGTTTATCTCCATTGTCCTGAGCTCGTTGGAAAGAATGATCACGCCGTATTTTCTCAGAATGTCCATTTTAATGGAAAAGGCGTATTCTCCGCTCCAGTATTCATGGTTTCCCGTTACGTAGTAAATGGGATACCTGCCGGCAATGCCCTTAAGAAAGATTTCGGTTTTCTCATCCGAAAGCACGTCGTCAAATATATCTCCCGTAAGCGCCACAATATCAGGTCTCTGCCTGTCAATGGCGTTTATCAGTTTCTCCTGATTATCTCCATACCCGCAGGAATGCAGATCCGAAATCTGGGCTATTCTTATGGGATTATTGATTTTTTCGGAGTCAATGGTGTATTTCTGGATTTTCAGACCGTTGTATAAACCGGCCGCAATAAAAACAGCCAGTATGATTACCAAAGTTATTATTGCCCTGAAAACCAGCTTTTCCATGTTCATTTAGAAAAATCACTTCCTTTTAGGATACACTTTATCATGGTTTGGATTTTATATCAAGGAACAGGAGCAGGAGTTTTTAAACTTAAGGTTTTTTTGCGGAATTGTATAAAAAACGCCCTTGACATACTTGTTTTTATGATAGATAATAAAATACAGAAATTTTATTATTAAATTGAAAGGGAATTGAAATGCAGACAGGACAATTTGGAAACTATAATGGTGGCAGAGATCTTCTTATAAAATTAATACCTACCATATTTATGGTAGTGCTTGCCATATTCATGAGCGTGCAGAAGGCTCACCAGCTTAATATAACGGATGCCAGCGATCAGGTGCGTTCGGATATAGTTGAGGCTTTTAACGAAGAGGTAAAGGAAGCAGAAGACGGCTATCCCGAGGCGGCAAGATTTTTCGGCGCCATGGCAGAGTCCGACAACATTCAGACCACGGCTCTTTATACTATACTCCTCAAGGCTGACCCGGAATTTCCTTATCCCGAGTCCATTGATATAGACGAAGTGGGAACCACAGAGGAAAACCTTAAAAAAGCCCGCGAGCATGAGTATTACATGAGCAGAGATTTTTATCCTAACATTTCAAGCACGGCGGCAGAGGAAGGAATTGCCGATGTATATAACGGAATGCTGAGATGCTTCAAAGCCGACACATATCAGGAAATGATTTTTGATGAGACAGGTGACCTGACCAGCTCGGCTATAAGCGTTGGAAATTATTACGTATGCACAAACTGCGGAACAATAACGGTTAAAGCGCCTGTGCTCAGATGTAAGAGCTGCAGCGTATTCAAGTGGAAGCTTGAAAAATTCTAAAAATGGTATAATGAAACCTGAAAATATGCGCCCGATGTTTTATCGGGCGTTTTTATCGCTTTTCGGGTATTGTGAACGCATACCGGAAAGGATATAATAAAAGTGTGGAATTTAAAACTGTTCCGCAAAACACGCAAAGGAGGACTCCTTATGAAACCCGACTATAAAAACTGGGTGCCCAGGGGCATGCTCATGTCATTTCTCTGGATCGCCATAATATGCTTTGTTTTATTCGCCGTTTTCATCATAACCGGTTTCCCTCGCGCGGGAGCGGCAAACACAGCCCTTTGGATCATATTCCTTGCGCTGGGAGTGGTTTTCGCTGTCCTGACTATCTGGTTTTTTATCATGTACCGCAAGTTTTCATATAATGGCAAAAGAAAGCTTTCAAAACAGATAATTGAAGGCACCGCAAGCTATGCGTATCTTCCCGACGGCGGAAAGGGTCTTGACGTAGGCTGTGGAAGCGGAGCTCTTGCCATTGCCTGTGCGAAGAGATTCCCAAAAGGTGAAATGATTGGAATGGATAAATGGGGCAAAAAATACAAATCCTTCAGCAAAGAGGTCTGCGAGAAAAACGCGGAGGCCGAAGGGGTGAAAAACACTTCTTTCATGCAGGGCGACGCCGTAAAACTTGACTTTCCCGACGAAAGCTTTGATCTGGTGGTGAGCAATTATGTATACCATAACATTCCGGTCAGCGACAGAAAGGAGCTTCTTTTGGAAACTCTGAGAGTGCTGAAAAAAGGCGGCACATTTGCCATACACGATATAATGTCAAATCAAAAATACGGCGATATGAACGCTTTTGTCCAAAAACTCAAATCCATGGGATACGAGCACGCCGAACTTATAGATACGGCTCATGGACTTTTCATGACGGAAAAAGAGGCAAAGCTTCTTGGACTAACAGGTTCCGCCGTTCTTTACGGAAAAAAATAAAAAATATACCCGTGAGTTTTTTGTCCTCACGGGTATTTTCATGCTTGTGGTTTTTAAGGATTAAAAGAACTCCCCAAACTCGCCTAAAATCATTTCTTTGGGCATTGCTCCCGAAACTCTGTGAGCCTCCTCGCCGTTTTTGAAAAGCATAAGCGTAGGCACACTCATAACATGGTATTTTATGGCAATATCCATGGACTGGTCAATATCCAGCTTGCATACCTTTACTTTGCCGTCAAGATCCTCTGCCAGAGAGTCAATAACGGGAGAAACCATTTTGCAGGGACCACACCATACAGCGAAAAAGTCCACTAAAACGGGGAGTTCGGATTTGAGTACTTCCTCATCGAAGTTTTTTGAATTTACCTTTGTTATCATTTATTTTTCCTCCTTTAATGCCTGTAAAACAACAGTATCAGTATCTGCAGTTTTTAAAAATTTAAAATAAACCTGTGAATAAAAATTTCTCTTCTGGAAACAATGTGAATGAGGATGTTATTTCCCCCATACTATAACATTCTTTCTACTTCTTCCCCTTATAGCTGCACACATGGCTGAACGTAAAAAGCTGTGTGTGCTTTTTT
>JAFWDD010000040.1 GCA_017534115.1 Bacillota bacterium | reverse complement strand
TTTGACATGCATAAGAATTAATGTTAGGATTATTAAAAGATAAATGCAGAGGCGCAGATATTATCAGTAAATATAAGGATGCTCAAGGGCGCAGATGATTTATATTGAAAGGAATATTTGCCGAGGTCGTTCCAAACCCTTTTTTTGGAACCTCCGGGTCGTTGGTTAATAGCCCTCGGACTGTCATCAAGAATAGTTGATGGAGTGCTGCTGATTTTATGTCGGTTCATTGAGAATTGGCATAGGCCGGCACAGATTTAAGCCGGTTTTTTTCGTTATATGGGGATTTTTTCCTCTCACGCTACAAGCGCATTCCATGTTATATTATATTATTTTTTAATGAGGTGAAAATTATGAAGAAAGTAAATTTGGCAGTAGTTGGAGCAACAGGAATGGTTGGAAGAACCTTCCTTAAAGTATTGGAAGAGAAAGACCTTCCCATTGAAAATTTCTATGTGTTCGCGTCTAAACGTTCCGCAGGGCAAACTCTTACTTTTAAAAATAAAGAATATGTAGTTGAAGAATTAACAGAGCATTCATTTGACAGAGGCATTGATGTTGCTCTTTTCTCAGCAGGCGGAAGCGTAAGCGAAAAATTCGCTCCCATCGCAGCATCCAAAGGCTGTATCGTTATCGACAACAGTTCTCAGTGGAGAATGGATCCCGAAGTTCCCCTTGTTGTTCCCGAAGTTAATCCCGAGGACATCAAGCTCAACAAAGGTATTATCGCAAACCCCAACTGCTCCACTATTCAGGCAGTTGTTTCCCTTAAACCTTTAGCTGACAAGTATGACATCAAAAGAGTTGTATATTCAACATATCAGGCTGTTTCAGGCGCAGGCATGGCAGGCTGGAAGGATCTTGAAAACGGACTTAAGGGCGAAGACCCCAAGAAATTCCCTCATCCTATCGCAGGAAACTGCATCCCTCACATCGATGTATTCATGGATGACGGATATACAAAAGAAGAAAAGAAAATGATCGATGAAACGAAAAAAATCCTCCACAACGACAATCTGAAGGTTACGGCTACAACAGTTCGTGTTCCCGTATTCAACAGCCACAGTGAATCCATCAACGTTGAATTCAACAAGGATTTCGACATCAACGAGCTTAAAGAAACTCTTAAAAACGCTCCCGGTATCGTATTAACAGACGATCCTTCAAAGGACGTTTACCCTCTTGCTCTTGACGCGGCAGGAACAGACGAAGTTTACGTAGGAAGAGTAAGAAGAGACGAAAGTGTTGACAGCGGCGTAAACCTCTGGGTAGTTGCGGACAACATCAGAAAAGGAGCGGCTACAAACGCTGTTCAGATAGCTGAAATCGTTATAAATTCCATGCAGTAACTCATAAAAGTATAAAGGAGGAATTTGTATGTCAATTTTTACAGGATCAGGAGTAGCTATAGCAACGCCCTTTACAAAGGATTTCCAGATAAATTATGATGAGTTCGCAAGACTTATCGAGTTCCAGATCGCTAACGGCACAGACGCTATTATCGCGTGCGGAACCACAGGCGAGGCTTCCACTATGACAGATGAAGAGCAGATCAGATGCGTAAGATTCGCAGTTGACGTTGTTAATGGAAGAATTCCCGTTCTGGCAGGCGCAGGAAGCAACGATACAGCGCACGGCGTAGAGCTTGCTAAAGGCTGCGCGAAAGCAGGAGTAGACGGACTTTTGCTTGTAACTCCTTACTATAACAAAACAACACAGAAGGGTCTTATCGAACACTTCAATAAAATAGCAAACAATGTTGATGTTCCCATAATCCTTTACAGCGTACCCGGAAGAACAGGACTTAATATTGCTCCTTCCACATGCTTAAAGCTTTCGGAAACAGAAAACATTATCGGTATAAAGGAAGCCAGCGGAAATCTTTCTCAGGTTGCCGAGATCGCTTCTCTCTGCGGACCTGATTTCGATATTTATTCAGGAAACGACGACCAGATACTTCCCGTGCTTTCATTAGGCGGAAAAGGCGTTGTATCCGTTCTGGCAAACGTAGCTCCTCAGTACACTCACGACATGACTCAGAAATTCTTTGAGGGCAAAGTTAAAGAAGCAGCTGAAATGCAGGTAAAGGCTATTGACCTTATTAATTCTCTTTTCTGCGAGGTTAATCCTATTCCCGTAAAAGCTGCTCTTAACATGATCGGTTTCGATGCAGGAATCGGCAGAATGCCCCTTACCAGCATGGAAGAAGCAAACTACAAACGCCTTGAGGCTTCCATGAGGAATTTCGGACTCATTAAATAAGGAGAAAAATCATGACCAATGTAATAATCCACGGTATTGCGGGTAAAATGGGTCAGGCTCTGGACAGGATTATTTCTGAGACAGAGGATATAAACATTGCTGCCGGAATAGACAAGGTTTCTGTTGAGGCGACCTACCCCGTTTTTACGGACATCTCTGAATGTGATGTTCCCGCAGACGTAATAATAGATTTTTCAATAGCGGCGGCAGTGCCTGCCATAATAGAATATGCCGAGGCAAAGAAGCTCCCCTTGGTGCTTTGCACAACAGGACTTTCTGATGAAACTTTAGCGATGGTGGATAAGGCGTCAAAGACCATTCCCATTCTTCGTTCGGCAAACATGTCTCTTGGCATAAATCTTCTCATTGATTTGGTTAAGCAGGCTGCAGAAGTTTTGTTCGCTTCGGATTTCGATATTGAGATAGTCGAAAAGCATCACAACCAGAAGGCTGACGCTCCCAGTGGAACGGCTCTCGCAATCGCCGATGCCATAAATGAGACTTTGGACAACAAGCTTGGATACATTTACGACCGCACAGGCAGAAGACAGGCCAGGGACAAATACGAAATGGGTATACATGCCATAAGAGGCGGAACTATTCCCGGTGACCATGATGTTATTTTTGCCGGCAAAAATGAGATCCTGGAGATAAACCACAAGGCTCTTTCCCGGGATATATTCGCTGTGGGTGCTGTAAAGGCGGCTATGTTCCTGAAAGGAAAAGCTCCCGGAATGTATTCCATGAATGATGTTATAAAAGCATAAAAAATAGAGAGGATACGCGATGTATCCTCTTTTTTCTGCTCTACTTGGACTCTCCGAGGGCTTAGGGCGCTGCCCTAAGAACCCG
The DNA here is from genome assembly GCA_017534115.1 of Bacillota bacterium. Classification (GTDB taxonomy): domain Bacteria; phylum Bacillota; class Clostridia; order Lachnospirales; family Anaerotignaceae; genus RGIG5631. Next base: position 161 of record JAFWDD010000040.1, on the reverse strand, counting down.
CAAGGGACTTCGCCCCTTGACTCCATGTACGAGCTTCGTTCCTCCTGTTGAAGGTTATTGGATTTGTTGAAGTTTTTCGAAATCGGAAGTTTTCGACGGGGTTGTTGAATATTATCGGCTAAACTATAGCTAATCGAAAATCAAAAATTTTACAGTATGTA
>JAFWDD010000039.1 GCA_017534115.1 Bacillota bacterium | reverse complement strand
TTCAGCAGATTTAATATAAGTGCTTCGCACTGAAAAATAAAGTATATTGAAAAAATCGGATTTTCGAATAACTTCTTAATAGCTCATAACCTTCCTATGCTTATTACACAGGGTCAAGGGATGAAATCCCTTGCGGGTTTTTAGGGCAGAGCCCTGAACGGGGTTCTTAGGGGCAGCGCCCCTAAGTTTTTGCGCACATAAATTCACGGAAATTAAAATTGGACAGACCACTTTGATCTGTCCAAACTTTTTAATATCAATTTTTTAATCTAATGTATGGATAAAAATTCCGCTTTTCAGTTTCGGCTCGAACCATGTTGACTTGGGCGGCATATTTCTGCCTAAATCCGCGATCTCCATCAGTTCGTCCATGCTTGTGGGATACAGCGCGAAGGCGCCTTTCATCTCTCCGGAGTCCACAAGCCTTGTCAGCTCCTCCAGTCCTCTCGCGCCGCCGATGAACACAACTCTGTCATCGTTTCTGGGGTCCTTGATTCCGAGAAGCTTATCCAGTACTCTATCCTGCAATACGGAAACGTCCAGTTTCTTAACGGGGTCCGCGATGGTATCCGTGTTTTTCGCCTTAAGTCTGTACCATTTGCCTTCTGTGTAAAAAGCATACTCGCCTCTGGCTTCGGGTCTTATGCTCTTTTCGTCGGTAATGGGAGATACCTCAAACTCGTCTTTGAGTTTTTCTATAAACTCATCGGCTGTATTGCCGGCGAAATCCGTTACCGCGCGGTTATAATCTATAATTGTAAGCTCGTCTTTGGGGAAAACCACGCAGAGGTAGAAATTAAACTCCTCTTCTCCCGTATAATCGGGGTTTTCCTCTCTCTTTTTAAGACCAACCTTAACAGCGGAAGCGTTTCTGTGGTGTCCGTCCGCGATGTAAAGGGAATCAACGCCTTTGAAAAGCTCCGCAATCTTGGTGATAACAGCGTCATCGTCAATAACGTGGCAGATATTCCGCACATTATTCTCGGAAACAAAATCATAAACCGGGTCGTGGTCCTTCTGCCAGTCATCCAGAATCTGATTTATCTCAAGTTTCCCTTTATAGGCCAGGAAAATAGGTCCCGTATTTGCGTTGCAGTAATCTACGTGATTGATCCTGTCCTGCTCCTGAGCCGCCAATGTGTTTTCGTGCTTTTTGATTTTTCCCTCTATATATTCGTCGATTGAAGCGCAGGCAACAATGCCTCTCTGAGCCTTGCCTTCTCTTTCCAGAGTGTAGATGTAGAAGCAGGGTTTCTCGTCATGGATATAAATTCCCTTTTCAATCATTGAATAGAGATTATCCCTTGCTTTTTCATATACGGGAGTGCTCTTGGGCTCGATTCCGGGCTCCATATCTATTTCCGCTTTATCCACGTGAAGGAAGGAATAAGGATTTCCCTTAACAAATTCCCTTGCCTCTTCCGTGTTCAGCACATCGTAAGGCGGAGCCGCAACCTTGGCCGCCAGCTCTTTCGCCGGTCTGTATGCTTTAAAGGGTCTTAAAACTGACATATTTATCTTCCTTTTACTATCTTATTTTTCTCTTACTATTCTTGCGCGGACTACGCAATCGATTGCTTTGATCTCGTTAATAACCTCTTCGTTCTTTCCGTTGAGGGAAGCTGTATCGATAAGTGTGTAAGCCCAGTCGCCTTTGTTCTTGTTGGCAAGGTTTTCAATATTTACACCGTGTTTTGCCATTATATTTGTAATTGTTCCAAGCATGCCGGGAACGTTTTTATGAAGAACGCCGATTCTTGTTCCGCCTGTGTAAGGGTCTGTGCAGTCAGGGAAGTTTACGGAATTTCTGATGATGCCGTACTCAAGGTAATCCCTGATTTCAATAGCTGCCATTTCAGCGCAGTTTTCCTCGGATTCGGGTGTGGACGCGCCAAGGTGAGGGATCATGATAAGGTTTTCATTGTCGATATCCATGATCGAGTCAATGGGGAAGTCTGTGATATATCCTGCGATCTTTCCGCTGTCAAGAGCTTCCTTAAGAGCCTCTGAGTCAACGATCTCGCCTCTTGCAAGGTTGATAAGTCTTGCGCCTTCTTTGAATTTATCGAAAACTTCCTTGTTGATGGAGCCTCTTGTGCTGTCGTTAAGAGGCATATGGATTGTTACATAATCACTCTGTGAAACAACGGATTCGATGCTGTCAGCCTTAATAGCCTGACCGGAAAGGTTCCATGCGGCGTGAATGCTTAAATAAGGGTCATATCCGATAACAGTCATGCCTAATGCGATAGCTGCGTTTACAACTCTAACGCCAACTGCGCCGAGACCGATAACTCCGAGAGTTTTGCCTGCGATTTCAGGGCCTGCGAACTGAGATTTTTCTTTCTCAACGATTTTGTCAACGCCTGTTTTTCCTCTGAGTGTTTTTGTCCATTCAATACCCTCGATTACCTTTCTGGAAGAAAGGAAGATGCTTGTAAGAACAAGCTCTTTAACGGCGTTTGCGTTTGCGCCGGGAGCAAAGAATACAACGATTCCTTCCTCTGAGCATTTGTTTACGGGAATATTATTTGTACCTGCGCCTGCTCTCGCGATGGCAAGAAGGCTTTCGGGAAGTTCCATATCCTTCATCTCAAAGCTTCTTACGATAATGCCGTCGGGATTATCCATTTCATCGGCAATAGCGAAAGTTGTGGGATTTAAATACTGTAATCCTTTTTCGGAAATTTTATTAAGGGTTTGTACATTATACATTTCTTTACCTCTTTCTTATAAATTGTCTTTCTCGAACTGAGCCATGAGCTCAACTAATTTTTTAACTCCTTCAACGGGCATTGCGTTGTAGATGCTTGCGCGCATTCCGCCTACTGTTCTGTGTCCTTTTAAGTTTACAAAGCCTTTGGATTTTGCAAGAGCGATGAATTTTTCGTTAAGCTCCTCTGAAGGAAGAACGAAGGGAACGTTCATTAAAGAACGGTCCTCGGGAACTACTGTGCCCTTGAAAAGCTTTGAGTTATCAAGGAAATCATAAAGGATCTTTGCTTTTTCCCTGTTGATCTTTTCCATGGCTTTAACTCCGCCCATAGCCTTTAACCATTTGAATGTAAGGCCTGCTACATAAATTGAGTATGTAGGAGGAGTGTTGTATAATGAATTCTCTTTTGAATGAGTTTCATAGTTAAGCATTGTAGGTGTAAAATCGAGAGCGTGTCCGATTAAATCCTCTCTGATGATAACGATTGTAACACCTGCGGGTCCGATGTTCTTCTGAGCGCCTGCAAAAATAAGTCCGAATTTGGAAACGTCGATTTCCTCGGAAAGAATGTTTGAAGAAGCGTCAGCAACAAGGGGAACGTTTCCTGTTTCGGGAAGTTTGTTCCATTTTGTTCCGTAAATAGTATTGTTTAATGTGATATAGAAATAATCTGCCTCGGGATCAAAATCCTTGGGGTCGAGTTTAGGTATATATGTGAATGTCTTGTCCTCTGAAGAAGCCACAACATTGACTGTTCCGTATCTTTTAGCTTCGGACATAGCTTTCTTTGACCACTGTCCTGTGTTTACAAGGTCGCATTTTTTAGAATTTCTGAAAAGGTTTAAGGGGATCATTGCAAACTGTGTTGATCCGCCGCCCTGAAGGAACAATACCTTGTAATTGTCGGGAATATTCATAAGCTCGCGAAGATCTGCCTCTGCTGTCTCAATAATTTCTTCGAAATCTTTGGAGCGGTGGCTCATCTCCATAACTGACATACCTGATTTTCCATAACAAAGCATATCTTTCTGTGCCTGCTCAAGAACCTCTACAGGCAGCATAGAAGGGCCTGCTGAAAAATTATATACTCTATCCATCGAAATACCTCCTGTGTAAAATGTATAAAATATTTTGAAAATATAAAATCTACCTTATGATATCTATGATAATATCATTCCACAAAATTTTAGTCAACCGCATAACCGCCCTAAAGACAAAAAACAGCTATTTTCACTAAATTAAAAAAGATTAATCCAAATTTTTATAAACTTTTATGCAAGAAAAACATTTTTTATCTATCTTGTTGACTTTTTCACTTTTTAGATGCCGATTCTTTGGTTTACTATTATCAAATTAACTTTTCCGGCCATGAGAATTTTATTAAAATACTCAATAAAAACAATAAAAGTTTATCTTTTTTACTCTTTTGAAATCCATGTTAAAAAAATCTCTTACATTCTTATAGCAGATACAATTGTCCATGCGCCGTGTCTCGGGCATATTCGCCATGCCGCGTACATCTGCATATATTTGCACAAATCCCGCATATTTATGTATATTTTAATTAAAACCTCCTTTATCGGCAGAATATTATGCAAAAGATTTGCTTAAGAAATCCTTACATTTTCCCTAATCCGATTGACATTTTGTCTCCTTTGCCTTACATTGAATCTGCAAATTTTATCGAAGGAGGTTTTTATGTATGAAAAAGAAATTATTTGTCACAATTCTTTTGCTTTCAGCCTGCCTGATCGCCCTTTCCGCCTGCGGTAAAAAAGACGAGACGGCCGAGACGGCCTCTGAGGAAATTCAGCAGGAAACCAAAGAAAAAACCAAAGGCAAAGACAATAAAAAAACCGAAACCGACGAAAATAAGCCCGAAGAAAACGAATATGAAAGCAGCATACTTCACGAGACGGCAACAGATGAATCAATAGAGGAAAAAATGCTTGAGCTCTGGCGCGAGGACCTTCCCAAGGCCGGAGGAAACCAGGCAGTATACGACGATAAGGAAAATAACGCGGTAATCTACTACCCCAACGGCTTTGAGCTTAAAAAATCCGCTTCATCGGACGGCTCAGCCAAATACGTCAACAAAACCGACGACGCGGAGTTTACCGTAACGATCGAAGAAAACGAAGACGACTACACATTGGAGGAATTCGCGAAAAACACAGCCGAAACCGAACTGGGCCCCGAATATGACCTGAAATACACTGGCAGCCACGGCTTCCAACTCACAGGAGCTTATCCCGAAGACAAGGAATGCGTTAAAATTAACGGCTTCCTGAAAAACGGAAAGCTTTACACATTAAAGCTTACATACCCCGAAGAGCTTGCTGAAAAATATGATATGCCCGAAAACGAAGTATTTATGCTGGTATACAATCTGGACAGAAACGGAAACGAAGTCTTTGACTTCAAATAGTTTTAATTAGTTTTGAAACCATAAAATTTGCGCAAAAAAGCACATCAGGTAAACATAAACTCCCGATGTGCTTTATTTTTAATCCCGAAAATCCGCATTATTCAGCGCGAAGCACTTTAATTGAATCCGCCAAAGGCGGATTCTCACCATAATTATTCATTATTCACTGCGCCCTCCGGGTGCTTAAAACTCCCAGTCTTCCTGAGGCGCTTCAAATGAGCATAACGAAACCTTTGCGTTCTTCAGGTACAGGACTTCCATATTCCCGTCATCCTCGGAATACATAGTGCGGAGCACAATATTATCCTCCAGCATGGCCGTCCGCGCCTCACGCCTCTCATCCCGCACGACCTCAGCAGAAAGTCTTATCCACTTCTCTCCCGCCATACCGCTTATCTCGATCTTGGGATTAGCCGTCATCTGGGCAAAAACCTCTTTTTTATTGCTTGTGGTAATATAAAGCTTCCCGTCAAAAATACACGCCGCGCCAAAGGGCCGCACTCTGGGCTGATCCCCGTCCATTGTTGCAAGATAGAAAACTCCGCATTCCCGCAGTAATTCCAGTGTTCTTTCCATATATGTTTCCTCCTTGTTTAACAAAATTTCTTTTCCGATTCTGTTTATATATATTATTTTAAAATACTCCGGAAATCTTTTCAATATTTTTCGTTCTTCCAATAAATAACAAAGAAAAAATAAAGAATTTTTCTTGCTTCTTTCCTTTGACATATAATTTTTTTGAAAGGAGTGTTTAGCATGGCAAATACATTAAATGTAAACTTTAAATTAGACACAGACGTAAAAAAGAAAATGGAGCTTGCCTGCGCGGATATGGGCCTTTCCATGAGCGCCGCCTTTACCATTTTCGCCAAAAAAGTGGGCAATGAAAGACGAATCCCTTTCGAAGTTTCCGCCTCTAACGATACAGAGGAAGACGACCTGTTTTATTCAGAAAGCAATATGAAACACCTTCTGTCAGTTATAGAAAGAGTAAAAAACGGAACAGCAAAACTTGAAGAACATGATTTGATTGAGGCGGATGACTAATTAACGGCCTATGCCGCACCAAAACATTCTTAATAATTCACTAAAAAAACCAAGGCAGAAGATCAACTCTTCTGCCTTTTATAGTTAAAAACTCCTTTTGCCCTTTCGGGAATAACTTTTATTCCTCGGGTTCAATAAGTCCATATGTTCCGTTTTTTCTCTTATATACGACATTTACCATATCCGTTTCGCTGTTTCTGAATATGAAGAAGCTATGTCCCAGAAGCTCCATCTGCATAACGGCTTCCTCCGCGTCCATAGGCATGAGCTCGAACTTTTTGTTCTTCTCGATCTTAAACGCGCTTTCTTCTTCCAGATCATCGATATCAACGGGAATGGATTCGTACTCGTCCTTGTAAGCGTGGTTCTGTCTCGACCTTGTTCTCATTCTGTTTTTGTACTTCTTGACCTGAGCCTCAAGGATATCGCAAACCTTGTCAACAGCCGCCATAAGGTCCTGTTCAATGGCCTCCGCTCTCAGCATTCTTCTGTGAATAGGTATTGTAACCTCCACGATATAGTTGATTCTTTCTTCGCCTACCATTACGGTCGCAAGTGTGTCAGCGGTAAACAGTTTTTCCAGTTTATCCAGCTTCTTTGTAATTTTTTCCTTGGTTCTGTCACCTATTTGGATATTTTTCTCTTTGAAATTGTAACGCATGAGATCAACTCCCTTCGAAATTCAGGGCTTTTTGCGCAAAGCTTTTCTAATTTTTACGCGCCCCATATTTTTGTGCCGTATTCCGGCAGTCTTTAGTAAACCCCGTCAGGGCTTCCTGTGGGTAAGTCTGTGAATAAGTCAATGGTTATCCACATTTTAACCCTCAATGTAATGAGACAGGACGTCCTCATATAACCTAAGCGTCGCGGTATCAAAGCAAACAAAGACTATTCGTTCAACGGACTTATCCACATTTGCAAAATCCACAACTGTTTTCACGGCTATTTCCGTGGCTTCCCTCAGGGGATATCCGTAAACTCCAGTACTTATAGCGGGAAAAGCTATTGATTTCACACCGTTTTCCACTGCCAGCTTAAGGGAATTTCTGTAACAGCCTGCCAGAAGCTCTGGCTCGTTTTTCTTTCCGCCTCTCCAGATAGGTCCCGGAGTATGTATCACGTATTTTGCGTTAAGACGATAGCCCTTTGTGATTTTCGCCTGGCCCGTAGGACACCCATTAAGAGTTCTGCACTCGGCCAGAAGCTCCGGACCTGCCGCTCTGTGAATGGCTCCGTCAACTCCGCTGCCGCCTAAAAGCGACGTATTGGCGGCATTTACGATAGCCTCTGTGTCCATATCAACTATGTTTCCTTTGACTGCGTATATATGGGTCATACTGCCATCTCCTTACAGTTTTAATTATAGCCCATCGCACCTTAAAAGTAAATACTTCGGGAAAATGTATACAACAGTTTCAATATATAAGCTCCATTTAGTTTATGGGGCTCTGCCCCAAACCCCGCAAGCTCGGGGCTCCCGAAATGCTGGAGAGAAACGAAGTAAAACGGAAGCATTTTGGGATAAGACTTCGTTCCTTGACCCCGTGTAATATGCAAGGGAAGGTTATCGGCTAAACTTTAGCTTGCCACAAACCGAATTTGAAGCCGAAATATACACCATTTCACGTGCCGAAGGCACTTTAATTGAATCCGCTTAGCGGATTCTGACCTTAATTAGCCCTCATCGAGGGCGTCTTCATTAGTGAAACGGCTTCATTCCTTCATTCGCGAAGCATCTTCATTTCTCTTCCCCTATTTCTCTTTTTCCTTTTGAATCTCCGCAAGATACACGTTCAGAGGCGTTATGAAATCAATGATTCCGCCCATTTTGATCTCCGCTGTGTATTTCTGCTCAAATGCGCTGTAAGGTATGGATTTTCTTCCGCCGGCAAGGGCGTTTCTGTGGTACTCTTCCAGCACCTCGAAAGGCAGAATGAAAATCTCGCCGGTTTTAACGAAGCTGACGATCAGAAAGCTGACTCCGCCGCTGTCCCGGAAGCTTTTCATAAACTCGATCTGATGCTCGTGAACATTTTGGAGCGGAAGGCTTTTTTGGGTGGTCTCCTTGGCGTCGAATGCCAGCGCTACTCCCGACGCAACTCCTATGTAATCCACCGTGCTTTTTTTATCGAAATATGCTAAAGTTATAGTTCTTTTGTCCTTGCTCATTTCCACGGGAGTTATGGGTGTAGGTATTTTCTGGATGACCGCCGCTCCCCGTTTTTTCAGGAACTCGTTTGTGAAATTTATCATTTCCTCAAATCCGCTTCCCTTAAGACCCATTGAATTCCAGTATCCCATCAGTAAATCATCCCCTTTTCCAGCGCGTTTCGGGCATTCCGCTTCATGATCTTAAGTCCCCGCCAGCCTATGCCCGTTTCGCCGTATTTCACCTTGAACTGCTTGTTTGAAAGAGCGAGGATACTCTCCGCCGCAGGGTACATTTCGTCAATATCCGTAACCTCTCCAATGTATTTATCATTATATATGCAGGCCCGCAGGCAAAGGTCGCAGCCATACAGTGTATTTCCCAGAATCTCCTTTTCCCAGTCCTCAAGCTCGCCTTTTTTCTGGGATATATAGGAGATACATTTCCTGAAATCGTATCCGTCCTCCCGAAGGGCGCCATGGGGACAGGCATCAATGCACTTCCGGCAGCCTTTACAGAGGTCTCTTTCGAAAGGCTCATCCTTGGGAATCTCAAGATTCGTGATAATGTATCCGATATTCACCGCCGACCCGTATTTTTCGGTAATTAGCATTCCGTTTTTCCCGAAATTGCCCAGACCCGCACGCCTTGCCACGGCTCTGTCGTCCAGAGGACCCGTATCCACATAAAATATGAATTCGCCATGGGGACTGTCCTCCGCCAGAATGTTTTTCAGCTCATCCAGATGCTTCCGCAAAGTACCATGGTAATCCTCTCCGAAGGAGCCGAGAGCGATTTTACACCTGATTATTCCGTCCTGCTTAAATGCGATTTTTTTGTTATAAGATTTGGCGATAACAATTATTGACTGCGCGTTTTCCATGGTTTTTCTGGGATAAATCCGCTTTTCCAGATCACTGCACACGAAACCGGAAAGGTCCTCGGCGCACTTGCCCAGAGCTTCCGCGATCTCCGGAAAAGGTTCAGCGTCCGTAACTCCCCACGCAAGGTCATTTTTCCCGCAGTATTCTTCTATTTTTTCTCTGAGCATTTTTACTCACCTTCTTCCCGAATCCTTTCCCGGCACATATAAATCCGGAGCATCAGGATTTCCCAGTCCTCGAAAAGAGCCGATTCCATGCAAGTTTTCATGTCATCCAGCGAATTCAGGCATTCCTCCGGACCCGAAAGACCCTTCTGCCACATTTTATAGCTTCTGAAAACTCTTTTTTCCGTTTCCAGAGACTCTTTTCCTTTGGCGAAATAAATCTCTTCCGCCAGAAATTCTTCCGTCAGCTTTATTTTAACAGTTTGGCATTTGTTTTTACAACCCTCTATCATTAAATCGTCCTTATTTACAAAAATCCGAAAATAATTTCCATTGAGAAAGGTCTCCCGCTTCAGGCAGAAATCCTCTTCTCTGATAAGGGAAAGAATTTTGACTGGCAGGGAATATGCAAAAGGTGTTTTTTTCTCTGAAACACCGCCGAAATCCATAAAAGCCGTTCGGATTTTCGTTTTCAGTTCAGCCTCTGTCATACTTGTTCTGAACTCAAGGAAAAGGACCGCTTCCCTGTAAAAAATCCTTTTTACTGTTATTATTATACCAAAAATCATCATTAAAACAAAAGCCGCAGACATGATCGGGCAATAGAAAAAGCCCTTCAGACCGCTGAGGGCATAATCCGGGAGTCTTTCCTTCCTACCGCAGAGGAAAACACCGCCGATAACGGGGAAAATTAGTATGCCCGCAGTTAAAAGGCACTTCACAAGCATTCGAAGAAAGTCGTCCTCCGGCAAAATACGCAAAATTCCGCGTACGCCAAAAAGCACAACATATGACCAGAGAACGGAAATCCCAGTGAAACCGTATATACGGACGTTTTCCCTTGCGGTGGTCCTGCCCATGAAAATTCCCACGGCCCAGCCGAAGAGCACGAACACGATACGGAATGCGAAGCGTCCCAGAAAAAAGAGAACCAAATTCAAAAGAAACATAAAACCACTCCTCCGGATGTATTGTGCCCAAACAAAAAAGTTTTATGGCTCAGGGGCGGACTCTCCGAGGGCTCAGGGCTCTGCCCTGAGAACCCGCTTAAGGCTCTGCCTTAAGAATCCGCAAGGGACTTCGCCCCTTGACCCGTGATTTTTGTATCAGAAAGTTATTGGCAATATTAAATTTGCTCGCGATCTAATTTTTCTCAAAAAAAGCAAACCGCAATACTGTGCCGAAGGCACTTTAATTGAATCCGACTTCAGGCGGATTCTCACCTTAATTAGTCCCCAAAGGGGACGGCTTCATAGCGAAGCGCTTCATTCCTTCATTTGCGCAGCAAACTTCATTGCGCCTTTGGCGCATTCTTCGCCCCTTGACCCGTGATTTTTGTATCAGAAAGATATTGGCAGTATTAAATTTGCTCGCAATCTAATTTTTCGCCAAAAAAAAGCAAACCGCAATACTGTGCCGAAGGCACTTTTATTGAATCCGACTTCAGGCGGATTCTCACCTTAATTAGTCCCCAAAGGGGACGGCTTCATAGCGAAGCGCTTCATTCCTTCATTTGCGTAGCAAACTTCATTGCGCCCTCGCGCACACATTGACCCTGTCCGAAAAGAATAGTATAATCAAATAAACGCAATAAGAGGAGGATAAAGTTATGAAACTTGGAATAATAAGATGTATGCAGACAGAGGATTTCTGTCCCGGAACAGGCTGTTTCAGAGCCATCCGCAATAAAAAAGGCGCTTTTGCCGAAATCAATGAAGATATAGAGATTGTGGGCTTCTGCAACTGCGGCGGCTGTCCCGCCAAAAAGTCCGTGCTCCGCGCGCGGAAGCTGGTAGAAAGAGGCGCAGAGGCGATCGCGTTCGCGTCCTGCATCCAGAAAGGCACACCCATCGGATACCCCTGTCCTTTCGCGAAGAGAATGAAAGAACTCATTGCGAAGGATCTGGGCGAGGACATCAAGCTTCTCGATTACTCGCACGACTAATATCCCGAAAATGACGTGTAAGTTTTTATTTAGTGACACATTGTAGTTTTATGATATATGAAGGCATCTGTCATAACGCCGGGTCATTTCCGGGAGGAGCGCCTTCGGCGCAGTATGAAGAATGAAATAAATACTGTAAAACTTTCGATTTTCGATTAGCTTTAGCTTCGCCAATTACCTTCCCCGTACTTATTACACGGGTTCTTAGGGGCAGCGCTCCTGAGCCGCCGGAAAGCCGCCGGAGACACCCCAAAGCAAAAAATCAAGCACTTCCAACGGTAATCATACTGTCAGAAGTGCTTTTTTACTATAATTTATTATCCTCTATCAAAGGATTTCCCTATCCGCCGTCCGGCTTGAATCGCCATTTCAGCGTGACGCAAGTCACATTTAGCTCACCGAAGGTGAATTTCGCTCCCCTTTTTTATCTGGGGAAGTTGATCTCAGCCTGAGCTGCTGCAAGTCTTGCGGCAGGAACTCTGAAAGGTGAGCATGATACATAGTTCAGACCAATGATATGGCAGAATTCAACGGATGAAGCTTCACCGCCGTGCTCGCCGCAGATACCGAGTTTGATGTCGGGACGTACCTGTCTTGCACTCTCAACAGCCATCTTCATGAGTTTGCCAACGCCCTCACGGTCGATTTTAGCTGTAGGGTCGGATTCGTAGATCATGTTCTTTCTGTAATCAGCAAGGATCTTGCCGGCATCGTCTCTGGAAAGACCGAATGTCATCTGTGTCAGGTCGTTTGTACCGAATGAGAAGAACTGAGCCTCTTTAGCGATAGCGTCTGCTGTAAGACAAGCTCTGGGGATCTCGATCATTGTACCGATCTGGTATGTCATTTCCTTGCCGCTTGCTGCGATAACCTTATCAGCTGTAGCTTTAACTATATCTCTAACAAACTCGAACTCTTTAACTTCTCCTACAAGAGGGATCATGATCTCGGGAACGATCTTGATACCTTTCTTAGCGGATACGTTTAATGCTGCCTCGATGATAGCCTCTGTCTGCATCTCAGCGATTTCGGGATATGAAACTGCAAGACGGCATCCTCTGTGGCCCATCATGGGATTGAGCTCTCTTAATGAAACAGCTTTTGTCTTGATCTCTTCAAGGGATTTGCCCATTTCGTTAGCTAATTCTGTGAATTCCTCATCGGAATCGGGAAGGAACTCATGGAGAGGAGGATCCAGAAGTCTGATTGTAACGGGTCTTTCTTCCATAACCTCATAAATGCCCTCAAAGTCGCCTTTCTGATAAGGTTTGATTGCCCAGAGGAATTTTCTTCTTTCTTCTTCGCTGTCGGAAAGAATAACTTTTCTGAAGTTTTTGATTCTTTCTGCTTCGAAGAACATATGCTCTGTTCTTGTAAGACCGATGCCTTCCGCGCCGGATTCAAGAGCGTTCTTGGCGTCAACGGGTGTATCGGCGTTTGTTCTTACTTTAAGTTTTCTCTTTTCGTCAGCCCACTGCATGAAGAGTGAGAAGTCTTCGGAAGCCTTGGGAGCTGTAACCTTGATCTCGCCGTCGTAGATGTTGCCTGTTGAACCGTCGATTGAGATGAAGTCGCCTTCTTTGAATGTCTTTCCGCTTAATGTGAATTCTTTAGCTTCTTCATTCATCTTAATATCTTCACAGCCGGATACACAGCATCTGCCCATACCTCTTGCAACAACTGCCGCATGGCTTGTCATACCGCCTCTTACTGTAAGGATACCTTCAGCGGCTGCCATACCTTCGATGTCCTCGGGTGATGTCTCAAGACGTACAAGTACGACTTTTTCGCCTGCTTCTGCCTGTTCTTTAGCTTCTTTAGCTGTGAATACAACTTTACCAGCTGCAGCGCCGGGAGATGCGGGAAGTCCCTGTCCCAGAGGCTCTTTAGCTTTCAGTTCAGCTTCGTCAAATACGGGATGGAGAAGCTGTTCAAGCTGTTTGGGCTCAACTTTAAGAAGCGCTTCATCGGGTGTAAGGAGACCTTCCTTAACCATATCAACAGCGATCTTAAGAGCAGCGTTAGCTGTACGTTTTCCGTTTCTTGTCTGGAGGAAGTAAAGTTTACCGCTTTCAATGGTGAACTCCATATCCTGCATATCTTTATAGTGATTTTCAAGTTTATTGGAAAGATCCATAAACTGTTTGTAAATTTCGGGTAAATCTGTTTTAAGCTCGTCAATGCCCTTAGGTGTTCTTACTCCGGCAACAACGTCCTCACCCTGCGCGTTGATGAGGTATTCGCCGAATACTTTGTTTTCGCCTGTAGCTGCGTTTCTTGAGAATGCAACGCCTGTGCCTGAATCCCAGCCCATGTTACCGAATACCATTCTCTGAACGTTAACTGCTGTACCCCATTCGTAAGGGATATCGTTCATTTCTCTGTATGCGAAAGCTCTGGGGTTGTCCCATGAACCGAATACTGCTTTGATTGCTGCGTAAAGCTGGTCTTTGGGAAGCTGAGGGAAATCGTTTCCTAAGTTCTCTTTGTAGATCTCTTTGAATTTTACTACTAATTCCTTAAGGTCGTCAGCGTTAAGGTCTGTATCGGATGCAGCGCCTACTTTTTCCTTGTACGCGTCAAGAACGTCCTCGAATTTTCTCTTGTCAACGCCCATAACAACGTCAGCGAACATCATGATGAATCTTCTGTATGAGTCGTAAGCGAATCTCTCGTTGTCTGTTTTATTTGCAAGACCTTTAACGGACTCGTCGTTAAGACCAAGGTTAAGAACTGTGTCCATCATACCGGGCATGGAGATTCTTGCTCCGGAACGAACGGAAACCAGAAGGGGATCGTCCTTGTCGCCAAGGTTTTTGCCTGCTTCAGCCTCAAGCTGTTTTAAAGCGTCTTCGATCTGAGCTTCCATCTCAGCTGTAATTTCATGTCCGTTTTTATTGTATTCTGTACAAGCCTCTGTGCTGATTGTGAATCCTCCGGGAACAGGAAGACCCATAACTGTCATTTCCGCAAGGTTGGCGCCTTTACCGCCTAAAAGATTTCTCATATTGGCATTGCCTTCATGGAATCTGTATACGTATTTCATAAAAAACCCTCCTAAAATTATTATTTCTTAGTTCACTCAGCATTTTACCCAAAAAAGGGAAATTCAAATTTCAGAAAATTCTTTCCGGAATCTGATAAAAAAGGATTGCGTTGTCGTAAAAACTACTGATTTCCTCTTTTTCCGAAGCCTCCCTTCTTTCGGTTTACAAACGTTTCAGTTAAGCGTCCGTAATTTTTTCTCTAACTTTAATTATACTATATTTCCAGAAATAAACATATACTTTTTTTCATTGGTAATTAAAAAAATAATTATAAAAATTTTCACGCACCGGTTATGATTTTAAAAAATACATATTATGTTCCGCACTGCCCGCAAATCACGCTGTTTTATGCTCAAAAATCAGATTAATTGACGCTGTAACAGTTGACGCAGTATAATACGGCATGATATATATTTATAAAGGAGATGATGCTATGAAAAAAGTTATCAGTTCAAATCCGGAAACCCTTTGGGAAGTCTTTCTGGAAAGTCTTAACGAATTTTCAGACGATTTTATGGAAGACGGACGTCTGCCTGATTTTCCGTCAGAACGGGAAGAATTATAATGCTTCTCCTCTAAAAGATTTGCCCGCAAAACCATATTATCATCTAAGATCAAAAACACCATCAGGGAGCGTTAATCCTCTGCGGAAAAACGGCTCCCTTTTTTATTTGTCTTATAAAAATCTATAAAAACCAAAACTATTAAAACTCAAGTCTGTCCTCGATATATTTAACAAGGTCCTCGATCTTAACTCTCTCCTGCTCCATGGAATCTCTGTCACGGACTGTAACAGCTCCGTCCTCAAGGGAATCAAAGTCAAATGTAATGCACCAGGGTGTTCCGATCTCGTCCTGTCTTCTGTATCTCTTTCCGATGCTTCCCGCGTCGTCGAACTCGCAGTTGAATTTTTTGCAGAGCTCGAAGTAGATCTTCTCTGCGTCAGGTGTGAGCTTTTTGGAAAGAGGCAGAACAGCCGCTTTAACGGGAGCCAGCGCGGGATGGAAGTGCAGGACCGTACGAACGTCGTCCTTGCCGTTTTTATCCTGTCCAACGACCTCTTCGTCATATGCGTTGCAGAGGAACGCCAGAGTTACACGGTCAGCGCCCAGAGAAGGCTCGATTACGTAAGGGATGTATTTTTCGTTCTTTGTCTGGTCGAAATATGTCATGTCCTGGCCTGATGTGTTCTGGTGCTGTGTAAGGTCATAGTCCGTTCTGTCTGCAATGCCCCAGAGCTCGCCCCATCCGAAGGGGAAGAGGAATTCAATGTCAGTCGTGGCTCTGCTGTAGAATGAAAGCTCTTCGGGAGAGTGGTCTCTCAGTCTCATTGCTTCTTCCTTCATTCCGAGAGTTTTAAGGAAGTCAACGCAGAATGTTCTCCAGTAGTTGAACCATTCAATGTCAGTATTGGGCTCGCAGAAGAATTCCAGCTCCATCTGTTCGAACTCTCTTGTTCTGAATGTGAAGTTTCCAGGTGTTATCTCGTTTCTGAAGGACTTGCCTATCTGAGCGATACCAAAGGGAACTTTCTTCCTTGATGTTCTCTGAACGTTTTTGAAGTTTACGAAAATGCCCTGAGCTGTTTCGGGACGAAGATATACTGTGTTTTTAGCGTCTTCCGTAACGCCCTGGAATGTTTTGAACATAAGATTGAACTGTCTGATGTCCGTAAAATTATGTCCGCCGCATGAAGGACAGGGAATGTTATTTTCATTGATGAATTCCAGCATTTTCTCGTTGGACCATCCGTCAACGGTGATGTCCTCGCCTTTCTCGTGGCAGAAATCCTCGATAAGCTTGTCGGCTCTGAAACGTTCCTTACAGTCCTTACAGTCCATAAGAGGGTCCGAGAATCCGCCCAGATGACCCGAAGCCACCCATGTCTGAGGGTTCATGAGGATAGCGCAGTCAACGCCTACGTTATAAGGGGATTCGGAAACGAATTTCTTCCACCATGCTTTTTTTACATTGTTTTTCAGCTCAACGCCGATGGGACCGTAATCCCATGTGTTTGCAAGACCGCCATAAATCTCGCTTCCGGGATATACAAAGCCTCTTGATTTGGCAAGAGCAACGATTTTGTCCATTGTCAGTTCCATAATATTATTCCTCCTATTGTCAGTTTTAATTTTTTGCATAGAACAGTTTTTTTCGACAGTTTAAATTCACTATTCATTTTAATTCCTTTAATCTCTCAAAAGAGGGAATTAAAAAAACGCCTTTTATCCCCGTAAAACAGGGACGAAAGACGTTTAATCGCAAATCTTCCGCGGTTCCACTCTTATTGGTAAATACCCGCTTTAAAAAGTCTTTTCCGTTCGGGAGGCGCCAAAAAAGCTTTTTTCCCGCATTCACGGCCTCTCACCTTACGCCGCTCTCTTTGGAATGCACCATTAAAAAAGCCAAATCTCCGTCATCACGGAAAAATCTATTTTCAATTAAATATAAATTATCAATAATACCGGATTTTGTCAATAGATAAAATCAAAACTCCTCCGCAAAATCCAGACTCTTGAATCGTTTTCCGATATAAAACACTATCCTGTTGGATGTATACGCCGCAAGCTCGTTCAAAACCTCGTCAGATGCCCTGAAAGCGAATGCCCTACTCTCTTCCGACTCGAGAATATATGAAACAGCGTCTTTCGCGTCCTTTGAAAGAGGCATAACATCCTCCGCCTCGTCCGACGCGAAGCCCATAAGCTTAAGGAATCGAAGCTCGAAAACTCTGGCCGCCAGTCTCGGAGGAATATCCGTTTTGGAAAGCACTGTCAGCGTACGCAGCAAAAGCCGAAGGATGTCATCTGCTTCCATGCCCTCAAAAAGGCATTCGGAGATCATATCGGAGAAATAGCAGGCGTATGCCAGCTTCTCCACATCGCCGCGTATGGGATAAAACTTCTCCATTACCTCTGCCTGGGTCACGGAGTAAAAGCCCTTGCCCTGATAGAAGCAGTATTCCCCGCAGGTGAAGACCTCGGAAGCGGAAAACAGCTTTCCGGTCACCTTTTTGGCGCCCCTTGCTGAGGCGATTATCCTGCCTATGCCTTCCGCCAGGATAACGAGGGTTTTCCCCGATTCACCGGAGTCGATTTCTTTTAATACTATGCCTTTGGCTTTTATTACGCTCATAATAGATTACCGCTTTTTCTCATGGGAAAACTGTCTGTTTTCATTTCTTCCGGCGTTTTTCGCCTTCCTTGCGCGCTCCAGCTCCTTATGGGCCAGGTACGCCTCAATACTGCCGCTTTTTAAAAAGGTGTTCCAGAAATAATCCATAAAAATTATATAAACTCCCTTCATCAGCGATTTTATCTCTCCGAGTGCTCAGGGCTCTGCCCTGAGAACCCGCATTTCTCTCCGAGGGCTTAGGGCTCTGCCCTAAGAACCCGCAAGGGATTTCATCCCTTGACCCGTGTAATTAGTATAAGATAGTTATTGACTAAACTTATGTTTACCCAAAATCAAAATCCACGCCGAAACTCTCACTATTTCAGTGCGAAGCACTTAAACTGAATCCGCAAACGCGGATTCTGACCTGAATTAGTCCCCACGGGGGACGGCTTCATTAGCAAAGCGTCTTCATTCCTTCATTAGAGCCATAGGCTCGTCTTCATTGCGCCCATAGGGCGCTTCGCCCCTTGACC
>JAFWDD010000004.1 GCA_017534115.1 Bacillota bacterium | reverse complement strand
TGAACGAGAAGCGGCCGCATACGATGAAAAAGCTGTTGCCGAAAACAAGCTGAAAAAAGCTCAGGCGGCTCCCCTTCATCCCGGATGCCCCGGATCCCGGTCTCATACGTTTGTAAGAAAGGAAGAAACAAAACCCGTATCTGCCGAAGGACCCGTATCCCAGCTGACACAATGGCCCGTTCAGATAAAGCTTGCGCCTGTGAAAGCTCCATATTTTGACGGAGCCAACCTTCTTATCGCCGCCGACTGCACGGCCTACGCATACGGAGATTTCCACAACAGATTCATCAAGGGCAAGGTTACGCTGATCGGCTGTCCCAAGCTGGACGAAGGCGATTACACGGAAAAACTTGCGGAAATCATCAAAAATAACGACATCAAGAGCCTTACAATCGTAAGGATGCAGGTTCCCTGCTGCGGCGGAATCCAGCGAGCGGCGGTAAATGCACTGAAGATAAGTGGGAAATTCATTCCCTGGCAGGTAGTCACCATTTCCCTGGACGGAAATATTCTCGATTATTGAAAATTTGTAAGGAGGTAAAATCATGAATCAGATGTTTTGTTTTCAATGCGAACAAACAGCAAAAGGCACAGGATGCACCGGAGCCATGGGCGTTTGCGGAAAGACATCCGCCGTGGCCGGGCTTCAGGATAAGCTCACAGGCGCACTTATCGGTCTGGCAAGGGCCTGCGCCGAAAGCGGACGCACGGAAAAATCCGATGCTTTAGTGCTGGAAGGCTTGTTCACAACAGTAACCAATGTAAATTTCAACGAAAAGACGATTCAGGACCTTATAGACAGGATCCACACCGAAAAAAGCGGAATTTCGGATTACGACACGGCCCTTATATGGAACGGCGGTGAGGACATACGTTCTCTTAAATCCCTTATCCTTTTCGGAATAAGAGGAACTGCCGCCTACGCTTATCATGCGTCCGTACTGGGATACAAAAGCGAAGAAGTGACCGCCTTTCTGTACAAGGCGCTGGATGCTTTGAGCAAGGACCTTTCCGCCGATGAGCTTTTGGGTCTTGTCCTTGAGGCAGGAAAAGCCAACCTTGCCTGCATGGAGCTTCTGGACAAAGCCAACACGGAGACTTTCGGCACTCCTCAGCCTGCTGAAATCCAGCTGAAAGTCGAAAAAGGACCCTTCATCGTAATCACAGGACATGACCTTAAGGACCTGAAGCTTTTGCTTGAACAGACGAAGGATAAGGGCATAAATATTTATACTCACGGAGAGATGCTCCCTGCCCATGCTTATCCCGAACTGAGAAAATACCCCCATCTGAAAGGAAATTTCGGAACGGCGTGGCAGAATCAGCAGAAGGAATTTGCGGACCTTCCTGCGCCCATCCTTTACACAACGAACTGCCTCATGCCCGTAAAAGACAGCTATTTTGACAGGGTTTTCACCACGGATGCTGTTTCTTATCCCGATATAGTACACATCGGTCCGGATAAAGATTTCACTCCCGTAATAGAAAAAGCCCTTGAGCTTGGCGGATTTCCCGAGGACAGATTTTTCACCGGAATCAACGGCGGAACCAAGGTTTCTACAGGCTTCGGTCACGGAACTGTCCTGGGACTTGCGGACACGGTCATTGAAGCAGTAAAATCCGGAGCGATACGCCATTTCTTCCTTGTAGCCGGCTGCGACGGCATTAAACCCGCAAGAAATTACTACACGAATTTTGTTAAAAATACTCCCGCCGACACCATCATTCTTACTCTTGCCTGCGGAAAATTCCGTTTCAACGATCTGGATTTGGGCGATATTAACGGAATACCCCGAATTCTGGATATGGGTCAATGCAACGACGCTTACGGCGCAATCAAGGTGGCGCTGGCTCTTTCGGAAGCCTTCGGCTGCGAAGTCAGCGAGCTTCCCCTTTCCATGATCCTTTCATGGTATGAACAGAAGGCTGTCTGCATCCTGCTTACCCTGCTCTACCTCGGCATCAAAAACATCAGGCTGGGACCCAGTCTCCCTGCGTTCGTTTCACCTAATGTGCTGAACATTCTGGTGGAAAAATTCAATATTGCGCCAATCACTACATATGAAGAAGACCTGAAAGCAATTTTGGGATAATCATTTTTACCCCCGGCGTCCGTTCAGTCGGGCGCCTTCCTTCAAAAATCCCGGCCGTTTGCAGTCCCGGGTACTGTTTTTCATAATAAAAGCCCCTGAAGTTTTTACGCTCCAAGGGGCTTTCCAGTTTTAACACGATCCTTGTTTCTGCAAAAATAAAAACAAAAAATCAGTGAAAAATACAAAAATTATCCTTGCAAGACAGAAGCAAATGTGTTATACTCTTTATGCTGTCAGAAAAAACAGCAAAATTCCGTTATTCCGAAAGAGGTGAATAAAGATGAAAAAAGGAATACATCCCGAATATAACCAGGTAACAGTTAAATGTAACTGCGGCAATGAATTTACTACAGGTTCAACAAGCAAAGCAATCAAGGTTGAGGTATGCTCCAAGTGCCATCCTTTCTATACAGGCAGCCAGAAACTCCTTCTTGAGGCAGGCGGACGTGTTGAAAAATTCAAGAAAAAATACGGCATGCAGTAATTTAATTCGTTGGAGCGTAATTTGCCGTCCGGCATTTTGCGCAAAATCTTCATGCTTATCGAAATAGATAAACAGTACGCTGAAGGTCGGGAGAAGGCAGTTTCTTTCCGACCTTTTTTAGATTCCCAAAAATGCCGCATTGGTATTATAAC
This sequence comes from Bacillota bacterium, assembly GCA_017534115.1. Taxonomy (GTDB): domain Bacteria; phylum Bacillota; class Clostridia; order Lachnospirales; family Anaerotignaceae; genus RGIG5631. The sequence goes on along the minus strand of JAFWDD010000004.1, from coordinate 2,200 downwards.
TAAACCAATGCTCATGAGCGGCATTTTCGGGAGTAAGAGTTCACGGCTAAGATTAAATTTATGCGAAAACTTTTTGGAAAGAGTATGATTTAAGCTCTTTTGGATATGTTCAAGGAAACTATCCGCTAATTATATGGTTTTAACCGAAATCTTCAATTGCATTATCTGCGCCGAAGGCGTTCCTCCCGAAAATGACCCGGTGTTATGGTAAAAACTATATATACAATAAAACTGAAGCATGTCATAACATAAAAACTTACACGTCATTTTCGGGACTAAAAATTAGCTCACCGAAGGTAATTTTAGCCCGCTCTTCGGAGCGTCCGGAGGAAAATATGAAAAAAACCTACATCGGCGGTCAGGCAATCATCGAAGGCGTCATGATGCGGGGCAGAAAAGTCTGCGCCATGGCGGTCTGGTCGTCAAAAACAGAAATTACAATCGAAAAAATGTCCGTTTCGGATCTGCCGAACCGCGTTAAGCTTTTTAAGCTCCCCATATTCCGTGGCATGGCGGCATTTTTCGACTCATTGATCACGGGAACCAAGATCCTCAACCGTTCCGCGGAAATCGCCTGGGACGCTGTGGAGGAAGAGGAACCCTCCGAATTTGAAAAAAAGATGGAAAAGCTCTTCGGAGCCAAATTTTCCGATATAATGATATATATTAGCGTTGTCATCTCACTCATGATCGGCATCGCTCTGTTCGTCGCTCTCCCCGTTTTCGTGGGCAACCTCTTTAAGCCGTACCTTCCCGGGCAATGGCTTTTAGGCGTTATCGAGGGTCTTATACGTCTGGCCATATTCATGATCTATCTGACCATTATCTCCCATATGAAAGAGGTAAAACGACTCTTCAAATACCACGGCGCGGAGCACAAGACCATCAACTGTTTTGAGGCAGGCGACCCGCTTACTGTGGAAAACGTAAGGAAGCATTCCAGAGAGCACAGGCGCTGCGGAACCAGCTTCCTGCTGGTAGTAATGCTCATCAGCATGATCGTGTTCTTCTTTATCCGCACGGACACGGTTATGATGCGGCTTGTGACCCGTCTCATACTGATTCCCTTTGTTGCGGGCATTTCATATGAGTTCATCAAATGGGCAGGAAGCTCCGATTCACGGGCTTCATATATCCTGAGCCGTCCCGGAATGCGTCTTCAGCAGATGACCACTCTGGAGCCGGAGGATGAGATGATCGAGACTGCCATTGCGGCCATGGAAGGAGTTTTGGAGGATGAAGGAGACAACCCTTACCTGTAAGGAGGTCCTTTCCCGAGTGGAAACGGAGCTGAAAAACGCCGGCATTGACGGATTCAAATCCGACGCCCGGCTCATGGTATGCCATTACACGGGCTGGAATTATTCCCAGCTTATTCTGAACTTATCCTCAACTTTATCCACAGATGTTGCGGAGAAAATCAACGAGGCGGTCGAAAGACGGAAAACCCGCGTACCTCTGCAGTATATTTTAGGTGTGCAGTCCTTTATGGGTTTGGATATATTCTGTGAGGAAGGCGTACTTATCCCCAGATTTGACACGGAGACTCTTGCGGAAGCTGTGCTTGAGAAGTGCAAAAGCGAGAATTTTTCCACTGCCATTGAACTTTGCGCCGGCACTGGGTGTATCAGCGCAAGCCTTGCCCATTACGGGAATTTTAGTCATATCTATGCTTCGGACATCAGCGGAAAGGCTATTGCCTTAGCGCAAAAAAACATTGAAAACTTAGGGCTTGACCGGAAAATAACCCTGATTCAGGGGTCGCTCTGGGAGCCTTTTACGAATATAAAGGCGGACGCGGTTATTGCCAATCCGCCGTACATCCCTACGGATGAAATAGAAAAGCTTGACAAAGAAGTGCAAAATGAGCCTCGGCTCGCTCTGGACGGAGGACCCGACGGGCTTTTCTTTTACAGGGAGATCATTAAAGATGCTCAAGATCACATGAATGACGGAGGATTTATTTTCTTCGAGACAGGCTTCGACCAGAAAGAGGCTGTAACAAAGCTTCTCGAGGAAGCCGGATTCGTGGATATTGAGACAAAAAACGACCTGGGCGGAAATCATCGGGTTGTGATGGGACGACAAAAGCTCAGGGGCTCTGCCCCTAAGAACCCCGTTTAGGGCTCTGCCCTAAAAACCTGCTCTCCGAGGGCTCAGGGCGCTGCCCTGAGAACCCGCTTAAGGCTCTGCCTTAAGA
>JAFWDD010000038.1 GCA_017534115.1 Bacillota bacterium | reverse complement strand
TCACGAGGCTTCTGAATTGTGCCGAAGGCACTTTAATTGAATCCGCTTAGGCGGATTCTCACCCAAATTAGTCCCCAAAGGGTACGGCTTCATTAGGGCTGAAAGCCCGTCTTCATTCCTTCATTTGCGAAGCAATCTTCATTGTGCCGCAGGCCCTTTATTAAATCTGCCTAAGGCGGATTTTGACAATAATTATTCATTATTCAATATTCATTATTCATTGCGTCATCCAGACGCCTTTTATCTGCGCCTTTAGCGCAGTGGAGGTACCATTATGCTTGAAAAATTAGCTGATTTAGAGAAAAAATATATAGAACTGAACGATAAGATCAACGATCCTGAGACCATTTCCGACCAGAATCTCTGGCGCAGTCTCATGAAGGAGCACAGCGACCTGACTCCCATAATCGAGAAATACCGGGAGTATAAGACAGCTGAGAATGCCGTAAGCGACGCTCTGGAGATGCTGGACGCGGAGACTGACGAGGAATTCAGACAGCTGCTCAAGGATGAGCTTTCCGAGAACAAGGATAAGCTGACCCGCATCAAGGATGAGATAAAGATACTGCTTCTGCCAAAGGACCCCAACGATGAGAAAAACGTTATTATGGAGATCCGCGGCGGCGCAGGCGGAGACGAGGCGGCTCTTTTCGCGGCGGACCTTTTCAGGATGTACTCACGGTATGCCGAGCGGAAACGCTGGCAGACGGAGGTCTTAAGCGTCAATGAAAACGATTTGGGCGGTATAAAGGAGATTTCCTTCATGATTAAAGGTAAAAACGCCTATTCCCGTCTGAAATACGAAAGCGGCGTTCACCGTGTGCAGAGGGTGCCCACGACTGAATCCGGCGGAAGGATTCACACTTCCACGGTTACTGTGGCTGTGCTTCCTGAGGCGGAGGAGCTGGACGTGAACATCAACATGAACGATGTGCGCATCGATGTTTTCCGCGCGTCGGGCAACGGCGGTCAGTGCGTAAACACAACTGATTCTGCTGTGCGTGTGACCCATCTTCCCACGGGTATTGTGGTTTCATGCCAGAACGAGAAGTCACAGATCAAGAACAAGGCTCAGGCGCTGAAAGTACTTTACTCCCGCATTTACGAGATGGAGCGCGCCAAGCACGAGGCGGAGATTTCCGCTGACAGGAAGTCCCAGGTAGGAACAGGCGACCGAAGCGAGAGGATACGGACATACAATTTCCCCCAGGGACGTGTTACGGACCACAGGATCAAGCTGACGCTCCACAGGATAGAGGCTATTCTGGACGGAGATCTGGACGAGCTTATGGATACCCTGATTACGACCGACCAGGCAGAAAAACTGAAAAACGCTGAATAAAAAAACCAAAAAAGCCGGCACAAAAACTAATGTGTCGGCTTATATTTTTACCTCTCCGAGGGCTTAGGGGCTCTTCGGGTTCCCTGAAATGCTGGAGCAAACGCAGTGAAGCGGAAGCATTTTAGGGTGATCTCTGCCCCTAAGAACCCCGTTTAAGGCTCTGCCCTAAAAACCCGCTTAAGGCTCTGCCTTAAGAATCCGCAAGGGACTTCGCCCCTTGACCCCGTGTAATAAGTATTATAATGTTATCGGCTAAAATATAATTTTTCAAAAGATGTCAATTTTAGCCGAACAAATACCGTATTCAGTGCGAAGCACTTTATTGAATCCGCTTAGCGGATTCTGACCTTAATTAGCCCTTTATAAAAGGGCGGCTTCATTAGCGAAGCGTCTTCATTCCTTCATTTGCGAAGCAAACTTCATTACTCCTACCGTGTCAGCTTCTTTTCGCTGAAACTCACAGCAAAAACCCTTCAAATACCACATTTGAAACATCGATTCCACGTCTTGTGAGGCGGAATCCGTCTTTTGTCCGCTCCAGAAGCTTCTTTTCCACAAAATCCTTCGCGGTATTCCCGTAGATCTCGTCAAAGTCCTCGCCAAACCTCTCCTGAAACTCCTGTATTTTAATACCTTCCATCATCCGCAGGCCCATAAACATGAACTCGGACATTTTGACTTTCTTGCTCAAAACCTCTGAATAATCCTCGATTAGATTGGGATTTCCGTCCTTTTTGACGTAGTCCGCCAGATTCTTCGTATTGGAAAACCGCCGTCCCTCAAAATAGGAATGGGCAGCCAGCCCGAAGCCCAGATAATCCCCGCATTTCCAGTAATTTATGTTGTGCCGTGAGCAAAAACCGGGCTTTCCGTAATTGGAAATCTCGTATTTGATGAATCCCGCGTCGGACAGGATCTCGTCCGCAAGATAATACATCCGGCGGTCGTCTTTGTCGGAAACCGGCTTCAGTTCGCCGTTTTTCAGGGCTTCCATGAAGGGCGTGCCTTCCTCGAAAATAAGGGAATAGGCGGAAATATGCTTAACCCCAAGGTCAATGGTCTTCAGGATGCTTTCCTCCCAGTCCTTCATTTTCTGGCCGGGTATGGCGAAAATCAGGTCGGCGTTTATGTTCTCGATGTCAGCGTCATGGGCCATTTCCACAGCGGATTTCACGTCATACACAGTGTGGATCCTGCCCAGAAGCTCCAGAAGGTCCTTCTGCCAAGCCTGGACGCCAAGGCTCAGGCGGTTCACGCCCATGGACTTCAGCTGTCTCGCCATCTGACGGTCCAGAATGCCCGGGTTGGCCTCCACTGTTATCTCACAGTCCTCCGCCATGTCATAGTCCTTTGAAATGGCGAAGAATATGTCCGCCAGCTGTTTCCGCTTGAGGATAACGGGCGTTCCTCCGCCTATGAAAATACTTTTGATCGTATACCCTTTTGCCCACAGGGATTTTCGGCCGATCTCGCTGACGAGGGCCTTTGTATAGGGCTCGAAGCACTCGTTTTTATCCGCGAATGAGACAAAATCGCAGTATCTGCATTTCCTTGCGCAGAAGGGTATGTGTACGTATAAACTCAGTTCATTCATTGCGCGTTTCCTCCAGAAGCTTGTCGATTTGGCTTTCGCCGAAGACTTTTATGCCCTTTTGCGAAAGAAGCTTTGCGCATATGCCGTCGCCGTCGATGAGTACGCCTGAAAAGTCCCCGTTGTAGACCTGACCTTTGCCGCAGGACGGACTGTTTTCCTTAAGAATGGCATACTTGCAGCCGAAGATCTCCGCCAGACGCAGGACCTCTTCCGCGCCGCGTTTGAAAGCATCGGTGACGTCAGTTCCTTCTATATTAATGACACGGCCGTTTTTTATCTCCGCCTTGGGTCTGGGAGTGGACAGTCCGCCCAGCTGTTCCGGGCAGACGGGTATGAGGCGGATGCTTTCGGGAAGAGCGCTCAGCACGTCATATGTCTTTCCCTTGCCGTCGTATCTGCATTTTACGCCCAAAAGGCAGGCGCTTATCAGTATATTCATAAAAATCCCCTCGATTATTTTTGGTTTGTTAGTTTTACATTAATTCGGCGGCGGAGTTTTGTCAATGGTTTTGAAGGGTTAGTATTATTCCGGGTTATTGGCAGGCATTTGAATTTTAACCGGTACAATGATATAATCACATAAGCTTTTAAGGAGGTATAAAAATAACATGATCCACGAAATGTCTCTGCGGCCCGAACCATTCGGGAAGATAGAAAGCGGCGCGAAGACCATTGAGCTCAGGCTTTACGACAGCAAGCGGCAGAAGATCCGCATCGGGGACACCATAATTTTCACCAGCACAAAGGACGAGTCCCGGAAGATTGAGGCCACTGTCAGGAATCTGTATATTTTTGATTCATTTGCGGAGCTTTTCCGGAGTCTTCCTTTATTAAAGTGCGGGTACACGGACGAAACAGCGAAGGACGCATCGCCTTCGGACATGAACAAGTACTACTCCAAAGGGCTCCAGAAAAAGTACAAAGCCGTCGGTATAGAAATAGAAGTAAAGGCTTAGTATTAAGGCAGAGATGCCTCCGGCGGCTCAGGGCTCTTCGGGTTCCCGAAATGCTGAAGCAAACAAAGTGAAGCGGAAGCATTTTGGGATTGAGCGTCCTGACTGGGGGTTTCAGGTGAACTCCCCTGCTTTCGTGAAATCCAGTTTTCGAAAAAATTATCCTTCAGCAAAAAAATGAACATACATATTTATATATGTAAAAAACCTCTCTTCCGCCTTCGCCTTCCCTTTCCCAAAAACCATTTCCCGTCTTGTCAAAACCCTTGTTTTTCCCATAAATCCAACAAAAACTCCCAACAAATTCTTTCGGAAAAATTAAGAAAATTTTTTACAAAAACCTATTGACATTCCCCTTCAAAAGGACTATTATATATTTGTGATTAGCACTCTACCCTTGTGAGTGCTAACAAAAAGAAAAGGGCCCTGCCGGCTGAACAATATGGCCGGAAAAGCCCTTGCATCCCTCTCCTTCAGGGACGGGGAAATAAAAAATAACCAAAAATTCCGCACACCATATCTCCCGAAATGCCGGAGCGAAGCAGCGTGAAGCGGAAAGGTTTTGGAAAAAAGGAGCGTGGCAATATGCCTTTAAGCGATAGAAAAATTAAAATTCTTCAGGCAATAATCAACGATTATATTGCCACAGCGGAACCGGTCGGCTCCCGGACCATCGCGAAAAAGTACGACATGGGAATCAGCTCCGCCACAATCAGAAACGAAATGAGCGACCTTGAGGACATGGGACTTATATATCAGCCTCACGCATCCTCCGGCAGGATCCCCTCAGACTTGGGATACCGCCTTTACGTCGACAAGCTGATGCAGAAAAAGGAGCTGGACGAAAGCGAGAATCAGTTCCTGCAAAGCGTCGTATTCCAGAACATAAACCACATAGACTATCTTATGGAGGAAACGGCAAAGGCCATCTCGTTTTTGACAAAGTACACCACCATAATTTCGGAGCCGGTTATAAACCGAACCATACTCAAGCAGATTCGGCTTCTGCCCCTTGACGACAATTCAGTTTTGCTGGTCATCGCCACGGAGGAAAACTTTATCAAGAACCACATCATCCACGTGAGCGCCCCAATTCCCGAGGAAGACCTCTTCGTCATATCGGGAATAATAAACGACATCCTTCAGGGACACTCCGTAGACGAGCTGGATTCGGAAACCATAACCGAGCTTGAAGAAAAGCTTGGCATATACAAGGATTTTGTTCCGTCACTCATCCACGCCGTTGACGCCACCGTGAAATCGGCGGAAAAGGTTCAGGTGCACATGAGCGGAACGAAAAACATCCTCGCCTTCCCTGAATTCTCAGATGTTCAGAAAGCGAAGGACATATTCCAGACACTTGAAGAAAAAGACGTTCTCGTCACCCTTTTAGGCAAGTCCGAGGAAGAGGAAGACGGAGGACTTAAGATAATGATAGGTACGGAAAACAACATTCAGGAGATGAAGGACTGCAGTATCATCACCGCTTCATACAAAATGAGCGAGACGACCCGAGGCTCCATAGGCATCATCGGTCCCACAAGAATGGATTACTCCCAGGTAGTATCCGTACTGAATACAATGGTAAAAAACATCGAAAATGTACTGAAGTCCCTATCGGACAACAACAAAAACCCGTAGGGACACAGATTAAAATATTATACTAATATAAAAGAAGGAGTTAGAAATGGAACCGGATTACAATGCAAACGAATTTGAAAATGAAGAAAACTTAACCGGAGAAGAAACTTCGGATTATATATCTCAGGACACTTTTGAAAATCCTTTCGGCGACGGACCC
>JAFWDD010000037.1 GCA_017534115.1 Bacillota bacterium | reverse complement strand
TAATTTATCTAAATCAAGACCCAAATTATTTTCAGCGTTTGCTTCAGCTGAACGCAATACTTTATAAATAATTTCAGATGCTAATCTGGGGGAGTATTTTAAAATTGCTTCGGCAGTTTTTACATCTTTGCCTTTAATCTGGTCTAAAACAATTTTTGCTTTAGGCGCAGGGATTCCCACATATTTAGCAATAGCTCTGGGTCTTCTTTCTCTTGTTTCTTCGTTCCTGTCTTTTTTAATCTGACTTCTATGTCCTTTTGCCATGAACGAACCCTCCTTCCAAACTATTAGCGTACTTTAGATTTCTTCTCTGCGTCTTTTCCGTGTCCTCTGTATGTTCTTGTCATAGCAAATTCGCCAAGTTTATGACCAACCATATCCTCTGTAATATATACGGGAACGTGTTTTCTACCATCATGAACAGCGATTGTATGGCCAATCATATCAGGATATATTGTTGAACGACGAGACCAAGTTTTGATTACATTTTTTTCACCTGCTGCATTCATAGCATCGATTTTCTTTAAAAGATGCTCATCTGCAAAAGGGCCTTTTTTGAGTGATCTGCTCATTGTTTTCCTCCTTCTATTTTACAGACGATTATTTATCTCTGCGACGAATAATATATTTATTAGAAGCTTTATGTTTCTTTCTTGTCTTATAGCCAAGAGCAGGTTTGCCCCAAGGTGTCATAGGACTGGGACGTCCAACGGGAGCTCTGCCTTCACCACCGCCGTGAGGATGGTCGTTGGGGTTCATAACGGAACCACGAACTGTAGGTCTGATGCCCATGTGACGTTTTCTTCCTGCTTTACCAACTTTTACAAGCTCTGAATCGATGTTTCCAACCTGTCCTACTGTTGCTTTACAGTCAATAGGAAGAAGTCTCATTTCGCCTGAAGGTAATTTTACTGTTGCGTATTTGCCTTCTTTAGCCATAAGCTGAGCTACGTTTCCTGCTGAACGAACAAGCTGTCCGCCTTTTCCGGGTTTCATTTCAATATTGTGAATGCTTGCGCCTACGGGAATGTTTCTCATAGGAAGAGCATTGCCTGTTCTTACCTCTGCGCCTTCGCCGCTCATTACAGTATCTCCTACCTTTAAGCCGTAAGGTGCAAGGATGTATCTCTTTTCACCGTCAGCATAAACAAGAAGAGCAATGTTTGCTGTTCTGTTGGGATCGTATTCGATACCTTTTACTTTTGCGGGAATACCGTCTTTGTTGCGTTTGAAATCAATAATTCTATATTTAATCTTAGCTCCGCCGCCTTATGACGAACTGTGAGCTTACCCTGGTTGTTTCTGCCTGAGTGTTTTTTAAGATGCACTACTAAGGATTTTTCAGGAGTCTTCTTTGTGATTTCTTCAAATGTAGACACCGTCATATGTCTTCTGGAAGGTGTGTAAGGCTTATATCTTTTAATGCCCATGTTTACTCCGCTCCTTTCAATTTATATTCACGCTTTCGCGTGATCTAACATTTATCTTAATTCGTCTTTAAATTACATTCCCTGGAAGAAATCGATTTCCTTACTGTCAGCTGTAAGCTGAACAACAGCTCTCTTTGTAGTAGCTGTTCTTCCGTAAGTCATTCCTCTTCTTTTGGGTTTGCCTTTACGAGTAATTGTGTTGACTGACGCAACTTTTACTCCTTCGAACATTTTTTCTACTGCTTCTCTTATCTGAATTTTGTTTGCATCGGGATGTACAACGAAAGTATATTTTTTCTGGTCCATCATGCCCATGCTTTTTTCAGTGATAACAGGTTTAAGGATAATATCGTAATATTTTAAGTCTGCCATCTTAGATGTACACCTCCTCGATTGCCTGTAATGCGCTCTTTGTTACTACGAAAGAGTCATATTTAAGAAGATCGTACACATTAACCGCGTTTACGCCTGCTGTTTTAACTGAAGGAATGTTTCTTGCAGATAAAACTACGTTGTCGCTGTCCTGACCGATTACAAGGAAAGCAGAATCAACTTTGATTGCGTCGAGGATCTTCTTCATTTCCTTTGTTTTGATTTCAGCTAATTTAAGCTCGTCCAAAACGATCATTTTGTTATCTAAAACTTTCTGAGAGAAAGCTGATTTTAAAGCTAATCTTTTAACTTTCTTGTTAAGTTTGAAAGAATAGTCTCTGGGCTTGGGAGCGAATACTACTCCGCCGCCTTTCCACTGAGGAGAACGGATGGAGCCCTGTCTTGCTCTACCGGTACCTTTCTGTCTGTAGGGTTTTTTGCCGCCGCCTCTTACTTCGGCTCTTGTTTTTGCGGACTGTGTTCCCTGTCTCTTATTTGCTAAATTCTGTAAAACCGCAAGATGCATAACATGCATGTTAACGTCAACTGCGAAGATTTCATCTTTAAGCTCATAAGTTCCGACCTGTTCGCCGTTAGTATTTAATACCGCAACGTTTGCCATTTTTACTTAATCCTCCTTTCGTAAAGTTTATCAAGCCTTTACGCTGTCTTTAATAACGAGAATCGCACCTTTGGGTCCGGGCACAGCACCTTTGATTAAGAGAAGGTTCTTTTCTGCGTCTGCGCGTACGATTTCAAGATTTTCGATTGTTACTTTAACAGAACCCATGTGACCTGCCATTCTCTTGCCTTTTTTAACACGGCCGGGAGTTGTTCCGGAGCTTAAAGAACCAACTGCACGGTGATATTTTGAACCGTGACCCATGGGTCCTCTGTGCTGTCCGTGTCTCTTAATAGGACCTTGGTATCCTTTACCTTTGGAGATACCGCTTACATCAACTCTGTCGCCGACTTCGAAAACGTCTGCTTTGATCTCGGAACCGATCTCAAGAGCTGAGATATCGTCTAATCTGAATTCTTTTAATACTTTCTTGGGTTCGATTTCTGCTTTGGCAAAATGACCTTTTTCGGGGCTGTTTACGCTTTTTGCCTTTGCTTCCATGAATCCTACCTGCACTGCGTCGTAACCGTCTGTTTCAACAGTCTTTTTCTGAACTACTACGCAGGGGCCGGCTTCCAATACTGTTACGGGAATAAATGTGCCCGCTTCTGTGAAAACCTGCGTCATGCCGATTTCCTTAGCCATAATAGCTTTCTTCAATCTTTACACCTCCTGATTTCTACAGCGGATTGCCCCGTTTCGGGGTAATCATTCTAGTTTAATACAAATCTTACAGGATTTATATAAACCATTTGGACTTTAATTACATAACTTTTAATGTAATGTCTACACCTGCGGGAAGCTCTAATCTTGATAAAGCGTCAACCGTTTTAGGTGTGGGCATTAAGATGTCGATCAGTCTCTTGTGTGTTCTCATTTCGAACTGCTCTCTGGAATCTTTGTACTTGTGAACGGCTCTGAGGATTGTGATAACCTCTTTTTTAGTGGGAAGCGGGATAGGTCCGCTGATTTGAGCCCCTGTTTTCTTTGCAGTTTCGATAATCTGAGCTGCACTCTGGTCTATGAGCTTGTGATCATAAGCTTTAAGACTGATTCTGATTTTCTGGTTTGACATAAAAATAGTCCCCTCCTTTTCGTACTTAGGTTTCAGCACGACAAGTGGTGACTGCACACTCATCCAGGTGTATCACACAGTCTCCAAAAAGAAAAAACTGTGTTTTTGACACCTCATATTTAGTACAGTGACCTTGTCGCCCGGTTTCTTGAACTGGACATCGCTCCGTGGAAAAACCCGCCGTTTTCGTTTATAAACGACGGCAACCTCACACTTCATCGCTCATAATGTCACAACATTAGCATTATACATCATTTGTATACTTTTGGCAAGTGTTTTTTTCAAATTTTTAATAATTATTTTTTATTGATTTTCTGCGCGGGATTCCGCAGAAAAAAATATGCAGTCCGGCTCAGATTCATACTTGCGCCGACAATTATTATATACAATTTTTTTGTTCAATGCAAACAAAAAATCCGGAAGAAAACTTCCGGATTTTTTCACAAATTAAACAATTACTGTTTTATGAGTCTTAGATGAGTCCTCCGATTGCTAAGAAGAGAGGAGCAAATACTAATGATACAACTGTCATAAGTTTGATTAAGATATTGATTGAAGGTCCTGATGTATCTTTGAAGGGGTCGCCTACTGTATCGCCAACAACTGCTGCTTTATGAGGCTCGCTGCCTTTTCCGCCGTGATGACCTTCTTCAATATATTTTTTAGCATTGTCCCACGCACCGCCTGCGTTTGACATGAAGATCGCCATAAGTACGCCTGTTACAAGAGCTCCTGCAAGAAGTCCGCCGAGAGCCTGTGTTCCAAGGATGATACCAACAATAACGGGAATTGCTACTGCCATGATACTGGGAGCGATCATTTCTCTTAAAGCTGCGTGTGTAGAAATAGCTACGCATCTCTTGTAGTCAGGTCTTTGTGTACCAGCCATGATACCAGGGAATTCTCTGAACTGACGTCTAACTTCTTCAATCATCTGGTAAGCTGCTTTACCTACTGACTGCATTGTGAATGCTGAGAAGAGGAAAGGAAGCATACCGCCGATGAAAAGACCAACGATTACGTGAGGCTCAAGAATACTGATGTTTTTGAGGCCTACTGTTTCTGAGTAGGATACGAAAAGAGCAAGAGCTGTTAAAGCTGCTGATCCGATAGCGAATCCTTTACCCATAGCAGCTGTTGTGTTACCAACTGCGTCAAGTTTATCTGTGATTTCTCTAACGCTTTCATCAAGTCCGCTCATTTCTGCGATACCGCCTGCGTTGTCGGCGATAGGACCATAAGCGTCAACCGCTACTGTGATACCTGTTGTTGAAAGCATACCTACTGCTGCAAGTGCAATACCGTAAATGCCTGCGAATTTGTAAGCTACGATAACGCCTACAGCGATAAGGATGATGGGAATTGCTGTAGATTCCATACCTACTGCAAGACCGCTGATGATTGTTGTTGCTGCGCCTGTTTCAGACTGGTCAGCAATTTTCTTAACGTGTTTATAGTCGCCTGATGTGTAAATCTCAGTAACAATACCAATAATAACGCCTACGATAAGGCCTGCGATAATAGCGCCTGCATTGTTGAAGCTTCCGAAGAATTTCTTACTGAAGATAAGGGAAAGAACAACAACGATGATGCTGGAAACATATGATCCTGCTTTAAGAGCTGAATGAGGGTTTCCTTTTTCGCTTCCTCTTACAAAGAAAGATCCTACGATTGCGGCGATAATACCAATAGCCGCAAGGAAAAGAGGGAAGAATGCTCCGGTCTTGCCAAAGCTGATAACTCCAAGTGTAATAGCTGAAATGATTGAACCAACATATGATTCGAAAAGGTCAGCGCCCATACCTGCAACGTCACCTACGTTGTCGCCTACGTTATCGGCAATAACAGCGGGGTTACGAGGGTCGTCTTCAGGGATGCCTGCTTCAACCTTACCAACAAGGTCTGCTCCTACGTCAGCAGCTTTTGTATAGATACCGCCGCCTACACGAGCGAAGAGAGCGATTGAAGATGCACCGAAACTGAATCCGAAGAGTGCCTGTGTGTCACCTGTAAGAATATAAATAATGCTTGCGCCGAGAAGGCCGAGGCCTACAACGGAGAATCCCATTACCGCACCGCCTGAGAAAGCGATTGATAATGCTTTGTTCATTCCGCTTGTTTTTGCGGCGTTTGCTGTTCTTACGTTAGCATTTGTAGCAACCTGCATACCGAAATATCCTGTTAAGCTTGAGAAAAATGCTCCAACTGCAAAGCTTATTCCGGTTATAGGTGAAAGAAGGAAGAACATAAGTACGAAAATTATAATTGCGAATATAATAAGTACTCTGTATTCAGCCTTCAGGAAAGCTATAGCGCCTTCTTTGATTGCGGATGCAATCTCTTTCATAGTTTCTGTTCCTGCGTCAGCTCTTTTAACTCTGGCAGCCATACCAGCCGCAAAAGCAAGAGCGATGATTGCGAGCACAGGAGCAAAAATAATAAATACCTTTGAAACTTCTACTTCCATGTCTACGTCTACCTCCCAATTTTAATTTAAAAAATTATCCTCCGACTTTTTAAATAAAGTCATTAAAGACACCGCATACCGCATTCTGTATACAATACACGATGCCTTTCTTTCGTTCACTAAATATTATATAACAACTCATTTGTCAAATCCATACATATTTTAAATAAAATCTTACTAAAAAAGCCAAGATTTTTTTGCACTTTTTATACTGAACGATTTTTCATGTAGCAAAATTTGATTTTTTGACCAATTTTTGCATTAGTTTTTATCCAAAACTTTTAAGGCCGTTTCGACCACGTTATCGGCTGTGAAGCCAAACCTTTTGAACAGTTCCTTTGCCGGCGCGGACGCTCCGAATGTATCCATGGAGATTACGGCTCCGTCAAGACCTACATATTTATGCCATCCCAGAGATGATGCCGCTTCCACAGCTACACGAGCCCTTATTTTATCAGGAAGGATTTTTTCTTTATATGCCTCAGACTGCTCTTCGAATACTTCCCATGAGGGCATACTTACCACACGGGCCTTTATACCTTTTTCGGCAAGCTTGTCCGCAGCGTCATAAATAAGCTCTACTTCCGAGCCTGTCGCCATAAGAATGATGTCAGGATTTTTTTCATCCTTTAATATATATGCTCCCTTGAGGGCATCCTTGCCGGTCTCATCAAGAGTCTTGAGATTCTGTCTGGAAAGAACAAGAGCCGTAGGAGATTTTCTTGTGAGAGCAAGATACCATCCTGCCATTGTCTCTTTTGAGTCACAGGGACGGAAAACAGTGTATCCGGGAATGCTTCTCAGCGCTGCAAGCTGTTCAACAGGCTGATGCGTAGGTCCGTCTTCGCCAACACCAATGCTGTCGTGAGTGAAAATGCTGATTACAGGAAGACCCATAAGCGCCTGCATTCTCAAACCGGATTTCATGTAATCGGAAAATACGAAAAATCCTGCTATATATGGCTTCAGACCGCCGTGAGCGGCCATTCCGCTTGCCATTGCCGTCATAGCGAATTCTCTGATACCGAAATGGATGTTGGAACCGCCTCTGTCGTCTTTAGAATAGTACTCTCTTTCCTTCATTACGGATTTGTTTGAAGGACCAAGATCCGCGGAACCTCCAATAAGATAGGGAACAACACCCGCAAGTTTGTTGAGAACCTTTTCCGAAGCTGAACGTGTAGCGATCTCGCCTTCGTTCGTCCAGAATTTATCGTCCATTAAGTCCGCGGAAATCTTTCCGCTGTACCACTGTTTGTATTCTTCAGCAAGTTCAGGATATTTTGCTTTGTATTTCTTGAACATTTCCTTCCAGGCTTTTTCTTTCTTTTCTCCCTCTTTTATGAGAGTATCCATATACTCTCTTACCTTCTGGGGAACAAAGAAATCTTTTTTGTATTCCCAGCCGAGATTTTTCTTTGTTGCGACAATCTCTTCCGCTCCAAGAGGCTCGCCGTGTGCGCTGGCTTTGCCCTGCTTGTTGGGACTGCCGTATCCGATCTGGGTCTTGATTTCTATTAAGGAAGGTTTTTTTGTTTCTTTTTTAGCTTTGTTAATGGCCGCTTCGATAGCGTCAACGTCATTTCCGTCCTCAACGGTAATAACCTGCCATCCGTAAGCTTTATATCTTTCACCCACATTTTCCGTAAAAGCTGTTTCCGTGCTTCCCTCGATTGTGATTTTATTGGAATCGTAAAGAATAATAAGCTTTCCTAATCCCAGTGTTTCCGCAAGAGATGAGCTTTCGGCGGAAACACCTTCCTGAAGGCATCCGTCTCCGCAAAGAGCGTAAGTATAATGATCTACAACAGGAAAACCTTCCCTGTTGAATTTGTTTGCGAGATAGGTTTCCGCAAAGGCCATTCCTACTGCGTTGGCAATACCCTGGCCAAGAGGTCCTGTTGTCGTCTCAACACCGTTGGTATGCCTGTACTCGGGATGACCGGGAGTAAGACTGTCAAGCTGACGGAAATTTTTGAGATCCTCTATTGTAAGACCATAATCAAAAAGATGCAGAAGAGAATACAGAAGGGCTGAACCATGACCTGCCGAAAGAATAAATCTGTCACGGTTGTCCCATTTTGAATCATGTGGATTATGGTTCATTACCTTTGCCCAGAGAGTATAGGCCGCCGGAGCCGCTCCCAAAGGAAGTCCCGGATGTCCGGAATTCGCCTTTTCAATAGCGTCAATGGAAAGGGTTCTTATTGTGTTTATAGTGAGTGAATCCATATTCATTTTTCATCCTCCTATTGTATTATGCCAGATGATTTTTAACGAAATCCTTTAATCCGTCCTTAGGACAGACATTTTTATGACGGATTTCCTTTTTATCGATGTCCTTTATAGGCGCAGGTATTTTAACGCCCGATATGGACTCAAGAACCTTCATTGCCTCAAAATCATCTATGTCCGCATATTTGTTGTCAATTGCTTTAAGCACATCCTTTGTGAATTTATAAGGACTTGCAGTGGATACTATTACAGTTTTTGTCTCATCGCCTGTTTCCGCCAAATATTTTTTATAACCTTCGTAGGCAACAGCAGTATGTGTATCCATTACATATCCCGCTTTTTCAAAAAGCTCTTTTATGCCTTTTCTTGTTTCGTCTTCCGTTGCAAATTCGGGAACAAAATCAGTGAATTCCGCTTTTACTTCATATTCTCCATTTGAGGAAAGCTCGCCCATGAGTTTAGCTGTTTCGGTCTGCCCTACTTTCGCGCAGATAAGTCTTTCCAGATTGCTGGAAACAAGAATATCCATTGAAGGCGAAATAGTTACCATAAATTCTCTGTTTTTATTGTATACGCCTGTTTTGAAAAAGTCGTAAAGAACTTTGTTGTCGTTGGAAGCGCAGATAAGCTTGTTTACGGGAACACCAATAAGCTTTGCGTAATATCCCGCAAGAATGTTTCCGAAATTACCGGTAGGCACAACAAAATTGATTTTCTCGCCGGGTTTTATCTCGTTTCTTTCCAGTAATTTAACGTAGGAATGAACATAATAAACCACCTGGGGAACAAGTCTGCCTATATTGATGGAATTCGCGGAAGAGAATACGAATCCCTTCTTCTCAAGCTCATTGCAGAGCGCCTCATCCGTGAATATATTCTTAACAGCTGTCTGAGCATCGTCGAAATTGCCTAAAATTCCGGCTACGCAAGTGTTTTTGCCTTCCTGGGTAACCATCTGGAGCTTCTGGATCCTGCTTACTCCCGACTCGGGGAAGAAAACTATAATGCTGGTTCCTTCTACATCCGCAAAGCCTTCCAGAGCCGCTTTTCCTGTGTCTCCCGATGTTGCTGTAAGGATTACGATCTCCTTATCCGTAAGTCCGTTTTTCTTCGCAGAGATCTTCATTAAATAAGGAAGAATCGATAATGCCATATCCTTGAAAGCTATAGTCTTTCCGTGGAAAAGCTCAAGGAAATACACTCCGTCCTTTTTTACAAGAGGCGCGATTTCGGGAGTATCAAACTTTTCGTCGTAAGCTCCGTTTACAGCATATGAAATCTCCTCATCTGTAAAATCATCTAGAAAAGCTTTCAGAATCTCGAAAGCAAGCTCTTTGTAGCTCATTCCTTTAAGCTCTTCTATGGATTTTCCCAAAACGGGCATTTCTTCAGGAACAAAAAGTCCTCCATCGGGACAAATCCCTTTTATGATCGCCTGAGATGCGGTAACCTCGAAGGATTTATCCCTCGTTCCAATATACTTCATAAAACTCCTCGTTTCTATTTTAATTTATAATTTTAAAAAAAGCCCCAAAAGTATGGGGCTTATAATTCAATTACTGCGCGTCAACCTTTGCCATATAGCTGATAAGGTCAACTACCTTGTTGCTGTAACCCCATTCGTTGTC
>JAFWDD010000036.1 GCA_017534115.1 Bacillota bacterium | reverse complement strand
TGTGTAGGGCAAAGGTTGTATAAGGTACAAACCGTACGTGAGGCGTTAGCAAATACAAAAAATAATCCTCGATAGCTCAATGGCAGAGCATCCGGCTGTTAACCGGAGGGTTGCAGGTTCGAGTCCCGCTCGGGGAGCTCTTTTTTATAGGGGCATAGTTCAGTTGGTAGAACGTCGGTCTCCAAAACCGAATGTCAAGGGTTCGAGTCCTTTTGCCCCTGTTTTTACAAAAAAACGCAGGAGACCGTCAAAGGTCTTTTTTTGTTGTTGCTTACGACTATCGGCAAGGAGGTTTGTTAATATGGACGACTTATATATCATTTCTTCGGTAAAAATGATGCTGTACTCGAAAAAAGTAGAGATTTTCGGCGAAAAAGCAATGGAATTCACCAAAAAGATCGATGAAGCGCTGAATGGCTTCACAACATATAAGGTATACCTCGTAAAATACAACGGCCAGGACGGAATAGCCTTAACTAACCTTATAAAGGGCTGTCCTGTAATCATTAATACGGAGTATAAAATGCTCTTTGCCTCAGGCCTTTCGCCGGACTTCGATCTTCCCGAGACCTATACGGATAACCTTGAGGACTTCGTTGTCGCAAAAGACAAGGTAAAAGCCATAATCGAGGAATACGGCTATTAAAATTCAGACTGAAAGACGGTGCTTTTGACAGTGCCGTTTTTTTCAGTTTTCCGTAACAGAATAATTTCAGCTGCCTCTGAGTTCCTTTATGGAATCCAGCAGAACCCCGATATCCGATTTCAGAATGAACCCGGCCGATATAATACCTGCATAGGCATCAGCCGAAACATTGAACAACACGAACAAAATGCAGGATAACAGTGTAATGGCCGATATTATGAAATCATTTCTGCATTCTATTCCGATTGCGATGAGCGATGTGGACTTTGTCCGTTTGCCCTGTTTTATGGTGTGTCTCGACAGGAAAATTTTGAATACAGCCGATACGCCCATGATAATTATGACATATGGAGCTATGCGCATCTCCTGGGGATAAAATATGAGCAGCACGGATTTCCTCAGAAATTGTATACCTGTATACAAAATGATCAGGGATATTATAAGTCCGCAAAAACCCTCTGCATATAGAGTGAATTTGTGGTTCGAGCTTCTTTCCGAAAGCTTTATGCCCAGAATCGTTATTACAGATGACAAAGAATCGGCCAGATTATTAATACCCTCAGAAAGTATTGCCACAGACGGAATTAGCATCCCTATGGAAATTTTTACAGAAGCAAGGACGACGTTTGAGATTATGCTCAAAACTGCTGTACGCATAATGATTCCGCGCCGCGTCAGTTCCGGGTTTTCGGGACAATTAGGTTGATTTTTCAATTTGAGGCACCTCGGTGGCTTTATATCATATTACGAATTTCGGCCGCGTTTTGACAGCGGTTTAAAAATAAAGTCATATCATTTTTGCATTAGTCCTTTAATGTGGTATAATAAAAGAAATAAGTTTGAATTCTCCGGAGGCGCCATGAATATCAGGAAAGCTAAACAGAAAGATATGGAAAAAATATTGGAGATTTACGCATACGCGAGGGATTTTATGAAGCGTACAGGCAACCCGACCCAGTGGGGAGACATCTATCCCAAAGAGGAAATGCTTTGCGATGATATTGAAAAAGGCAACCTTTACGTGTGCGGAGAAAATGACGGTATAATGGGTGTTTTCGCATTTATAACAGGGACCGAGCCTACCTATTCATATATTGAAAACGGAAGCTGGAAGAATGACTGCCCTTACGGCACAATCCACAGAATCGCTTCCGCAGGGCAGGCGAAAATATTCGATTTTTGCATTGATTTCTGCAAGGAAAAGATAGAAAATGTCCGAATCGATACCCATTTTGACAACAAAATCATGCAGCGTATCATTGAAAGAAACGGATTCGAAAGGTGCGGCGTCATCTATGTGGAGGACGGCTCCCCGAGGATAGCGTATCAGTTTACAGGCAAAAAATAAGGAGGTCTTTTCATGAAAATAAGCTGGACAACATTCAAAATTACAGACATGACAAAAAGCCTTGAGTTTTACAGGGATATTTTAGAGCTTCCCGTAGTGGGCGAAATCAACGCAGGTCCCAGAAAGATAACTTTTCTGGGCGAACAGGAAAACGCTCTTGAGCTTATAGAGGGTGAAGGCTGTCCCGCAAATCCGGGAGAAGGCGTTTCTGTTGGTATAGTTTATGATGACCTCGGAAAAATGATAGATAAGATAAAAGGACTGGGAATCAGTGTGATTGGGCCCGTTTCGCCCAATCCTCATCTTCGGTTTTTCTTTGTAAAGGATCCAGACGGATATACTGTGCAGCTCTGCGAAAATATGTAAAATAGAACCGGATTGGAATGATTAATTATTTGAGAGAGGAGTGAAAAATATGCTTTTAGTAATAGATGTGGGAAATACAAATATTGTTTTGGGAGTATATGACGGCGAGGAGCTGGTTGCGCACTGGAGGATGTCCACATCCGACAACCAGACTGCCGATGAAATAGGTATTTTCATTCATTCTCTCTTTGACCATTCGGATATCGATATAAACGAGATCGACGATGCCATTATCGCTTCCGTTGTACCCACCGTAATGTATTCTCTCACCCACGGACTCAGGAAATACCTGAAGCTGGAGCCTATTATTGTCGAGGCCGGAATAAAAACCGGTATAAATCTCCTCATGGAAAACCCCAAGGAAATGGGCGCGGACAGAATAGTTAATCTTGTGGCGGCATACACTCTTTACGGAGGACCGGCTATTGTAATAGATTACAGCACAGCTACTACATTTGATGTTATTCTGGAAAACGGGCAGTTCATAACGGGACTTACGGCGCCCGGAATACAGGTCTGCGCGGACGCTCTTTACAACTCTGCGGCGCAGCTTCCAAAAACGGAGATAAAAAAGCCCGAATCTCTGCATGTTAAAAACACTATCGGAAGCATTCAGGCAGGCATAGTTTATGGCCACATAGGCGAGACGGTTTATATAATCGACGCAATCAAAAAGGAGTTCAACCTGCCCAATCTTAAAGTTGTGGCAACAGGCGGACTTGCCGGAATCATTGATGAAACAGGCGAAATCTTCGATGTCAGGGATCCGCTTCTTACCTTGAAGGGCCTGAGAATAATTTACGAGAAAAACAGAAAGAAATGACTATGAAAATAGGTAATGTAGAACTGGAAAACAACATATTTTTAGCACCAATGGCAGGCGTAACAGACCTGCCTTTCAGACTTTTATGCAAAGAACAGGGCTGTGGGCTGGTGTATACGGAAATGGTCAGCGCAAAGGCACTTTCATATAAGAATAAAAAGACGGAAAGCCTTATGCAGTCTCATCCTGATGAGCGTCCGTCTGCGGTGCAGCTTTTCGGCTCCGACCCTGAAATATTGGCGGAAACGGCAAAGACTGTTTCGCAGCTTCCCATAGATATAATTGATGTGAATATGGGATGTCCCGCGCCGAAAATCGTTAAAAACGGAGAAGGCTCTGCACTAATGAAATCTCCAAAGCTGGTTGGCGATATAGTAAAGGCGATTTCCGAGGCTCAGCCAAAACCTGTGACCATTAAAATAAGAGCAGGCTTCGACGCGGACCACATAAACGCAGTTGAAATCGCGAAAGCCGCAGAGGAAAACGGCGCGGCGGCAGTTGCGGTCCACGGCAGGACAAGAGAGCAGTTTTACAGCGGAAACGCTGATTATGATGTAATAAAAGCCGTAAAGGAGGCTCTTTCCATACCCGTTATCGGAAACGGTGATGTTTTCGACCCGATATCCGCAAAAAGACTTCTGGATTATACAGGCTGTGACGCTATAATGGTTGGCAGAGGAGCTCAGGGGAATCCGTGGATATTCAGCAGGATCCTGCATTATCTGGAAACGGGAGAGATCCTGACCGAGCCTACGCCTGCGGAGAAAGGCCGAATGGCGCTCTGCCACGGGAAAATGCTCATAGATTACAAAGGAGAGTATATAGGCGTACGGGAAATGCGCAAGCATGTCACATGGTACTCAAAAGGCCTCAAAGGCGCGGCAAGAATCCGTAATATGGTGAACCGTGCGGAAAGCTTTTCGGATCTGGAGAGGATAATTACGGAATATTTTGTGTGATGAAAAAGATTTTCCGTTATTATAATGTAAGTAATTTCCCAAAGCATTGACAATGATTTTTTGTTAGGATATAATTTTACAAGTGATTTTTCTTAAAAAATAATGCCAAAACAATTTAAGGAGTGAAAAAAATGTCCGATAAAAAGACTGTTTTAACATATGAAGGTCTTCGAAAGATCGAAGAAGAATTAGAATACTTAAAAGTAGTCAAAAGAAAAGAGATCGCCGAGAGAATCAAAGAAGCAAGAGGACAGGGAGACCTTTCCGAGAATGCTGAGTATGACGCAGCGAGAGAAGAACAGGCAAAAATGGAAACAGAGATCCTCGTTCTTGAGAAAATGCTCAGAAATGCAGAGGTTATCGATGACAATGAGGTAAGCTCCGATGTTATTACAGTCGGCTCTACAGTGAAGCTTTTTGACGAGGACTTCGAAGAAGAGGTTGAATATACCATCGTAGGTTCAGCCGAGGCAGACCCCGTAGAAGGCAGAATTTCCAATGAATCACCTGTAGGCAGAGGACTTTTGGGACATAAATCGGGAGACACAGTAGTTATCAACGCCCCTCAGGGAGAGGTAATTTTCAAAGTACTTGAGATAAGCAAGCAGTAAAGAGAAACATTTTTAGTTTGGGAGGAATAAAAAGTGAGTAATAATAAACCCCAGCAGGAGCCTGTTGAATTAACAGCTCAGGAGCTGACTGAACAGGTGAAAATAAGAAGAGAAAAACTTTTCAATTTGCAGGCAGAGGGCAAGGACCCTTTTCAGATAGTTAAATTTGACGTTACAAACCACGGCGCTGATTTAACAGAGAATTTTGATGAGTATGAAGGCAAGGAAGTAACGATTGCCGGAAGGATCATGTCCAAACGTCTCATGGGCAAGGCTTCTTTCATTCATATTCAGGATAAATCCGGAAAAATCCAGAGCTATGTAAGAAAGGACCAGATAGGCGACGAGCCTTACGCTGAGTTCAAAAAATATGATATAGGCGATATAGTAGGAATCACAGGCGAAGTTTTCAAGACCCAGAAGGGCGAGATTTCCGTAAAGGCGCATTCCATGACACTTCTTTCCAAGAGCCTTCAGATACTCCCCGAAAAGTATCACGGACTTAAGGATCAGGAACTGAGATACCGCCAGAGATATACAGACCTTATTGTTAATCCGGAGGTTCTGGATACATTCCTGAAACGTTCCGCGATCATCAAAGAGGTTCGTAATTACCTTGACAATATGGGCTTTATCGAGGTTGAAACGCCCGTTTTGCAGACAATTCCGGGAGGAGCTGCCGCAAGACCCTTCATCACTCATCATAATGCCCTTAATATAGATATGTATCTTAGAATAGCCCTTGAACTGCCTCTGAAGCGTCTCATAGTCGGCGGACTTGAAAGAGTTTACGAAATCGGACGCGTTTTCAGAAATGAGGGCATAGATATTCGTCATAACCCTGAATTCACTCTTATGGAGGTCTATCAGGCATACACGGATTATTACGGAATGATGGATTTGGCAGAAGGAATCTTCAGAAGCGCCGCTCAGAATGTTTTGGGCAAAACGGTTGTTAATTACGGCGGATATGAGATCGATCTGGGCAAACCTTTCGAGAGACTTACAATGATTGACGCTGTAAAACAGTACGCAAATATAGATTTCGATGAAGTCAAGACTCTTGAGGAGGCTCGCGCCCTTGCGAAAGAGCATGGAATCCAGTTTGAGGAAAGACACGGAAAGGGCGATATTCTCAATCTTTTCTTTGAGGAATATGTTGAGAAGAATATCATTCAGCCCACATTCATAATGGATTATCCCGTTGAGATTTCTCCTCTTACAAAGAGAAAACCTGATAAACCCGATTATACGGAGCGTTTCGAGCTTTTCATAGTTGGACGTGAGTATGCGAACGCGTATTCGGAGCTTAACGACCCCATAGACCAGAGAAAACGTTTTGAGCATCAGGAAGCAATGCGTGCCGCAGGCGATGAAGAGGCCAACATGATTGACGAAGACTTCATGACGGCTTTGGAATACGGTATGCCTCCCACAGGAGGAATGGGAATTGGTATCGACCGTCTTGTTATGCTCATTACAGAGTCTGTTTCCATCAGAGACGTAATTCTGTTCCCGACTATGAAACCTTTGGAATAAAGCATAAAAAACTTCACAGAAAAAAACAATTCGGAGCTCTGATTACAATATCTAAGCTCCGATTTTTATTGCATTGATCCGTTATTAAAGGAACAGGTATAGGAGATGACATAGTGAAAAGATTAATGGGAATGGTGTCAGTAATCGTTATGTGCTTGGCGGCAAGCGGCTGCGGCAATGAAATAGAGAAAAAGACATCCAATGAAGATAATGCGGTTTTATCAGAGGCATACGAATACAATCCGAAGGCAGATATTTCAGGAACAGAGGAAAATACGATTTTATCCGGGTTTGATGAAAGCGATCCGGATATGGATATATCTGAAATAGAACAAATATATATAAATGAGTATGCAGAACAAAAGGATAACGCAAAATGTGTTCCGCAAATTATCAAAAAACTTGGTGAAAAGGGATATATTGCGGTGGACAGCGAAAATAAAATTGATATGACTAATATGGAAGAAATGCTTTCATTTGTCAAAACCGGAGAATCCGGCGGCAGGGCAGAAGCATCTGTGCTTAGGGTTTCTTACTTGGGCGGATTTACATTATACAGACTGAAAACAGATGCAGGGAAAGTCGTTGTTGAACGGATTTATTATTCTTTTGAGAATAATAGACTGAATGAAACGCTCAGAAGCGATTTTGAGACGGATTATTTTGATTTTACGGAAGAAGGCTATCTGTTGATTGAAGGTTCATGGCATTCGCCTGTGCAATATGCTCTTACGATGAGAGAGCAGTATGAGCACATTGCTTTGAGAGTATTTCCGCTGGATGGAAAATGCAGAGATTTATGTGAGAAATATATAATGCCGATTTCTTACGGGCTTAACAATATGTTCATAACAAACTGGAATGAAGAGGATTTTGACAATTTGGACTTTTATGATATTTTCGAAAAGTTTTACCCGGAAATGTATAATAAAGAATTTCCTTATCTTATGAATGAGAATCTGTCCATTGGTAATGAGTATGCAATACCGGCAGATGAGTTTGAGAGCGTAGTTAAACTGCATTTTCGGTTGTCAGGTGAAAAACTGCGCAGTTTGTTAAGATATAATGCTGATACTGACAGCTATATTTTCAGACCGAGGGGATTTTATGAGTTTGATTATGCCGAGATTCCTTATCCTGAAGTACAGGCATATGAGGAAAATGCAGATGGTTCAGTAACTCTCTTCGTAAACGCCGTATATCCCAATGGTAACACATCTAAATTATTTACCCATAAGGTTACGGTAAAGGATGAGGACGGTAAGATTTATTATCTCTCAAATGAAATTGACGATATCGATGAATCTGATCTTTGGTGGCATGCAGACCGTTTTACAGATGATGAATGGAATGAATACTATAAGGATTAACAGGGAGACAAGGACATAACATGGATACAGTGTGAAAAAGTAAAAAAGACAGAATAATACAGAAATCAATTTGCTGAGGATAGAATAAATGATATGTATTTGCCTTAAAATAAGCTTTGGACGTACAGACCTTAAGTCGCGTACGTCCTTTTTTTAGAGAAAATACTGCATCGGCAGGAATAAATCCAAAACATATCTTGACACCGTGTCAGAATGAGTTTATAATATAAACTGACACGATGTCAGAATGCAACGCAGGGAATCATAAAGGAGGATAATATGCCAAAAGGATCACCGGAAAGAACCGCCGCGCGAAGGGAAGAAATCATAAGCTCATGTGAAAAGCTTTACCAGACTATGAGTTTCAAAGAAATTACACTGAAAGAGATAGGGAAAGAGACTTCCTTTTCACGGCCGGCCATATATAACTACTTTCAGACGAAGGAAGAGATATTTCTGGCGCTGTTTGAGCTTGAGTATGACCGCTGGAATGAGGAGCTGGAACGGATAATTGAAGGAAACGAAGAGCTGACACGGGATCAGGTGGCGGAAAATATAGCCCGTTCATTGGAAAAAAGAATACAGCTTCTTAAGCTTCTTTCCATGAACAATTATGATATGGAAGCCAACAGCCGTCCGGAGCTTCTTACAAGCTTCAAGACTGCATACGGAAAATCTATCAGAAAAGTGCGGAATATTCTGGACAAATTCTGTCCGGATATGAGCGATGCCGAAAAGCAGAATTTCATTTATGTATTTTTTCCGTTTATGTTCGGCATTTATCCTTATACTGCCGTGACGGAAAAACAACGGCAGGCAATGAAGGAAGCGAAAGTGGACTATGTATACCAGTCCGTTTATGAGATAACCTATAACTGCCTTATGAGGCTTTTGGAAAAATAAAAGGAGGAATTCAAAGATGAAAAATTTACCTAAAATAGCTCTTGGCGCGTGGGCTTGGGGCAACGACGGAACATTCGGAAACGATTTCACGGCTGAAACATTGAAACCGATTTTTGATACGGCAATGGAACACGGACTCAACCTCTGGGATACGGCATACGCGTACGGTATGGGAACATCGGAGAAGGTGCTTGCGGGATTTTTGAAAGGACTGCCCAGGGATTCCTACCTTGTTTCGGACAAATTCACGCCTCAGTGCGCGGATGCTTCTTCAAAGACTGCAATGAAAGATATGATAGAAATGCAGCTTAAGCTGATGGAGCTGGACCAGTTCGATATTTACTGGATACACAATGTATGGGATGCTCCAAAATGGACTGAAGAGATGGCTAAATACTTCGAAGGCAAAGAAAATGTGCCTCTCCTCGGAGTATCCAATCACAACCTTGCGGAAATAAGGCAGGCGGACGAGATACTTAAAAGCCACGGACTAAAGCTTTCTGCGGTCCAGAACCATTTCAGCCTTATAAACCGTTCCTCGGAGGATTCCGGAATTCTGGATTACTGTAAAGAGAATGGGATTTATTTCTTTGCGTATATGGTGTTGGAGCAGGGAGCTTTGTCGGGAAAATATGACAGGGCGCATCCAATGCCGGAAGGCTCTGCCAGGGCCGAGACTTACAATCCGGTGCTTGACAAGCTGGAGATCCTCAACGGCGAGCTGAAAAAGCTGGCGGACAAATATAATGTAAGTCCGGCGCAGATACCTGTTGCTTGGGCCATCGCAAAAGGCACTTTGCCCATAATCGGCGTAACAAAGACTTCCCATGTGGAGGATGCGGTAAAAGCCGTGAATGTGACTCTTACCACGGAAGAAACGGCAAACCTTGAAAAACTGGCAGACAGCCTTAATATAAATGCCATCCGTTTCTGGGAAAAGGAAATGAAATAATCGGAATTTTATTCAGGGATGAAAGGCATTCCGGCGCGCCTGAATGTTTTTTGATGGAGGAGAAACTATGAAATATACAAAGCTTGGCAGTTCAGACCTTACTGTGTCCCGTATCTGTATGGGATGCATGGGTTTCGGGGATGCGGCAAGGGGTCAGCACAGCTGGACCATAGACGAGGAGCATTCCAGAGAGATAATAAAACGGGGACTGGAGCTTGGAGTCAATTTTTTTGATACGGCGATCGGCTATCAGAGCGGCACCAGCGAGCAGTTCCTGGGAAGAGCCCTTCGGGATTTCGCAAAACGCGAGGATGTTGTCGTTGCTACAAAATTCCTTCCACGTACTCAGGACGAGATTGAAAAGGGAATCAGCGGACAGCAGCATATTGAAAACATGATAAATACGAGCCTTCAGAATCTGGGTATGGATTATGTGGATCTATATATATATCATATGTGGGACTGGAATACACTTATTTACGACATACTTGACGGGCTGAACCGTGTTGTGGAGGCCGGGAAAGCAAGGTATATCGGCATTTCCAACTGTTTCGCCTGGCAGATAGCAAAGGCAAACGCGCTGGCGGAAAAGGAAGGTTTTGCAAAATTCGTTTCCGTTCAGGGACATTATAATCTCATATTTAGAGAGGAAGAACGGGAAATGGTTCCGTACTGCAGGGAGGAAAACATCGCTCTCACGCCATACAGCTCCCTTGCCAGCGGACGGCTTTCCAGGCTTCCCGGAGAAAACGGCACAAAACGCGCTTCCGAGGACGCATATGCAAAATTCAAGTATGACGCAACGGCCGAGCAGGATAATCTTATAATCGCCCGAGTCGCAGAGCTTGCCCGAAAGCGGGATGTGACCATGACCGAAATATCTCTGGCATGGCTTCTTAAAAAAGTGACATCACCTGTTGTGGGCGCAACGAAACTGCATCATATCGAGGGCGCGGCAAAGGCCGTGGAGCTGGAGCTGACGGATGAGGAGACAGCATATCTGGAGGAGCTCTATGTTCCCCATCCTCTTGCGGGAGTTATGGCTCAGAACAAGCCTGAAGCGTCAAAGGAAAAACACGTCTGGTCCATAGGCGACCAGAAGCTGGGAGGAAGATAAATGAATAAGAAAATAATACAGACGGCGGGTAGAGAACAGCTTGGAGATTTTGCACCGATGTTTGCCCATTTGAATGATGATGTGCTTTTCGGAGAGGTTTGGAACGAGGAAGCCATTGATGTAAAGACAAAATGTATTGTCACAGTTGTTTCGCTCATGGCATCGGGCATAACGGATTCTTCTCTCACATATCATCTTCAGAATGCAAAGGCTCATGGCGTAACGAAGGAAGAGATCGCCGCCATTATCACCCATTCGGCAATGTATGTTGGCTGGCCCAAAGGCTGGGCGGTGTTCCGCCTTGCAAAGGAAGTCTGGAATGAAGAGGTTCCGGAGCTGACGGATAAAGACAGATTTCAGAATACCATATGTTTCCCCATTGGAGAGCCGAATCCCTACGGAGAGTTTTTTGTTGGGCAGAGCTATCTTGCGCCTGTTTCGGAAAGGCAGGTGCCTGTATTTAATGTAACCTTTGAGCCGGGATGCCGGAACAACTGGCATATTCACCATGCCAAAAACGGCGGCGGACAGATACTCATATGTGTCGGCGGAAGAGGCTGTTATCAGGAATGGGGCAAAGAGGCGGTAGAGATGACTCCCGGAACGGTGATCAACATTCCGCCTGAAGTGAAGCACTGGCACGGAGCGGCAGCCGATTCATGGTTTTCCCATCTGGCGGTAGAGGTGGCAGGAGAGGAAACTAATACTGAATGGCTGGAAGCTGTATCAGATGAAGATTATAACAAACTGAAATGAAAGGAGGCCTTGAAATGTTTAATAAAACAATAACTTTGGCAAATGGCGTTGTTGTTCCTCAGCTTGCTCTGGGAACATGGCTCATTGATAACAACAAAGCCGCCGAAGCCGTAAGAGCGGCAGTAAAAACAGGCTACAGGCATATTGACACGGCCCAGGCATATATGAATGAAGAAGGTGTCGGAGAAGGCATCAGAACCTGCGGAGTGCCGAGAGAGAAGCTTTTTATCACAACAAAAGCGGCCGCGGAGCATAAGGATTATGAATCTGCCATGGCAGGGATCGAAGGCTCCCTTCAGGCTTTGGGTCTGGACTACATCGATATGATGATAATCCACAGTCCTCAGCCATGGGTAAAGGTGAATCAGTCCGACGACAGATACTTTGAAGGCAATCTGGAAGCATGGAGAGCCCTTACGGATGCCTATAAAGCCGGTAAAATACGTGCCATAGGCGTATCCAATTTTCTGAAAGAGGATATAGAAAACATATGGAATAATGCGGAGGTCAAGCCTATGGTAAATCAGGTGCTCTGCCATATTTCCAATACGCCTCTTGAGCTTATTGAGTATTGCCAAAACAAGGGAATAGTTATGGAGGCCTATTCGCCCATTGCTCACGGAGAGGCTTTGAAAAACGCGAAAATAGCTGAAATGGCGGAAAAGTACGGCGTTTCTGTACCTCAGCTCTGTATTCGATACGATATTCAGCTGGGAATGATAGTACTGCCCAAAACGGCAGATCCGGCGCACATGAAGACTAATGGTGATGTGGATTTTGTAATCTCCGATGAGGATATGGAAACACTGAAAAATATAGAACACATAAAGGATTATGGCGAACATGGATTTTTCCCTGTGTTCGGCGGAAAGATGTAAGGAGAGATGATAAATGAAAAAAATAATACCTTTACTGATATCTGTGCTTCTGGTTATGGGGCTGACAGCCTGTGGAAGCGCAAAAAGCTCAGATACCGCGGAGAAAAGCGTATCTGCGGAAGCAAATGATGCAAAAGCGCAGAATGAAAATGAAAAGACAGCGGAAAACGCGCCTGCCGAAGCTGAAACCGAGCCTTCCCAGGCAGATAATGACGTTCTGGTAATATATTTTTCCGCAACGGGAACAACAAGAGGGGTTGCAGAAAAGATAGCGGCGATTACAGACGCAGATGTTTATGAGATAAAGGCGGAGCAGGAATATACTACCGACGACCTGAACTATAATGACCCGCAAAGCCGTACTACTCTTGAGCAGAATGATCCATCGGTGCGGCCGAAAATCGGAAGCGAAGATATATCCCTTGCCGGGTATTCCGTTATTTATATTGGCTATCCCATCTGGTGGGGAGAAGAACCCAGAATAATGGATACATTTGTGGAAAGCCAAAGTTTTGACGGTATTACCGTGATTCCTTTCTGCACCTCAAGCAGCAGCGGAATCGGCAGAAGCGGAAAAAATCTTGCGGATAACGCAGGAAGCGGAAACTGGCTGAACGGCCAGAGATTCGGCGCAGGAGCATCCCAGGAGGAGCTTGAGGCATGGATAAACGAACTGCAGTAAAATAAACGGAGGTCGGTCTTATGCGGAGAAAACAGAATAACAGAACAAAAAGGAGCGTTGATATCTGCATGACCGTCCTTTTGCTGTGTCTCATGGCGTATCAGGTCACAGGCGAGGCGGCCCATGAGTGGATAGGCATATGTATGACGGTTCTTGTGGTTATCCACCAGATTCTGAACCGCAGATGGTACAGCGCTGTTTTTAAAGGCAGATATAATCCGTACAGGGTCCTGGCAACAGCAGTCAACATATCTCTTATATTGTCCTTTGGGCTGACGGCGTTTTGCGGGATGTCCATGAGCGGACACGCTGTGCCTTTTTTGTACGGTATGGCAAAGGTTTCATTTGCAAGAAGAATGCACCTTTCCATGTCCCACTGGGCGTTTGTTCTTATGGGCGCGCATATTGGCCTGCATATTCCCATGATAACGGCAGGCTTGAGACTTGACGGCAAAAAGAAGAGGCTGCTTTCGGCTGTATTCGGCTGTATCGCAGGAATTGGATTATTTCTGTTTTTGCGAAACGGTATGCCGGCCTATCTGTTTTTCCGTGTTCCATTTGCATTTTTTGATTATGGAAAACCGGGAGGCGCAGTATTTCTGGAAAACATCCTGACGCTGATATTCTGGACGTTTATAGGCGCTCAGGCAGTCTCCATATGCAGGATGCCTTCCGGGAAAGAGGAAGATAAGAAGGCTCCTCTGATTTTCATTATTATTGCAGTTATAATCGGTCTGGCGCTGAATGTGATTGTGTAGAAACCTTTGGGTACTGATACGTAGATTTTAAAATTCCAAAGAATTGCGCGGAATCAAGGGTTTTAAGATTTTGGGCGCGAAGTGCATATGAGGTCAAGGGGCGAAGTCCCTTGTAGGGACTTTCACCCTAAAATGCTTTTGCTTCATCGTGTTTTGCTCCAGCATTTCAGGGAACCCGAAAAGCGGGCAGAGTCCTGCACCCTCGAAGAGAAAAAGAGTTTTTAAACAAAAGTCCCGCTGGCGGAAAACCGGCGGGATTTTTAATATTTCCAACTATGGTTTACAGCGGAAAAGCGACAGCGTCCTGATAGAGCTTTTTCAAAATGCTAATAAAAGCGGCTGTGCCGGGACGGTTATCATTTTTATGCACGCACAATACGCAGGAAAAACTCTCTTTGCAGTCGAAAGGTAGCCACGCGAACTGACCGCTGTGGTCGTTGAGGAAACCGGGCGCAAGACAGATGCCTTTTCCGGCGGCAACATTGGTGCGGGTAGTGTCGTGGTCTGCGCTGTTGAAATAATCGATTTTTCCGGAACTAATTAGACGGTGCTGAACAGCCTTCAGCGCGGCAGGCGAGCCTCCTCCAACCATGAGAGTGCGTCCGTAGAGGTCAGATTCCGTGATAAGGTTTTTTGCGGCGAGAGGATCATCCCTTTGTGTGATAAGGTATATGCGGCTTTCAAACAGATCATGCACATGAATCGACGGAATCTGTTTTGTCTGCTCCTTCAGGGCGAACAATATATCGGCTTTGTTTCGCAGAAAGGATTCCATGCCGTTTTCATACTGGAACATGGGCAGTATCTGGATATCCGGATATGTTTCGGCGAAAATGCGCATCGCCTCCGGAAGAAAATACAAAGCCTGCCACACCATGAGGCTTATGGAGATTGTGTCACGGTACTTTGCGCTGAAATTCTGTCCCTGCTCAATGGCACGCTTCAGGTCCTCACGCATTCCTGTAAGGAAGGAGACAAACTGAGCGCCGGCAGGCGTGAGAGATGCGCCTTTTCCGCTTCTTTCAAATATCGCAAAGCCGACTTCATCCTCCAAAAGTTTTATCTGATAGGTTAGAGTAGGCTGGCTGACGAACATATTTTCTGACGCGCGGCTGAAGTTCAGCGTGTGTGCCAGTTCTATGCAGTAATCAATCTGTTTTGTGTTCATATGCTCACCTCTGATATTTAATAATTAAATAGATTATATAATATTTTGATTGGACTTTGCAATAACAAAATGAGATAATAATGTCATAGAAAGAAAATAATCAATCAAAAGGATATGGAGGATATAGATATGGCAAAAACATTAATAGCGTTCTTTTCAAGAGCGGATGAAAATTATTTCGGCGGAGCAATGAGATATGTAAAGGTGGGCAACACGGAGATAGTTGTGAACGGCATGAAAGATATGATAGATGCGGACAGCTTCAAAATAGAAATGAAAGATCCCTATTCGCCGGTATATATGACCTGTATCGATGAGGCGAAAGAGGACCTCAGGGCTAATGTAAGACCGGAGCTTGTAAATTACCTTGAAAGCATTGACGCTTACGATACAATTATTCTGGCGTATCCCAATTACTGGGGAACCATGCCCATGGCGGTGTTCACATTTCTGGAAAGATACGACTTTTCCGGAAAGACCATTCTTCCTCTGTGCACAAACGAAGGCAGCGGAATGGGAGTGAGCGAAAGAGACATCAAAAAATGTGCTCCCGGGGCAAACATCAAAAAGGGACTTGCCGTTACGGGAAGCAGAGCGGCGGATTCAGGCGCGGCAGTAGAGAAATGGCTCAAAGGAAACGGTTTAATGTAAGGAGCGTATGATCATGGAATATAAAAAAGGATATGTATATGAATTGATGGCCGGCGGCGGACCTATGGATGTCAGAGAGCCATATTTCCAGGAGGCAGTTGATGAGATGATGAGAGCAAGAGTACTTTGCGCAAAAGCAAATGCGAAAATGCCGGATGATCCGTCGTATGTAAAGGATCTGGAAGAGCTCTTTGGAAGAAATCTTGATGATGTAATAATACTGACGCCATTTATATGCGATTTTGGGAATCGTGTAAAATTCGGAAAAGGCGTATTCATAAACCATTCTGCGATGTTTTCCGCATCAGGCGGAATCGAGTTTGAGGACGGAGCAATGTCAGCTCCCGGACTTCGTATTGCGACTATCAATCATGACATGAACGAGCGTCATACAAAATATACCTACGGAAAGGTGCTTGTAAAGAAAAACGCCTGGCTTGGGATGAATGTTACCATATGTCCCGGAGTGACCATTGGCGAATATGCCGTAATTGCCGCAGGTTCGGTTGTAACAAAGGATGTTCCTGATTATGCGGTTGCAGGAGGCGTGCCGGCAAAAGTTATCAAAATCCTTGATCCGTCGGAACAGAAAGAGTGAGTGTTATAATATAAGGAGGAAAAATATGGAATATTTAGTATTAAACAACGGAATCAAATGCCCTTCTGTCGGAATCGGAACATTTATGCTTTCTCCCGAAGAAGCGGAAAACAGCGTAAGAGAAGCTCTCAAAATGGGATATTCTCTGGTGGATACGGCTAACGCTTATGTAAATGAGCGTGCCTGCGGAAGAGGAATTAAGGACAGCGGCGTTAAAAGGGAGGATGTGTTCCTTTCCACAAAGCTCTGGCCCAGCGAATATGAAAATGATAACGCCGTGGACGAGACCCTGGAGAGACTTGGCGTTGATTATGTGGACCTTTTGTATATCCATCAGCCTGCGGGAAACTGGCTTGCGGGATACAGACAGCTTGAAAAGGCATACAGGGAAGGAAAGGCAAAATCCATAGGGATCTCCAATTTTGAGGGAAAATACCTCGATGAGCTTCAGACGAAATGGGAAATAGTACCTCAGTTTATTCAGGTGGAGGCTCACCCTTATTTCACCCAGAAAGAGCTCCGCAAGACTCTGGATAAATACGGCATCAAGCTCATGAGCTGGTATCCTTTGGGACACGGCGATAAAACTCTTCTCGAAGAGCCTGTTTTCAAGGACCTGGCGAAAAAATACGGGAAGAGCGAAGCACAGATAATTCTGCGCTGGCATACTCAGATGGGATTTGCCGTAATTCCCGGAAGCAAAAATGTGGACCACATCAGGGACAACCTGAATATTCTGGATTTCACGCTTACGCCTGATGAAATGGCGGAAATAGCAAAGCTTGACAAGGGCATGAGATATTAACACCGTACCGACGAGCAGCTTGTGCAGTTTGCGGGCTGGCAGCCTGAATATGAAAAGAAATAAGAAGGTAACAAGATGAACGACAGGGAGCAGATAATAAAACTATATCATGAAATGTATGCCGCAATGACGGCAAAGAACGAGGCTGAGCTCAACCGGGTGCACGATGATTCCTTTGTGCTTGTACATATGACGGGAATGCGCCAGGGAAAGCAGGAATATATCTGTGCCGTTATGAACGGAACATTGAACTATTATTCGGAGGAAACGGAAAACATTGATGTTGATATCGACGGTGACAGAGCTGTCATGACCGGAAATTCCAGAGTATCTGCTGCTGTGTTCGGCGGAGGAAGGCATACATGGCGTCTTGCCTTAAGGCTGGAAGCGAAAAAGTCAAATGGCAAGTGGAAATTTACCAAAGCGGAGGCTTCCGTATGGTAATTTAAATATTCAACGGACAAAAAGCTTGTGAGAACAGAAAAATATTATGAATATTTTTACTGATAATAAAAACTCGAAATCCTGATTGGGGATTCCGAGTTTTTTGTCTGTATAAACTTTTTATATGTATCTTGGATTCAATTAAAAGCCTAACTTATCCAGCCAGTCAAGAATATTTTGCTTCGAGCCGGAAACATTATCCATGTTGATGGCAATGCCGTCTTTTACGTCTGCATTGGGCTCGAGTTCGGCGATTTTGCTGAAAGTTCCGCTGTTGCCGCTGCCTCCGTGGGTGCAGAAGGGTACGATGGTTTTTCCCGAAAAATCATATTCGCTGAAAAAGCTTTCCATAACCTGGGGCAAAGCTCCCCACCAGATAGGGTATCCCACAAAAATCACATCATAATCATCAAGATTTTCGATGTGTGATGACAATGCGGGCATCTCGCCGTTGTTTTTCATTTCCTGTGCGTTGTCCAGAAGAGTGTTGTATTCTCCTGAGAACTTTTCTTCTGTCTGAATAGAGAACAGATCACCCTTTGTTTTTTCCGCGATGATTTCTCCGATGAATCTGTCCATACCCTTTGTTTCTCCGCCATCCGTAAGCCTGCTTGCGGAAGAAACCGCATCAACATCGCTGTTTTCCGCAACAGCAAAGTAAGCTACCAGAGCTTTGGATCCTTTTTCGGGAGAATCTGTTTCGGGATTCTGCACTTCGGGAGTATCTGTTTTGGCAGGCTCTGCTAAATATTTGCTGAGGATAGATGCGATCTGCGCACGGGATGCATTTTCCTTTGGTGCGAATTCATAAGAATTTTCATCAATAAGTTCATTTGTCTTTGCCCATGAAACTGCTTTTATTGCCCATGAGGAAGCTGAACCTGTTTCGGTTGTTTCGGAAGCCGGTTCTCCCGCATAACGCCATAAAATAGCAATAAGCTGTTCCTGTGTCACAGGGTCGTTGGTGCCGAAATTTCCGTTGCCGTAACCTGCAACAACTTCTTTCTGGGAAGCCCAGAGAACAGCGTTGGAATACCATGATCCGGATTTTGTGTCCTCAAAATCATCATCTCCGGACACAGCAGGCTCTCCGGCCATTCTGTAGATTATTGTAACGAGCATCGCGCGGGTCAGGTCTCCGTCCGGTGAGAATTCGGTATCGGATACGCCGTACATAAGTCCTTTTTCTTTCATGTCCGCAACTGCGCTGCAATACCAGTCCGTTTCTTTTACGTCGTCATATCCGCCGGATGATGCGGCAAAACCCGATACGGCCGTGCTGAACATAATCGCTGCTGACAGGATCATGCTGGTAAAAATTTTTCTTTGTTTCATTTTTTTCAATCCTTTCTGTTGTTTTTTTATTCTGATGTTTTTTCGGCAATATGTATATTAGTCTGCACATATTACCAGTTTTCATATCTTTTGTGTTTGTTGAGCCATCCTATGCGCTGGATTTCTTCATTTGTAAGTTCAAAATCGAATATATCATAATTTTCTGCGATATGCTCCGGATTGGAAGAGCCCGGAATGGCGATAAACCCTGCCTGCAGCTGCCATCTCAGTATGATCTGCGCTGAGGATTTGTTGTATTTTTCTGCCAATTCCACTATAACATCATTATTAAAGTTCTCTGATGTATGTCCTCTGCCTCCGAAAGGATACCACGATTCGATTACAATTCCATACTGCTTCACATAATCCCGAAGGTCCGTATTCTGATAATACAGATGATTTTCATTCTGGATGACTGAAGGCGGTATCTCTGCATAGGAAAGAACTTCGTCCACAGCCTTCCTTGTATAGTAATTGGATATGCCTATG
This sequence comes from Bacillota bacterium, assembly GCA_017534115.1. Classification (GTDB taxonomy): domain Bacteria; phylum Bacillota; class Clostridia; order Lachnospirales; family Anaerotignaceae; genus RGIG5631. The sequence goes on along the minus strand of JAFWDD010000036.1, from coordinate 13,587 downwards.
GACTTTATCTTTCCGTTACGCACAGCATCTTCCATGGCTTTATATACTGCTTCATCATTCCATCCCGGCTGATGTATCAGCATAAGGTCTATATAATCAACGTCCAGGTCGGAAAGTGAATCTTCTATGCCTTTTGCCGCTCTGTCGTAATCCGAAGGCATTATTTTTGAAGTAATAAATACTTCCTCCCGGGTCACTATGCCTTCATCGACAGCTTTTCTGAGTCCGCGGCCGACTCCTTTTTCATTGCCGTAATACCTTGCCGTATCAATAAGACGCATTCCGGATTTTAAAGCATGGTATACGGAGTTTTCGGCTTCATCATCGGAAAGAGTCCATGTGCCGAGCCCGATTATGGGCATCTTATACCCGCTGTTTAACAGGACGGTCTTTTTTTCGAAATCAAATATACCTGTACCTTTATCTTCCTGCTGTTTTCTTGCGATTTTATACAGTCTGCCTGCTTCAGTTTCTATGAACTGGATCCTGCTTTCCCGTATGCCGGAAGAGGTTTCGCCTGATGCTTCGCATGCCGATGCGGAAATCGTTATGAACATGCATAGTATGACAGGCAGTATTTTCCTTATCATGTAAAACACCTCCGAATTTGTATGATTTTATTGCAATTCCTGGTATTCTGTCTTTGCGGCATATTATACAATCTCTTTGCCGAACTGATAAGCTTTTTCAAGTGCTTCATACTTCTCCGCCGCTTCGCCGGGAGCGTCTATACCTCCGCAAAAGAGATATCCGCCAAGCTCGGCCTTTTCAAAACAGTCGATCCAGCCCTGCAGACCGTTTACGGCCTTTTCGGGAACAAAATCCTCGTCTTCTGCCGCCGTCATGAGCATATAGACTTTGCGGAACCTGTAATCCGACGGATAAAGTGGATTCATTCTGTCCAGCAGAGTTTTCATCTGTCCGCTCATTTCATAATAATAAATTGGTGTGGCAAAAACCAGAGTGTCGGCATTTCTGACCTTCTCCGCAATCAGGACGGCATCGTCATTCAGCACACATTTTTGGGTTTTCTGACGCACAAGGCATCCGATGCAGAATTTAAGCTCTTTTCCCTTAAGGCTGATATGCTCAACGTTATGTCCCGCGTCCAAAGCTCCAGAAATGAGCCTTTCCGTTAAAATATCCGAATTGCTTTTTGCCCGCAGGCTCGTAGAAATTACAACTATATTACTCATAAGAGCCTCCTCAGTTATATGCAGTGCCCGAATAAATATTCTTAAAATAAGTATAACATCATTTTATGTGAAATACAAAAACGGCTGTATTAAAAAGCCATTAGATATATAGTAAAAAGGCAAAAAAACACCGCACAAAACTAAAGTGAACCCCAAAAGTTGGAGAAAATGTTGACCTAAGAGGAAATATTTTAAATCCCGCAAATAAGCGGTTTTTATTGCTTTCCGCTTAAATAAGTGCTAAAATAAGTATATAAAAATTAAATACTTTCACACAGAGTGCGGGCTATGGTGCAAAGGATTTTTTTGTCAAGGCATAGTTCGTGAAAAGGGAATGGGGTGAGAATCCCCTGCGTAATTCTGTCGGTGTATGCATCGAATGTTTTTATATCCGTCGGTGAAAGCCGGTCATTGGGAAACTGAGAAGGCAGGATATAAGGACGCGGATATTTATATCTATATGGTGCGAGCCACAAGACCTGCTCTGATGTTGTCCCGCAAGTGCGCAATCCGCATAGGGTCAGCGTTTTTGTATGCGCTTAACTTTGTCCGCTTGAAAAAGACATATGCTAAGGGCTTGGTTTTGGTGCGTGCAAATTGTGATAATCACAGGAAAACTCAGCTGTGGTAAATTTTATTACTAAATTTTACCGCGGCTTTTTTTGTTTGCCGCGGCAGGATGATTGGAGGTGTTGCAAACAGACTGAGATTTCCAAAAGTGTCAAGGCGTGAAACGGATTTTTATGCGTTTTTAATACTTTGATTTTACTTTTGAGCCGGTTTAAGAAAACAAAGCTTTACCGGCGATTGATGAAGAATTGTAATTAAGATTGTAATTATTAATGGAGGTACAGAAAATGAAGAAAAATTTAATTAAAAAAGTAATTCCCATGATTCTTGCCGCAGGCATGATGTTTTCAGCTGCGGGATGCGGAAAAGAGGAAGAAGCCGTTCAGGAAGCGGTAAAAGAGACGGCTGAAGCTGTTCAGGAGGAAGCTTCTGAGGATGTAACAGAACAGAAACCCGTTATTTTAGCGGTTTCCTTCGGTACAAGCTATAATGACAGCCGTGAATTAACAATCGGCGCTGTTGAGAAAGCCCTTCAGGACGCAAACCCTGATTATGAAGTGCGCAGAGCCTTCACAAGCCAGATCATCATTGATAAATTAAAAGACAGAGACAATATTGAAATTGATAACGTAACGGAAGCTATGGACCGTCTTGTTGCAGACGGAGTCAAAGATGTTATTATTCAGCCCACTCATGTTATGAATGGTTTTGAGTATGATGACATTGTTGCTGAAGTTAATAAGTACAGCGATAAATTCGATACATTGAATTTCAGTGATACCCTTCTTGCATCCGACAGCGATTATGACGCTTTGGTAAAAGTTCTTGCGGATGAAACAGCTTCCTATAATGAAGAAGGCACAGCCATTGTATTCATGGGTCACGGAACAGAGCATGAAGCAAACGCTACATACGCTAAACTTCAGGAAAAAATAACAGAAGCCGGATACGATAATATTTTCATCGGAACAGTTGAAGCAGAGCCCGATTTAGAAGATGTTATTGGTATGGCTAAAGAATACGGCGCTAAAAAAGTTGTACTTATGCCCCTTATGATCGTTGCGGGAGACCACGCTAACAATGATATGGCAGGCGATGATGACGATTCATGGAAGAGCCAGTTTGAGGCTGAAGGTTTTGAGGTTGAGTGCGTGCTTAAAGGCCTCGGCCAGTATGAAGGCGTTCAGCAGATGATCGTGGGCCACTGCGCTGACGCAATCGCAAAATAATTGTAAATTAGTTAATTGAGGCTTCTGTGCATACACTTTTGTGGGTGCAGAAGCCCTGTTTCTATATGAAAAGGTGAAAATAATGAAGAAAATATTTGTTGGTTTTGTTTTAGCTGCTATGATTTTATCCGCGGCAGGATGCGGTAAAGAGGAAGTACAGGAAGCCCAGACGGCGCCTGCAGAAACTTCTGAAAAGGCGGAAACTACGGAAAAGACAGAAGATACAGAAAAATCCGAAAATACTGAAAGCTCAACAAGTACGGCAGTGGAAGTTAGCGATGAAGGACTTACTCCCATATACGCGGATGAACTCAAGGACGGTTCTTATGAAATAGAGGTTGAATCCAGCTCATCCATGTTCAAAGTGGTTAAGTGTATAGTGAATGTGGAAAGCGGTAAAATGACGGCGGATATGACAATGAGCGGCCAGGGATACGGTATGCTTTATATGGGTACCGGCGAAGATGCTTTAAATGATACTGAAGATACATACATTCCCTTTGTTTTGAATGAAGAGGGACAGAAAACATTTACGGTTCCCCTTGAGGCTCTTAATGTGGAGACAGACTGCGCCGCATGGAGCATAAAAAAGGAAAAATGGTATGACCGCACCCTTATATTCAAAGCAGATTCCATACCTGAGGATTCATTGATTTCGGAGTAACGTTATGAAGAATATTAAAAATAAGACTATTTGTATATTATCTGTTATAATTTTATGTATAAGCTTTTCCGCCTGCAAACCCAAAGAAATTCCCGACGGAACATATTCAGTGGATGTAACCCTTGAGGGAGGCTCCGGCAGAAGTTCCATCGAGGATGCGGCGGTTGAAATCTCCGGCGGAGAGGCTGTGGGAACCATTGTATGGAGCAGTCCTTATTACGAGTACATGATAGTAGATGATGTGCGGTATGAACCCATAAATACGGAAGGCAACTCAACCTTTGAAATTCCTGTCGTATTAGATGAAAAGATGGAAGTATCCGCGTGCACTGTTGCTATGAGCCAGCCTCATCTCATTGATTACACACTGTTTTTTGACAGCGGGACATTAAAGGGAGAATGAATATGAAACGAACAGCGTCTGTTTTATTAACATTTTTCCTGGCTGTTTCTGTGATGTGCGGATGCGCTGCGGAAAAAAGCGAAGTTTCCGGTCTTGGAAACGGCTGGGAACCTGCCGGCACAATGGAGCTCAAATACGCAGAGGAATTCGGCGTTGATTATTATGAAGACGGATATAAGCTCATCACTCTTGGGGACGGCAGCCGTTTTCTGGTAGTTCCGGAAGGTAAGGATGTTCCCAAAGGCATTTCCGGCGATATTACGCCTATATATCAGCCTGTGGAGAACATATACCTGGCTGCGACATCCGCCATGTGTCTTTTTGACGCAATGGACAGGCTTGACGCCATAAAGCTTTCCGGCACAAAGGCTGAGGGCTGGTACATAGAAAACGCGAGAAAAGCCATGGAAAACGGAGAGATTATATATGCGGGCAAATACAGCGAACCGGATTATGAACTGATTCTTGAAAATAATTGTCCGCTGGCAATAGAATCCACAATGATAGGTCACGCGTCCGAAGTCAAGGAAAAGCTGGAAAAGCTGGGAGTGCCTGTTTTAACGGACCAGTCCAGCAGGGAAAAGCATCCTCTGGCGCGAGGCGAATGGATCAAATTGTATTCAGCGCTCTTAAATGAAGAGGAAAAAGCTGATGAGCTGTTTTCGGAGCAGGTTTCATATCTTGAGGCGCTTCCGGAAAACGTAGACACAGGAAAAACTGTTGCGTTTTTCTATATAAATTCATCGGGCTATGTTGTAGCCAGAAAGTCCGGTGATTATGTAAGCAAAATGATAGAGCTTGCGGGCGGCAAATATGTGTTTGACAATCTTGGCGACCCGGAAAAGGATACATCCACAGTCAATGTGGAAATGGAAACATTTTACGAAACCGCTAAAGATGCCGATTTTGTAATATACAACAGTACAATCGGCGGTGAGATAAACACAATGGAAGAGTTTCTGGCTCTGAACGATCTGCTGAAGAATTTCAAGGCAGTCGAAAAAGGAAATGTCTGGTGCACAAGCAAAAATATGTTCCAGGAGACCATGCAGCTGGGCCAGATGATAAGTGATTTCAACAAAATATTTACAAATGACGGCGCGGAGCCCGAAGGCGTGGAATATTTGCATAAATTGAAGTAAAGGAAATGTTTTGTAATGCTTAATAACGAAACCGCAAAACCTTATATAAAAGAAAGACCGGTCCGTTTCGCGGCGGTAATGGTGATTCTTGTGGCGCTTTTGCTTTTTGGGCTTGTCCTGAACATAAATATAGGCTCTGTCCATATAAGCGCGCGGGAAATATTTTCCATGATCGGGAAATCAGTTTTATATGGATTAATGAATATCTTTTCCGGCGGAAAATACGCGGGTGAGTTTTCGGCGGTAGTCAGCGCGTCTACGGAAAGCCAGATTATTTTCAGTATCCGTATGCCCAGAATGCTCTTAGCCGCGATTTTAGGCGGTTCCCTTTCGGTATCGGGTTTTCTGCTCCAGACCTTTTTCCGCAATCCTATTGCGGGACCTTTTGTTCTGGGAATTTCATCCGGAGCGAAAATGCTCGTGGGAATAACCCTGATATTTCTGTCGGGGTATATAGGATACCTGAATCCGGGAATGCTGGTCATTGCGGCTTTCATAGGTTCTCTGATTATTACGTCCATTGTAGTGGTTTTCGCGGGACGTGTAAAAAACATGTCCATGCTTCTGGTAATAGGAATTATGGTTGGTTACATATGCAGCGCCGTTACGGATTTCTGCATAACCTTTGCCAATGACCACGATATTCTGAATCTGACGGGATGGTCAATGGGAACATTTTCAGGCGCGGACTGGGGCAGTGTAGTTCTCAGCTTCGCGATCTGTATTCCGGTGATTTTTATCTGCTGGCCTCTCGCCAAGCCTATGGAAGCATATTCCCTCGGTGAAGGATACGCGAAAAGCATGGGTATCAATATTAAACCCTTCAGCATTGTGCTGATTCTGCTTTCCAGCATACTTTCCGCTTGTGTTACGGCCATCGCCGGACCTGTTTCCTTTGTTGGAATAGCCGTTCCCCATATAACCAGAACAATGCTTAAAAGCTCCAAGCCGGTCCATGTAATTCCGGCAAGCTTTATATCTGGCGCCGTATTCTGTGTTTTTTGCGACCTTCTGGCGAGAACGGTCTTCGCTCCTACGGAAATGGCCATTAGTACGGTAACGGCAGTATTCGGAGCTCCCATTGTTATTTATATTATGGTCAAACGCCGCAGAATGCAGGGGGATTGAATATGAACGCTTATTTTAAAACGGAAAATTTGTCCGTAGGCTATAACAAAAAAGTCCTTATCAGGGATATAAACATATCTCTTGAAAAAGGAAAGATCCTTACCCTTATCGGCCCGAACGGTTCCGGAAAATCCACAATATTAAAGTCCATATCCAGACAGATTCCCTTGATCGGCGGCAGGGTATGCATAGACGGCAGAGACATTTCCCGCTGGGATCTGAAAACAATGGCAAAAACAGTTTCCGTAATGCTTACGGACAGGATACGCACAGATATGATGACCTGCTTTGATGTGGTATCTATGGGACGGTATCCATATACGAATGTGGTTGGCAGACTGACGGACGAGGATAAGGAAATTGTAGTTTCTTCCCTTGAAAGCGTAGGCATGACATCTCACGCGAATCAGGATTTCAACACATTATCTGACGGGCAGAAGCAGAGGATACTGCTTGCGCGCGCCATATGCCAGGAGCCGGAAGTGATCATTCTGGACGAGCCTACCGCCTATCTGGATGTGAAGCACAAAATTGAGCTTCTGGACACTCTTTCCGAAATGGCGAGAGCAAAGAATGTAACGGTTATCATGTCTTTGCATGAAATTGACCTGGCGGCAAAAATCTCGGACTATCTTTTGTGTGTGAAAGGCGACACAATACAGGCTTTCGGCACTCCGGAAGAGATTTTGAGGGAAAATACCATCGAAAACCTTTATAATATGGAAAAAGGCTCCTATAATCTGAATTTCGGAAGCGTGGAGCTGGCGAAGCCCGAAGGAGAGCCTAAAGTCTTCGTTGTAGGCGGAGCGGGGAGAGGAATCCCATATTACAGAGCCCTTCAGAAAGAGCAGATTCCTTTTGCGGCAGGAATTATATTTGAGAATGATATTGATTTTCAGGTGGCGTCAAAGCTTTCGGATCATGTCATATCCGCTCCTGCCTTTGAGCCTGTAACGGAAGAGCTTTTTAACACGGCTTCGGACCAGCTTCTCAAATGCCGTGTGGTCATAGACGCGGGAGGAAGCGGCGGAACATTTAATCACTACAACAGAAAGCTTCTGGAGCTGGCGGAGCAAAACAATATTCCGATCAGCAGGAGAGAAAAGGAGAACAGTCTATGAAAGCAAAAATCCCACGAATCGTTATAGCGGGAACAGGCAGCGGCTGCGGGAAAACCACGGTGACCTGCGCTGTTTTGCAGGCTCTGGTAAACAGAGGACTTAATCCCTGTGCGTTCAAATGCGGTCCCGACTACATAGACCCTATGTTCCACAGCCGGATCATAGGTGCTGAATCCGCAAACCTTGACTCCTTCTTTTTTGATGAAAACACATTGAAATATCTGCTGGCCGAAAACGCCAAAGATTGTGATGTCAGCATTATTGAAGGCGTAATGGGATTTTATGACGGTATGGCCATGACATCCGGCAAGGCAAGCACCTGTGAGATTTCCAGGATTACCCAGAGTCCTGTTTTGCTGGTTATAGACGCGAAAGGCGCGTCCGCTTCCATTCTGGCGGTTATACATGGTTTTCTGACGTTTTTTCCCGATAACGGAATTTGCGGCGTCATACTGAACAGATGCACAGCCGGAACCTATGAAATGCTGAAACCGCAGATTGAAAAGCATTTTGAAAACCGGGTAAAACCTCTGGGATTTCTTCCTGCTATGGCAGGGTGTTCCATTGAAAGCCGGCATCTCGGGCTTGTAACAGCGGATGAAATAAAAGATTTGAAGACAAAGCTGGAGATGCTTTCGTCACAGGCAGAGAAAACCATAGAAATAGACGGGATTTTGGAAATCGCGGACAAAGCTCCCGAGGTCGTATTCAAAGAAATTCAAATCCAAAAATATGAAGATAAAATCCGAATTGCCGTTGCGAAGGACAATGCATTCTGCTTTTATTATAAGGACAGTCTGAAGCTCCTTGAGGATATGGGAGCCCAAATCGTGGAATTCAGTCCTCTTAAGGACAAATCACTCCCAGAGAATATACATGGAATATATTTAGGCGGCGGATATCCGGAGCTTTATGCAGATGAACTGAGCTGTAATTCGGAAATGCGGACTTCTGTAAAAAAAGCTCTTCAAAGGGGAATGCCATGTATCGCGGAGTGCGGAGGCTTTATGTATCTGACTGAATATATCGGGGAATATCCCATGGCCGGATTTTTAAAGGGAAAGTGCTTCGACAACAAAAAGCTTACCAGATTCGGATATGTGACGCTTAAGGCAAAAGAGGACAATATGCTGTGCAAAGCCGGCGAGAAGATTCCTGCCCATGAATTTCACTATTGGGATTCTGAATTTTCGGGAGAGGATTTCCGTGCTGAGAAAATTACCGGAAAGTCATGGGACTGCGTTTATGCGTCGGAGCATATTTACGCCGGATATCCCCATTTTCATTTCCGGGCAAATCCGGAGTTTGCAGTGAATTTTTACGAAGCCCGTTTAAAGGAGAAACACCGTCATGATTGAAAACATCAAACCTATGGATATAGAAAAACGAAGCTTTGAGATTATTACGGAAATGCTGGGCGGAAGAATTTTTCCGCCGGAAGAGGAGCCTGTTATCAAAAGGGCTATCCACACAACAGCGGATTTCGATTATGCCGATAATCTTGTGTTTTCGAAAAACGCGGTAAAAAAAGGCCTTTCCGCATTGAAGGCCGGATGCGATATTGTCACAGATACCCAGATGGCAAAAGCAGGGATCAATAAATCCATATTGGAAAAACTTGGCGGAAGGGTCCATTGCTTTATGTCCGACGCCGATGTGGCGGAAGAAGCAAAAATGCGGGGAGTCACAAGAGCATATGTTTCCATGGAGCGTGGAGCTAAAATAGAAAAACCATGCATATTCGCGATCGGGAACGCTCCCACGGCTCTTATCCGTCTCAGAGAGCTTCTGGACGCGGGAGAAATCGAACCTGCCTTAATTATCGGTGTTCCCGTTGGGTTCGTGAATGTTGTGGAAAGCAAAGAGCTCATAATTTCCTCAAACGCGCCTTACATTGTGGCAAGAGGCCAAAAAGGCGGAAGCAATGTAGCGGCGGCAATAGTTAATGCTCTTCTTTATCAGATTATGCGGTGATTTTTATGGAAGAATATATAGTTAAAGACGGAAAAAAGCTGAAACTGGGATACACTACGGGTTCATGCGCGGCGGCAGCGGCAAAGGCGGCCTGCTGGATGCTTCTTTCCGGTCAGAGGAAGGAAAAAATAAAGCTTCAGACGCCCAAAGGCATAGAGCTTGATTTGAATGTTTCGAATATTACTGTGAACGAGACATCTGTTTCCTGCTCTATACAGAAAGACAGCGGAGACGATCCTGATATTACAAAGGGAGCCCATATTTTTGCGGAAGTCGGATTTTCTGATAAAGAAGGAATCGAAATATTCGGAGGTAAAGGCATTGGCACCGTAACTAAGCGCGGCCTTGACCAGCCCGTGGGTTCAGCCGCTATCAATTCCGTTCCAAGGAGGATGATTCGTGAAAATGTGGAGGAAATCTGCAGGATTACGGATTACAGAGGCGGTCTGAAGGTAACGATCTCAGCTCCCGGCGGAGAGGAACTTGCCAAAAAGACTTTCAATCCGCGGCTTGGAATTGTGGGCGGCATTTCAATTCTCGGAACAACAGGCATTGTAGAGCCTATGAGTGAGCAGGCATTAATAGATACTATAAGAATAGAACTCAATCAGAAACGGAAAAATGGCGCGAAATATGCTTTGCTCACTCCCGGTAACTACGGCATGGAATATATAAGAAAGAATATAAATGTCAGCCCGGACATAGCGGTCATGACTTCAAACTATATCGGAGACAGCCTTGATATCTGCAAGGAATTGGGCTTTTCGGGAGCTCTGCTGGTGGGTCATATAGGCAAGCTTGTGAAAATTGCCGGCGGTATGCTGAACACTCATTCCAAATACGGAGACTGCAGAATGGAAATAATGGCGTCCCACGCGGGAGCGGCTGGTCTTGACCCGGAACATATTAAAGAGATTCTGGATAGCGCCACATGTGATGAAGTGGTCCGGATTTTGAAGGAAAAGGATCTTGATAAACAGACTCTTGAAAGCATAGCCAGAAAGATTTCCTTTATTCTGGATAATCGGGTATTGGGGAGCATGGAAACGGGAGCGATTGTTTTTTCCAGAGAATACGGGCTTTTGTGCGAAACGGAAAACGCCCGTCAGCTATTAAAGCATATAACGGAGGAGTAATTTATGGTACATTTTGTTGGAGCCGGAAGCGGCGCAGTTGATCTAATAACCGTAAGAGGCGCGCGCCTTCTGGGTGAGGCCGATGTTGTCATATACGCCGGATCTCTGGTTAATCCTGAGCTTCTTTCCTATGCGAAAAAGAACTGCGAAGTATATAACAGCGCGGAAATGACATTGGAAGAGGTAATTGAGGTTATTAAGGAAGCCGAAAAAGACGGCAAAACCACTGTACGCTTACACACTGGAGATTCAAGCATTTACGGAGCTGTTCGGGAACAGTTTGACGCGTTGGAAAAGCTTGGAATAAGCTATGACGTCTGCCCGGGAGTCAGCTCGTTCTGCGGAGCGGCGGCATCTTTAAAAACGGAATATACTCTGCCGGATGTAAGCCAGACTGTAATAATTACAAGAGCGGCAGGCCAGATACCTGTTCCGGAAAAGGAGTCCATTAGGTCTCTCGCGGCCCACAGAGCGACAATGGTGTTGTTTTTAAGCACATCGCTGACGGAAAAGCTTCAGAAAGACCTCATTTCCGGAGGATATTCCGAAAAAACGCCGGCTGCCGTAGTTTATAAAGCTACATGGCCCGATGAAAAAATATACCGCTGCACAGTGGGAACACTGCATGAAACAGTAGTGAAAAACGGACTTAAAAATACATCGCTGATTATTGTCGGAGACTGCATGGGTGAAAAATATTCCCGTTCTCTTCTGTACGATCCGGCATTTACAACTGAGTTTCGTGAGGGATTAAAATGAAGATTTCTCTTTTTACATATACAAAAAACGGATGCGAGACCGCCGAAAAGGTTCTTAACTGCTTTGAGGACGCCGAAAAGAAGGCCTATGCTCCGGAACGGTTTTCAAAGGACGGCTTTCTGCCTTTGGAATCGGGACACGAAAAGATTTACGCAGGAATGTTTTCATGGTCTGATTTAATAATATTTGTCAGCGCCTGCGGAATTGCCGTCCGCAAAATAGCGCCGTATATTAGGAATAAATGCGAAGACCCGGCCGTCATCTGCATTGATGAATCGGGAAAATTTGTTATTCCCCTTTTGTCGGGGCATATAGGCGGCGCAAATGAATACGCGAAAACAATTGCCAAAAAGCTTGGCTCTGTCTGCGTTATTACAACGGCAACCGACATAAATAACAGATTTTCCGTAGACGCATGGGCAAAAAAGCAGGGATTTATTATTGATGATATGTCACTGGCAAAGGCTGTTTCCGCGGAAATTCTTGAAAAAGACGTACCGCTTGCAAGCGAGTTTGAAATATTTCCGCCTTATCCTGACGGCATTATACCCGGAGAAAGCGGAAAACTCGGAATATATGTGGGTACGAAGAAAAAAACTCCATTTGACAGAACATTAAGGATCATAACGCCTGTTCTTCATCTGGGAATCGGATGCCGGAAGGGTACGGAAGCCAATACTGTTCGCGAACTTGTGGAAGCTGTTCTTGAAGAGAACAATATAGACAAACGCGCCATAAAATGCGCCGCTTCCATTGACATTAAATCCAATGAAGCGGGACTTCTGGAATTCTGCAGGGAGAACAACTGGGATATTTCATTCTATTCCGCGGAAGAATTGAAAAAAGTATCGGGGGATTTTTCTGCTTCCGAATTTGTAAAAACTGTTACAGGCGTCGACAATGTGTGCGAAAGAGCCGCCTTAACAGGAGCGGAAAATCTGGTAGTGAAGAAAAGAGCCGCAAACGGTGTGACCGTGGCGATTGCGTCGGAAGGGTGCTGTGTGGGATTTGAGTAAGTTAAGTATAGTGGGAATAGGTCCCGGAGATTATGAAAATATGACAATCAAGGCTGACAGAGCCCTGAAGGAATGCAGCGTAATAATCGGATATAATGTTTATGTGGATTTGGTCAGGGAAAGATACCCGGATAAGGAATTCCTGACAACTCCCATGACACAGGAGAAAAAACGGTGCCAAATGGCTCTTGATATGGCGAAAAACGGAAAAGACGCCGCTTTGATATGTTCCGGAGACAGCGGAGTTTACGGCATGGCGGCTTTGGTATATGAATTGCGGGGTGAGTGTATGACCCCTGAAATAGAGATAATACCCGGCATTACGGCGGCGCTGGGCGGAGGCGCTTTGCTTGGAGCTCCTCTTACCCATGATTTTGCCGTAATAAGCCTCAGCGACCGTCTGACGGACTGGGGAAAAATCGAAAAGAGGCTTGAGGCGGCGGCTTTTGCGGATATGTCAATAGTGATTTACAATCCCCGAAGCAAAGGCCGGCCGGATAATCTGAAAAAAGCCTGCGAAATCCTTCTTAAGCATCTCCCTGAAGACCGTATATGCGGGATAGCGGAAAATATCGGAAGAATGGGAGAAAACAGAAGGATTCTGACACTAAGGGAACTGAAGGACGCAGACGCCAATATGTTCTGCACCATATTTATCTGAAACGAAATGACAAAATGTATAGGCAAAAATATGATAACGCCGAGAGGATATAAAGATGTATAATATTTGTATATTTGCGGGCACGACCGAGGGCAGGAAGCTGACGGAGTTTTTGAGCGGACAGCCTGCGTTGCTTACGGCCTGCGTCGCAACTGAATATGGAGAGGCAATGATAAAATCCTCGGAAAACCTGACAATCCTTGCGGAAAGGCTTTCTTTTGATGAGATGAAAGAGCTTTTTTCAAAGGCAAAATTTGATTTGGTAATCGATGCGACGCATCCCTATGCGGTGGAAGCGACCAAAAACATTTCATCTGCATGCAGGGAAACAGGTACGGAATATATAAGACTTGCGAGAGACCATTCCAATATAACATCAGAAGTTGTATTTGTGTCCGATGCCGAAGAAGCGGCAGAATTTCTCGATAAGACCCAGGGGAATATCCTTATCACAACAGGAAGCAAGGAAATAACGAAATTCGTTGAAATACATGATTTCGAGAACCGCATTTACGCGAGAGTACTGCCAAATACGGCATCTATACAAGCCTGCGCTGACGCAGGTATGAAGCCGGCCCATATTATCGC
>JAFWDD010000035.1 GCA_017534115.1 Bacillota bacterium | reverse complement strand
TATTATTACTATAATACCACAAAAAATTTTTCGATTCCATATTTGACAGAATTTTTTTTCATATTTTAAGAATTTTTTCAGATAATACTTTTTGGCGTAATCTGTTTTTAAGGGAGGTATTTTTTGTGAATTTTGCGAATTATGTGAATTTCAGGAAATTTCTGTTTTTTCTTACGGTCTCTTCTTTCCTTTTCTTCTGCGGATGCTCTCTTGACGGGAACGCAGATTATCTGAGCTCGGCTCTTTCGGAAAAAACGCGGGAGGAAAAATTGCGCAAAACCCTGTCGGAGCTGGAAGGCGTCGAAGGGGTGAGCGTTTCCATATGGGGAAAGACCGCTTTAATCGGGTATATGCCGGAAGATGATTCAGACGGAGAAATCTCCGATATTATAAAGATAAAAGTTCTTGAAACGGACAGAGATATTGAATATGTTTCCGTGAGCAGGAATCCGGAGGTAATGCGGAGGATAGGGAGGCTTCAGCCGCGGTAATTCGCCCTTTTATTCCTTTTGCAGCGGATAAAAGGCTGTTGGGGAAAACCGGCGCCGGCAGCTTTATAGTTTAATATCGCGCTGAAAACTGTATATTATTAAATACCACATTTCTTCCTCTGTATTGATTTTCGTACACTACCATGGTATAATTTTAATGTAATGTTAATGAAATCAAACTAAAAAGGAGGAGAAATGATGAAAAAGCGTATTTTAGGTATTTTCTTAAGCGCTGTAATGGTTGCGGCCGCTGTTCCGGCTATTGCCATGGGCGCTATGAATTTTACCGATGTAAAAACGACAGCATGGTATTACAATGATGTAAAAACAGCATACGAAAGCGGAATCATCGCGGGAAAAAGCGACACGAAATTTGACCCCGACGCAAACCTTACTTATGCTGAAGCAGTTAAGCTGGCGGCATGCATGCACCAGAAGTACATGACAGGAAACGTAACTCTTCAGGCCGGAAATCCCTGGTACCAGTCCTTTGTAGACTATTGCAAGACCAACGGCATCATAAGCAAGGATTACGATTGGAACCAGAACGCCACAAGAGGCGGATACATGGAGATATTCGCGAACGCTCTCCCTGACTATGCGCTCAAGGAGATAAACACCATTGACGAGGATTCCATTCCCGATGTTTCCATGAAGTTCCATCAGGCAGAAGGTATATACAAGCTTTACAGAGCAGGTATCGTTGTAGGTGTTGACGATGACCACAACTGCAGTCCAAGCTCATTCATAAAGAGGAGCGAGGTTTCTGCTATCATCACCAGAATGATGGATGCAAGCAAGCGTGTCGATCTTACTTTGAAAAACGATAATCCCAAACCCAAAGATGAAGATCTTAAGATCGCAACCGACCCCAAGGATATCACAGTAAAACCCGGCGATGACGCCAAGTTCACCGTAAAGGCGGAAGGCGGCGAAACACCTTACGAATACGAATGGCACCTTATATCCAAATCGGACGGCAAGGACTCTGTTCTTAAAGATTCAAGCTCCATAATCGGCTCGGATACCGCTTCCCTGACCTCAAAGAACTGCAAGAAAACCGAAGACGGCGACAAATATTACTGCATCGTAACCGATGACAACGGAAATTCCGCTAGATCAAACAAGGCCGTGCTTTCGGTCAGTGAAGACTCCAAAGAGCTGACGATTAAGACCCAGCCCAAGGATACTACAGTAGATTCAGGCGACGACGCTGTCTTCTCCATTAAGGTATCAGGCGGCGAAGCACCCTACAAATATGAATGGCACCGCATTGTATATGCCAGCGGAAATGATGAGGTCCTTTCAGATTCAAGCCTTGTAAAGGGTTCGGACACAAATACAGTAACCGTTAAAAACTGCATGGTATATAATGACGGCGATAAATTCTACTGCATTGTCAAAGATGACAACGGAGACAAGGAAAAATCGGACAAGGCTGAGCTTTCGGTCGTAGATACATTTGAGTATCTGAACATCACATCCCAGCCCAAATCGGTAACAGTAAGCGGAACAGATACAGTAACCTTCAGCGTTAAGGTTTCCGGAGGTACGCCGCCTTACAAATATCAGTGGTACAAGCTCTACCCTGACGACACTCTTATTACGATTCCCAACAACAGCTATTACTCCGGCGCAACCTCAGATACTCTGACCGTAAAGAATTTAACCTGGGATAAAAGTACTGATGACGGCGCGAAGTTCTACTGCGTGATCACAGATTCCGACTCAGACAAGATCACATCAAAGGACGCTGTTGTAACCGTAAAGAGCGATCCCTTAAGCGTTGGGTCACTCCCTGCAAACATTTATATAAACCAGGGTGATCCTGTAGCCATTTTGGCTTCAGCAACCGGCGGACAGAAACCTTATACCTATCAATGGTATTGTATTTACAAAGGCAATACCCTCACTATCTCTGATAACTGGGCATACAGCGGCTCTAATACCGATACTCTGCAGATTAATACAGGGACTCTCGCTGACGGTCTCAAATACTACTGCAAGGTTACCGATGCGAACTATGATTATGTCACAACCAACAATGTTGTACTTAATATATCTTAACAGAGGGAAAATAAGCATATAAAAACCAGATTTAACGGCAAAGGCTCCGTCCGAAAGGACGGAGCTTTTTTATATCTGCGTGCGCCTCACAGGCAGTTAAACATGACGTAGTTTTATCTCCTACACAACCTGACGGCCGTTCAGGGCTTCTCCTTTTCAGAATGAAAAAACCGGAAATAAAAGCAAATTTGAATCCGCCTTTAGCAAAACATTTGTGTTGTCAAAAGTTTTAAAATATCCGATAACACTATGGCGCATATAATACAGGGTCAAGGGACGAGTCCCTTGCGGGGTTTGGGGCAGAGCCCCAAGAAAAAAAGGACCGGGGTTCTTAAGGCAGCGCCTTAAGCCCTCGGAGAGCATAAAAAAAGCCGGGAGTTCATGTCTCCCGACTGTCTGCTTAATTATCATATACTCTCTCCGAAATAAACGGCTCCGGACTTAAACCCAAGGTAATAGCTGTACTCATCGGCCGTAACTTCCGCCTCATCATAGTACACGCCCTTTTCGTCAGTCATTATATAGGAATTCTCTCCTTCAGCGCCATGATCATAAGTCCCGGAAACCACGACCTTCCCGTTTCCGTCAAAGGCCTGCCACTTCCCGCCTTCAAACTCGAAACTGTCGATCTCCTGTCCGGCGCCTTCAAAGGCGTACCATTCTCCGTCAATGGAATACACCGGACCCTTTGTCCTTATCATGTGCTCATATTGAGCGTCTTCGCCTTCCCATGGTCCAACGACAAACCTTTCGCCGTCCCAGATCCATTCCATGAATTCCTCTCCGTCAATGAAAAGCTTCAGTCCGTCGGCATACATCTCATCGCCCATGTCTATGGTCGTCTGCTCCCATGTGCCTGTGAAAGGCTCCGGATCCTCAACTCCGTGTCCGCCCAGCATTTCAAAGGTGCCGTCGGCGAAAATAGTGACTTCTCTTGCCATTTCGGCGGATTCATAGGTTCCGAGAGGCATATCGCTGTACAGATCCGCAGGCGCGTCGCCTTCAGTCTCCTCCGCAATGATCTCCTCTGCCGTCTCAGCGGCTTCTTCCGCCTGCTCTTCGGCCTCTTCCGCCGTCTGCTCCGCTTTTTCCGCGGCAGTCTCAGCGGTTTCCGCCTCTTTTCCGCATCCCGGAAGAGCGCAAACCATAACTCCGGCTATAAAAACCGCAAAAAACCTCTTTTTCATAACTCTCCTTCTTCCTTTTGCAAATCAATTAAGCTGTTCCTTTCCGGCAGAGGAAAGTCCTCCGAGAGCTTTCTCGATCTTCCCTCTGTACTCCGCGGTTTCCTCCGGATTCAGGTCTCCGCCGCAGATCCTCTTTATATTAAGGTAATTCATATCCGTCATCATAAGACAGTGGGTGATATACTTCTCGAAAAGACCTGCGCTGAAGTTCTCCTCATCGTAAAGGAACGCCAGATGATAGAAAATATCCCCAAGAGAACCGCCCATGTCCGAAAACCGGAAAGCTCCGTATATAGCAGGAGCCTCGCTGTTGAGGTTCTCCAGAAAGCTTTCCGTGACAAGGCGGATGTCCTCCCTGCATTTTACGGGCAGCACGGAAAAAAGCTGAATCAGCCTCTGACCCTCGTCCACCTCAACAATAAAGTCTACCGTGTCGAAAATCAGCTTTATTTTCAGCGCAAACATATGCGCCTCTTCCGAAAAAACGTATTCCATTTCCTTTTCATCAAAATAGCCCTTTATACTGCCATAAATATTCATTTGTTTTTCTCCTTGCCGTAATTAATTTTAGTATAATTCATTTTTCGCGGATTTCAATTTTTTTCGGGAAAAGTCCATTTCGGGCTTCCACGAGAGGAAAAATCTCCTGCCGGATATTCCGCCAGCCTGATAAATCAGAGGTTTAAGCCTGTTTCTTCTCCATGTATCTCATCATGGCTTCCGCCGCCTTTTTTGCTTCATCCACGGCGGCAACTACTGTATTGGAGCCGTGGACCACATCTCCCGCTCCGAAAATACCCTCGCAGGTAGTCATGCAGTTTTCATCCGTAATAAGAAGTCCGCGCCCGTTGGCTTTCAGTCCTTCCGTAGTGTTTATGAGCTTGTTTTTGGGAGCCTGGCTAACGGCAAGAATTGTTGAATCCGCCTTGACAAGCCTTTTCTCGTCCTCATAGCCCGTCACATTTCCTTTTTCATCAAAAACGGCTATCCTGAACACAGGTCCTTCGGAAGTTATCTTATCGATGGCATAGCCGAATGTAAACTCCGCGCCGTCCAGCCTTGCGTATGACATTTCATTGTCGCTGGCGGCTATTCTGTTGCTTCTGGCATAAAGGGTCACCTCTTCTGCGCCATGGCGGAGAGCTGTTCTCGCCACGTCCATGGCAACGTTTCCCATTCCGATCACCGCCACCTTTTCGCCCAAATCGTATTCATCGGGATTGGCAAGATAAGAAATGCCGAAATGAACATTGGGAAGGCTTTCTCCTTCCATGCCCAGATTTTTCGGTCTCCATACGCCTGTTCCGATAAATATGGAATCATATCCGTCTCTGAAAAGGTCGCTGATTGTAAGGGCTTCGCCGATAACTGTGTTGGGACGCACCCTTATGCCAAGCTTCTGCATAACATTCTTGTATCTCAAAAGGATGGATTTTCTCAGCCGGAATTCCGGAATGCCGTAATAAAGCATTCCGCCGACTTTGTCATTATCGTCAAAAATAGTTACATCGCAGCCTTTTTCCGCCAGAACTATGGCAACGGTCATTCCCGCGGGTCCTGCTCCTATGACTGCCGCCTTGAATCCGTTTCTTTCAGCCGGTTCCGGCTTCATTCTGTCCAGATACGCGTCGGAGATAAAGTGCTCTATGTTGTAAAACTCAATGGGATTGCCCTTTTTTCCCAACACGCAGTGGCCCGCGCACTGGGCCTCGTGGTCGCAGACAATGGAGCACATAACGGACATGGGATTGTTTTCGAAAAGCTTTTTCCCTGCCGCCATAAGTCTGTTTTCCTTAAAATCAGCAATTATCTCCGGTATAGGCGTATGCGCCGGACATCCTTTCACACACATGGGATTTTCGCATTGAAGGCATCTATTGGCCTCTATTACGATCCTGAGCCCCATAATGATTTCCTCCTTAAGTAAAAAATTATTTAATTATCAGATTCCGAACTGTTTCAGGAAGTTTTCCGTTACCTCGTTAAGAGTATCCTTGTGTTCCAGGTTCACCTGAACGATTACACTGCATTCAAAGTTTCGGCTGTCCTTGGCGAAAATGGTCTTCATATATTTTCCTGCTTCCTTATAATCTATCCTCCAGCCGGTCTCCTCGCCTGTATTGCCCACCAGTCTGCCGAACTCAAGGGCCAGCTGAGGGTCTTTGTCGATGTATTCCACATTGGCGTCATAATAGGATTTAACATCATAGAGGCCTTCGCTAAGTGTCACCACAATGTATATATTTCCCGTAACATCCGTTGCCACAAACTGTTCTATTCCCTGATTCTCGGATCTGCCCTCAACATAAAAACCGTCGGGCAGTACAAATGAGTAATCGTAGATCTCGCTGTCCACCGTCAGCCCTTTAACATAGCTGGTGATATAAACGCATCTGTCCATCGCGCTCCATTCAACAACGGCGTCCATAGCCTCGGAAACAGCCCTCAAAGGCACCATCGTTCTGTCCCCTATGATCTGAGCGGGTACGTCCAGTTGGTATTTCCGCCGCCGGTCTTCATTTCCCTTTCGCCGATCCACAGGTCAAGACTGTCCTTTCCCCAGAAAGCGTTTACTCTCTTTTCCGCGGGAATCCATTCCACCTCGGCTCCCAGAGCCTCAAATATAGCCCTCATGGGAACAAGAGTCCTGTCGTTCTGAATTACGGGCGGCTGGTCAAAGAAAATCTTTACGCCGTCCACAAAAACCTCTATTTCGCTTGCTGCGTGAGCAGGCACAGCCGAAAATGCCATTATGCCCGCAAAGAAAAGCGCCGCTAATTTCTTTTTCATATAATCCCCTTCTTTCTGTCAAAATATATGTCTGCAAATCTCTTTTTAAACAAGTGCCCGCCAGTATGCTGTCCCGAGAACGGATTTTTCCATAAGTCCCGACAGCATTTCTTTGTATTCACCGATACTTATTAATGTATACCCGTCCATAACTTCAACAGGCGTATAAGCATTGGGGTCATTGCAGAAATACCCTTCTTTCGGCTCAAAGGCCGTTCCGTCTGTGCTGAGAGCGCCCAGCCTGAACTTTGAAAGGCCGCTGCCGCCGTCCTCATCAATAAGTATCCGTCCGTCGGAAAGCGCATACATCCGGGTTTTGTATCCATAGGAACAGTTTTCAAATATTTTTACAATCTTTTCTTCCTTTATGGTATACATATCTATGATGCTTCTTCCGTCAGTTATAAGAAGCTCCTGAATTCCATTGCCGTTAATATCCATGAGCGCATACGAGTAATTTACCGGTCCTCTTATAGTAACATTATGCCGGATAATATCCGCGTTTATGGAACTGCAGTCCGGACTTTCGTCTTTAATATATTTTTCGTCAAACTCTTCCGGACTCATTTGTATCGCGTTCTTATATTCTTCTATTTTCGGTATATACAGCGCATAATCACCGTTAAGCTCCTGCGGTTCTGTCTCTGTAAAATCTATAAAGACTTTTCTTAAGACCTCATCCCAGCTGACCTGACAGCCATAAGCTTCGGAAACCGCTCTTAAGGGAACCAATGTCCTGTCGTTCACAATTTGCGCAGGAACGTCGATTTCAACGGGCGTTCCGTTCTTATAAAGGAGATTTTCCCCTATTGTGACTGAAACAAAGTCGTTTCCTTTCGAGCTTTTTACTGTTTTCGTATCTCCGTCCCACGTCACTTCTGCTCCCAAAGCCTCGAATATGGCTCTGACAGGAACCAGAGTTCTGCCGTCCTGAATAATGGGAGGCTGGTCGAAAGCAAGCTCTCTCATGTTCAAATAAACAGTTATGTCATCCGCCGCGAACACGGGAGAAACAGCCGAAAACGCCATTATGCCCGCAAAGAAAAGCGCCGCTGATTTCTTTTTCATATAATCCCCTTCTTTCTCTCAAAATTTATGTCTTGCATCTGTCTTTTTATTTGATAACCGTCCAGGACAGTGTTCCGAAAACGGATTTTGCGGTCAGTACATCCAACAGCTCATAGTAATCCTCGCCGTTCATGTAAGTATATCCGTCCATATCGTAAAGCTCTCCGCCAAGGTTGCAATAGTAAGCTTCCTGCACCTCCACGGCAGCTCCGTCCGCGCTGATAACACCGATTTCGCAAAGTCCCATGGACGCTCCTCCTGCGCCTTCGCTGAGCAGTCTTCCGTCATTGAGCACATAAAGCCTTATGCGCTCTCCGAAATAGCAGTCGGGATAAAGCTTGACTATTCCGTTTATCTTTAATGTATAAATGTCTATCACGCTGTTCATATCGGAAATAAGAAGCTCGTCCACGCCGTTTTTATCCACATCGTAAAGGCTGTATACTATTTTCCCGCCGTCCGTTCTTCTGAAACGCGTTATAACGGCGTTAATTGAACTGCAGTCTCCGCCTCCGCCGTATTTCTCGTCAAAATCAGCGTCGCCCATGGCGAGAGCATCTTTGTATTCCTTTATTTTTGCGTCATAAGCCGAATAATCCTTCTGAGGCTCGGGAATCTTCTGGGATGTCTCAATAATTGCGCTTCTTGTGTCGTCGTCCCAGTAAACAGTGCATCCGTAGGCCTCGGAAACGGCGCGTATGGGAATCATTGTCCTGTCGTTTATGATCTGCGCCGGAACATCGATCTCAATAGGATTTCCATTCTTGTAAAGTATATTTTCATCTATTGTAACGGAAACGGAAGTGTTTCCCTTTTTGCTGCTGGCCGTCCTTGTGGCGTCGTCCCAGTCCACAGACGCTCCCAGAGCCTCGAAAATAGCTCTCATGGGAACCAGCGTTCTGCCGTTTCTGATTACGGGAGGCTGGTCGAAGGGGATCTTGTTTCCGTTAAGGAAGATCCCGATTTCGTTGGACGCCGGTTTCTGCTGGGAAGACCCGTTGTTTTCGGAATAGTGGAGCTGAGCGTTCCGCATAAGAGCCTCGTTGTACTCGCCTATTGCGACTTTCTGCCAGTCGGCTTCCTTTCCGCCGTAATATATATTCTCGATATGGGGCTCGATTCCGTCCATTTCGTTGGTAGGAAAAGCTCCTTCCGCAATGGTCGTGAGACTTGCGGGAATTGTGATCTCATTAAGGTTTTCGCAGGCGAAAAACGCCAGTTTCCCCACAGATCTCACTCCGTCCGAAAGCTTAACGCCGCAAAGGTACTGATTGCAGTAGAATCCGTAATCGCCTACCTCCGATGTTCCGGCCAGAACCTCATATGTCTCATCGGTCTTTCCAGCGGGATAAATCAGAAGACGGAATCTTCCGTTGGAAAGCTTTTCGTAAAGCACTCCGTTATCCGAGAAAAACTTCTTGTTCCCTGAATTTACGTATATGTTTTTGAATATTGAGTTTGCAGGAAGATAATCCGTTGAGGTATAGTACTGAATTATGCGTCCGCTGAATGCCAGATCCCCTATTTTCTCCACGCCCGCAGGTATTGTCACCTCCGGCACGGCTACGCCGTGGAAGGCGTATTCGCCGATGGATTTAAGCCCCTGAGGAAGAGTCAGGCTTTCCAGATTATAGCAGCCGTCAAATGCGTATCCCGCTATTTCCGTAACGCTTTCGGGAATTGTCAGCTTAACGGCGTTTCCCATTCCCATAAAGGAGTATTCGCCGATTTTTGTTATGCCGTCCTGAATTACAATTTCCCTGACCCTGTCTCTGTGCTCGATCCACGGAGCCGCTCCGTCTATGGCCTCGCCCGTATATGTGGCCTTATAGTCCTTTATACTGCCTGTGCCGGAAATGGTGAGGGTCCCGTCGGGAGTCAGCGCCCACTGAGCGTTTTCCCCGCAGATTCCCGTTTCGGCGAATGCGCAGACGGGCAATACCAGAAACGCCATTATAACCGCAACAGCCAGCGCCGTTATTTTCTTTTTCATCTGTTATCCTTCTTTCCAAATATAAACTCCATTCTCATGAAAAACATTTCTCTCTTTTCCGCGGACCGATTATTCCGCGGGTGTTTCTTCCGCTGTTTCCGCAGGCGTATTCTCGGGCGCTTCCTCAACAGTTTCCACTGTTACTTTTTTTGCGGCGCCGTCCCAGTCCACTTTGCATCCGTACGCTTCCGAAATAGCTCTTATGGGAACAAGTGTTCTGTCGTTTACGATCTGCGCGGGAACGTCGATCTCAATGGGTGTTCCGTTTTTATAAAGTGTTTTTTCTCCGATTTTGATCGAAACCGAGTCGTTTCCCTTTTCGCTCTTTACAGTTTTTGTATCCTTTTCCCAGTCTACCTTTGCTCCCATTGCCTCGAAGATAGCTCTCATGGGAACAAGTGTTCTGTCGTCTTTAATAATGGGAGGCTGGTCGAAGGATACCTTGTTTCCATTTACATAAACGGTGATCTCATCGGGTTTATCCGCTTCCGCTTCATCCCCGTAATGAATCTTTGCCTCTTTTAAAAGAGCTTCGTTGTACTCGCCTATTTCTACCTTCTGCCAGTCGGCTTCTGTTCCATTATAATAAATATCCGCTACATCGGGCTCGACTCCCGTATGATCGCTTTCAGGGAAAGCTCCTTCAGCGACAGCTGTAAGGCTTTTGGGGAATTTGACCGTCTTAAGCTCTCCGCAGCCGAAAAAGGCTATTTCGCCAATGGTCTTAACTCCCTCGGGAACTGTTAATTCCGTAATAAACATGTTGCTGAAGAATGAATAGTCTCCAATCTGAGTTGTTCCTTCAAGAACCGTATATTCTTTATCTTCCTTAGCTCCGGGATACATACTGAGACTGCATCCGCCGTCGGAAAGCTTTTCGTAAAGAACTCCGTTGTCCGAGAAGAATTTCCGGTTTCCCTCATCAACCTTTATTTCCTTTAAAACCGAATCTCCGGGAAGGAAATCCGTATCCGAATAATAATGCACTATACGTCCGCCGAACGCCAGAATTCCTATTTCCTCAACATTGGCCGGAATTGTTACCTCCGTCACAGCCACGCTGTGGAATGCGTATAATCCGATTTTCTTTACGCTGTCGGGAATTTTTATCTCTTCCAGATTGTTGCATCCGTCAAATGCGTAGTCCGATATTTCCGTCACGCCTTCGGGAAGTGTCAGCTTCTCGGCGGAATCCATTCCCATAAAGGCATATTTTCCGATTGTCGTTATGCCTTCTTCAATTACGATCTCCTTTATGCTGTCTCTCATTTCGATCCATGGAGCCGCTCCGTCTTTTATCTCGCCTGTATATGTAGCCTCATAGTCCTTTATGCTTCCTGTGCCGGAAATTGTAAGGACTCCGTCATCGCTTACTGCCCATTTCGCGCTGTCTCCGCAGTCTCCGGATTTTGCCTCTGCGGCAAAAACAGCTCCGGGCAGAACCATGACCGCCATTGCGGCCGCTATAACAAGGGCCATGATTTTCTTTTTCATTTTACTTCCTCCTTGCGGTAAGTCTCAAATGCTCTTTTCCGTTTTTTTCTCGTTTATCAGCCTTTCGGCTCTTTCCATGTCTTAATGGTATTGAAGAATCTCTCGCAGAAGTACAGATACTCGCTTTCTCCGCCTTCAAACCAGAATGTGGTGAGCTCCCGGATTATCCGGCCGTCTCTGGAGACCATATACATATAGATCCTGTCTTCCACGCGGTATATTACATAAAATCCGTCTTCCAGCTTTCCTTTTTCTATAACAGCATCGGGCTCGTCTCCGTTTTCAATGTTCCATACGTATTCCTCAAAAATCATGTTCAGATCCAGCTCATAGCTCTGGTAATAAGCCAGAAGATCGGCGAATGCTCCGTCCGTGCCGTCCTTTATCTCAATGGCTTTATCCTCGCCCATGCCGTGTTCCAGATAGGACGCGTCTATCCTGTTCAGCTCATTATTGAATCTGAAAACATCGTTGGCCTTGAAGGCCTTCTCTATATAGATCTCTCGCGCATCCGGGTCCCAGTTTACATCCTTGCCCATGGCCTCGGAAACCGCTCTCAGAGGCACCATGGTTCTGGAATTTATGATCTGCGCCGGAACGTCCAGTTTTATGACCTTTCCGCTTGCCAGCCTGATTTCGTCATTGCCGATTATGAGCTCAAGTCCGCCGTCTTTCCATGACGCGCTGACTTTTCTGTCCTCAGAGCTCCATTCCACCTCTGCGCCCAAAGCCTCGAATATAACTCTCATGGGAACAAGGGTTCTGTTTTCCTTAATTACGGGAGGCTGGTCGAATATAAGCGCCTCTCCGTCCACGTATACGGGTATTTCGTCCGCTCCAAAAGCAGGAACCGCCGAAAGAGCCATTATTCCCGCAAGAATAAGAGCCGCCGGTTTCTTAATCATCAAAACCCCTTCTTTCTGTAAAATAAGAAAATAAGGCTGATAAAGTCCGCCCTTATCAGCCCTTGTGTGATTTTACGCTATGTAATATTTTTTCAGATTACTCAGCCTTCTCCAGGTAAATGCAGACATCGGAATAGGTCAGCACAAGATAATCGTCTTCCATATGACCCTCGATTGTGATGCCTCCGCCGGAGATCTCGATTCCTGTGTCCGTTTCATCCCAGTTAACGTTAACCGTTTCGTCCATAAGAACCATCTGGGCCTTGCCGTCGGTATTAAGGTTTACTGATGTTTCGCCCAGGTCTTCCGAGCCCATTTCAATATCCCACATCTCATAACCTTCGGCCACCCATTTGCCTGCGTAGGGGCTTCCGGAAAGGTCCTTGCCGCCGCAAGCCGTCATGCTAATGGCCATAACAGCCGCCGAGGCGAAAGCCAATACTTTTCTCATAGTTCCAATCCCCCTGAAATATTATTTATCCTGATCACAGATTTTTATAACAATTTAACTTTTTATTATTCTGCTTCGAAGATATTAGCGATCATATCTTTGATCTCGTCTGTACGTGTTGTTTCTTTATCTCCTGAGTAAGCGCTTGCGGAAACATATGCGCCGGGAATATCACCGAATTTGCCGCCGAAATCAATATAGTAGTCTGTTTCCCAGCCGAGCCAGTCATATGTGGAAGCAACTACATTGTAATCTCCAAGCTGGAATTCCTGAATTTCAGCTTCGTCATCCTCTGAACCGGCTTTTGCGGATTCAATGTTTTCGTTGAATGTATCAGCGTCTTCATAAACCCATGCGTGGATGGAAACGTCTCCGTCCAGTGATTCAAGTGTTACAACGATATCATCGTCATATTTGAATGAAAATGATGAGTAGGGGAGATAGATCATTCTGTCGCCGAAGTTTGTGGAGTCATCTGTCATAATAAGACCTGTGTCATAGCTTCCTGCGATTCCGTCGGGAACAGCTACTTCGGGAATGAAAGCTTCTACTGCGTCTGTTGCTTCGTCAACTGCGTCTCCGGCTTTATCTGCCGCGTCATCTGCTGCTTTTTCGATTTCCTTAACTGTTTCCTGCACCAGTTCTTCTGTTTTGCCGCAGCCTGCTGCTGAAACACAAAGTATACCTGCTGCTGCCAATGCTAAAAATTTTTTCATAACTTTTTTTCTCTCCTTTTGATTTAATCTTTTTGTATTCTATTTGCCTTTAAATCAGTTTCTCCTGAAAAATCTCTCTTTGCTTATTATTCCTCAACGAAATCCATGTTGGAAAGGATGTACTGAACCTCTTCGCTGTCAACGCCGTACCATTCCTTGTCTCCTGTTCCCTCATGAAGAAGAACGGAAAGACGATATCCGTTAACGGCTTCCTCTGTTGTAAGGTTTACATAATGCCAGTATTCTCCGAATAACATTGTGTCGAATGTGTATCCTACCCATTTGTAGTTTCCTGCTGTAAAGGGTTCGATATCAGCTGCTTCTACGCCTTCTGAATCTGCTTTTACATATCCCTGTCCATAGAAATCATTGTCTGGGCTGATAGTGAGGAAGTCTTTGCTGAATATGATCGTTCCTGCGTCGTCATCTGTGCGGATTATTGAAGTATCTCCGCTGTATTGCTCAGCTGTGAAGCCTTCGGGAAGTCTTACGCCTACTCCGCCGTTTACGAAATCGTAATCTCCGTCGTCAACTGCGTCTTTTACATTATCAACTGTTTCTTTAACTTCTTCTTTTACGTCATTTGCGCCTTCTTTAACTTCTTCTTTTGCGGCTGACGCTGTATTTTTTACTTCTTCAACTTTTTCTTCTACTTTTTTTCCGCAGCCTGCCATTGAAACACAAAGCACGCCTGCTGCTGCCAATGCAAAAAATTTCTTCATTTTTATATCCCTCTTTCTTTATTTCCTTGTTGATGCTTACTGTTTATTATTGTTTAAAATAGGGTGAAAGTATTTGCGCCACGTTGCTTATAGGCATTGTCTGAAGAATTATCTTTCCGGGTCCTCTTACAACTGTGTTGAACATTCCTTCTCCGCCGAGAAGAATGTTTTTCACGCCTTTTACCGTAACGATATCCATTGTGCAGGTTTCTTCCATAGCGGCAAGATATCCTGTGCCTACAATTATTTCCTGGCCTGCTTCAAGTTCGTACTCAACTCCGTGTCCGTCGATTTCAATAAACGCCAGACCTTCTCCGCTGAGCTTCTGCATAATGAAGCCTTCTCCGCCGAAAAGGGCTTTGCCCAGTTTTTTCTGGAAATACATTGATAACTGCACGCCTTCCTCAGACGCAAGATATGCTTTTTTCTGAACGATCATAGCCTTATCAGGAGTTATTTCCAGAGGTTTTATCGCGCCGGGAAAGCTGGACGCGAAAGCGATCATGCCGTCTCCGCCTTCAGCGGTAAATTTGTTCTGGAAGAATGACTCACCGGAAAAAGCTCTTCCGAAAGCCTTCTTGATTCCGCCGTTGGAGGTTGTTTCCATTTTCATGTTGGGACTCATCCAGCTCATGCTTCCGGTCTCGGTAAACATTGCCTCGCCTGCCGCAAGCTCGCAGATTACCGCAGGAAGATTGCCGCCAACAATTTCATACTTTTTCAACTCTAAACATCTCCTTTTCATTAAATTTTAAATGTATTCCGTTTTAATTTATTTCTTATGCCGCTTTCATTCTTTTGTTGATCTATCCCTTTATCCGTTACAAATCCGTTTTTTGTCCTTTCGGATCCGTAAGTTTGTAAAATTTATTAAAAAGGATTTTTTATTTTCCTCTTTTTTACATTATAACCATTATATTCATTATAATATTATACGTTAAATTTCCGCTGTTTGCAAATATGTAAAACCGCTTACGGGTTATTTCTCAAAATACATAAGGACAACATAGTCGTATCCGCTCTCTTCGTCATAATAAGGGCAGGCAAGATATATGGCATTATCCTCGTCCACCACTACATGGTAATAATACTCGTCATCCTCTGTAAGATACTTGTCGTAAAGCCATGCGTCCTCGTCTCCGAAAACTCCTTTGAAGCCTTCTTCCGTCTCCTCTATATACATGGAAAGGATAGCGGCAGGGTCTTCCGACTCTATGTCATCATATACCTCAAAATACTTCTTTCCCGTGGAATCCTCGCCGATATACGCGTATGCGTCGTACCAGTCACCGTAATACGCCTCTTCTTCCTCAGCGCCTGCCGGCTGAACGGTATACTGGCCGACCCATTCTCCGTCCAGAGCGAATATATCCTCCTCTTCCGGCTCATCTTCAACATCTGTCTCCCTGGGAGGCTCTTCAACAGGCTCTTTTTCGACAACATCCGTCGTTTTGGGCTGGTTGTTATAGCTGTCCGCGATTTTCTCAAGATTCTTTCTGGCCTTGTTTATTCCCAGGAAGAAAAGGACTATGAGGACCACAACTATGATTACCACAATAATCACGATCTTCACCACAAGCCCCTCGTGTCTGCCTTTTCCGGCTGTGCCGCAGGAATAAGGAGAATTCTGGTCGTAATGATACTCGTGAGGACCGTCGTCGCCTGTGCCGGGCGTGGGCATCCGTTTGGGCGCTTCTTCGGCTGTGTCTGCCCCTTCATTTGCGTTAGACGATTTTCCGTATGCAAAAGTTCCCTTTGATATTCCGCTTTCCTCTTCGGGAGCGTCCTCCTCCGGAGCATTCTCCTCCGGTACGGTTTCTTCCGGTGTATTTTCCTCCGGCATTTCGGGAATATTTTCCCCTTTAACAGGCGCTCCGCAGTTTCCGCAGAACCTGGCGTTTGGCAGTAATTCACTTCCGCAGTTTTCACAATATTTCATGTCGCTCCTCCTTGCCGGATTTTTTGTAATACCCGCAATGTCTCAAAAACGCAGGCCTGATATGGTTTATTCCGAAAAATAATCCTATTTTTACAATTTATATTATACAATTTATATTTCAATTTAGCAATACGTTAGTGGATAAAAGCGGCGGAATCTCAGTTATTCAATATTTAACTTTTTTATCAAAAAAACTTCCTCTTCCTCTCGCCGAAGGCAAATTTCGCTCCGAAGGAATTTCGCTCATCAAAGATGAATTCAGATGTTTTTTGCCCATTGGCGAAAAAAATCCTGCGGCTTACGGAAATTTCCGCAAAACGCAGGGTCGTATCCTTACTTATTCTTTTTCAAAAAATCCAGAAACTCAAAAACGACTTCCTTTAAAGGCTCATCCAGTCTGAGCACAGCCTCGTCCCTGAACTCTTCCGGCATACCGAAATACGCCTCAGCAATGGCTCCGGACATGCAGGCCATGGTGTCCGTGTCGCCTCTCAGGTAAACCGCGTTCCGCACGGCGTTCTCGAAGCATTCAGCCTCATAGAAGGATATTATTGACTCGGGAACGGATTTCTGACAGGTCTCATGGAACTTGTATGCGGGCTTTATCTGAGCCAGAGTACGGGAAAGGTCGTAATCGAAGGTCTCCTCGATATATTTCCTGATTTCCTCTTTGTCACAGCCTGTTCTCGCCATGAAGACCGCCGCCGCAACCGCCTGGGCGCCTTTTATGCCTTCGGGATGATTGTGGGTGACCTCCGCAGTCAGTTTTGCTATGCGAAGGGTCTCCTCAAGGCTGTCATACATCCAGCCCACAGGCGAAACACGCATTCCGCTGCCGTTTCCGAAGCTGTTGTAGGGCTTGGGGTCCTCCGCCTTCAGCCACTCCATAAAAAGCCTTCCGTATCCGGCATCCATATACATTCTTCCGAATTTCTGCATATTTTTTACAACCGCATTCCGAATCTCGTCATCACTTTTGCCGTATGTCTCCATAAGAGCCTTCGCAACTGCGATTGTCATGATGGAATCGTCCGTAGGCCGTGATTCCGGCTTCAGAAGCGGGAAATTGTAGTCCAGATCCGGGTCGGTTTCATAGACCGAACCGACAATATCCCCAAAAACCGCACCTAACATACTATATTCCTCCTTATGCTCTATTGTAATTTGGTTTTATTATATTACCGGCAAAAACTCCAATTTTCGAAAACCTTAAACTTAGCTGCAACATTCCCCAACTTATTACACGGGGTCAAGGGGCGGAGTCTCTTGCAGATTCTTAAGGCGGAGCCTTAAGCGGGTTCTTAGGGCAGAGCCCTGAGCCGCCGGAGGCACATCCGCCTTATTCTTCCTCCAACTTCAGCACGCTCATGAAGGCGGACTGAGGCACTTCCACCGCGCCTATCTGACGCATACGCTTCTTGCCTTCCTTCTGTTTTTCAAGAAGCTTTCTCTTTCTGGAAATGTCGCCGCCGTAGCATTTGGCGAGAACGTCTTTCCTCAGGGCTTTTACAGTCTCGCGGGCAATTATCTTGCTTCCTATGCAGGCCTGAATAGGCACCTCAAAAAGCTGTCTGGGAATCTCCTTTTTCAGCTTTTCGGCGATCTTGCGGCCTCTTTCATATGCTGTGGACGAATGCACGATAAACGACAGAGCGTCCACAGGCTCGCGGTTGACCAGAATATCCAGCTTAACAAGAGATGATTCCTTGTATCCCGCAAGGTCGTAATCGAAGGAAGCGTAGCCTCTGCTCCGGGACTTCAGAACATCGAAAAAGTCGTAAATTATCTCGTTCAGGGGCATATTGTATATGAGCATTACCCTCATCTCGTCCATGTAATCCATTTTGACGTACTCTCCGCGGCGTTCCTGGCAAAGCTCCATAATGGGTCCTACGTATTCCTTGGGAAGCATTATCTCCGCGCGGACGATAGGCTCTTCCATCTTGACGATCCTTGCCGGATCGGGCATATTGCCGGGATTGGATATCTCCTCCATTGTGCCGTCCGTCAGGTAAACTTTATAAATAACGCTGGGAGCGGTGCAGATGAGGTCCAGGTTATATTCCCTGTCAAGGCGTTCCTGGATTATCTCCAGGTGAAGCAGTCCCAGAAATCCGCAGCGGAAGCCGAAGCCTAAAGCCGCCGAGGTCTCGGGCTCATAAAACAGGGAAGCGTCGTTGAGCTGGAGCTTTTCCAGCGCGTCACGCAGATCGGGGTACTTGGAGCCGTCCGCCGGGAAGATTCCGCAGTACACCATGGACGTTACCTTTTTATATCCGGGAAGAGGCTCCGCAACGGGATTATTCACGTCTGTGACAGTGTCGCCCACACGGGTGTCCGCCACATTTTTAATGCTTGCTGTAATATAGCCAACATCGCCGGCCTTCAGCATTTCGCAGGGTATATATCTGCCTGCGCCGAAATAGCCCACTTCCACTATCTCAAATTCCTTTTCAGTGGCCATCATGCGGACCTTTGAGCCTTTTTTAATCGTTCCGTCGAACACACGGGTGATGACGATAACTCCCTTGTACTGGTCGTATACCGAATCGAAAATAAGGGCCTTCATAGGCTCGTCGTCGCTGCCTTCCGGAGCCGGAATGTCGGAAATGATGCGTTCCAGAACGTCCTCGATGTTGATTCCGTTTTTGGCGGAGATCTCGGGAGCGTCCAGCGCGGGAATGCCGATTATATCCTCTATTTCCTGCTTTGCCCACTGAGGGTTTGCGCTGGGAAGGTCGATTTTGTTTATAACAGGTAGTATCTCCAGGTTGTTATCCAGCGCAAGGTACACGTTTGCCAGGGTCTGGGCCTCTATGCCCTGAGCGGCGTCCACAACAAGTACAGCGCCTTCGCAGGCGGCAAGGCTTCTGGAGACCTCGTAATTGAAGTCCACATGACCAGGGGTATCGATAAGGTTCAGGATGTATTCCTCGCCATTCTTTGCCTTATATACAAGACGGCAGGCCTGAGCCTTGATGGTTATGCCGCGTTCGCGTTCCAGCTCCATGTTGTCAAGGACCTGCGCCTGCATTTCACGCTGGGTCAGCAGGCCTGTTTTCTCGATAAGCCTGTCCGCAAGAGTGGATTTGCCGTGGTCGATATGGGCGATTATACAAAAATTTCTGACGTTTTCTCTGTTTATATCTGACATAAAAGTATTTCTCCTGTGAATTTTATTCTAATAATTTATAATATCATATTTTTCAGCTTTTCTCAAGGTTTCTCTCCCCGGGCTCAGGCTGTGCCTCCGGCGGCTCAGGGCTCCGCCCTGAGAACCCGCAAGGGACTTCGCCCCTTGACCCTGTGTAATAAGTTAGGGAAGGTTATCGGCTAAAAATACTATTACCGAAAATCGAAATTTCAGTCGAAGCACATAATATTTCAAGTGCAAAGCACATTAATTAAATCTGCCGAAGGCGGATTTTAACCTAAGCTGCGCTTTGCGCAATTTCGCTTGCCGAAGGCAAATTTAGCTGTGCGAAGCACAATTTCGCTCGCCGGAGGCAAATTTAGCTCCTGCACAAGCAAATAAAAGACCCGGAATCCTCCGAGCCTTCTGTTTTTTGTCAATATGTAATTCCTATCCCTGATTCCTCACCTTCACGATCACAGGCGCCAGGAAGAACACCGCAATCGCCGTGATTATAATCTCCGGGATCATGTACGATCCATTATACACAAAGGAATACAGCGGTATGGCGTTGGCGTACTTGTCGGGAGCGTATGAACCCCAGATAAGTATTCCGGAGCCGAAATGGCAGGCGAATCTCAGCGCCACGGATATGATCGAGCCCAAAAGAAGCTCTTTCCGCGGGCTTTTGAACTTCCCTCTGAACATTCCGCCCAGTCCTACCAGGGAGAAAGCCACCAGATAGTCCAGCAATACGGCAACTATAACCACGCCGATGCTGTTTCCTTTCAGAGCGGAAGCTCCGATCAAAAGCTGAAGTATTCCCGACACAAATCCTGTCAGAAGTCCCCATTTAATGCCCTTTCTGTAAGACGCGACGACTATGGGCGCCATTGAGCAAAGGGTTATGGAACCGCCCTGACCCCAGAGCCCGTCAAACTTGATGAAGCTCAGAATCAGGGAAATGGCCACCAGCAGGGCGCATTCCGTAAGGGCCGATGTCTTTTTTCTCTGTGTGTTTGCGTTTGTCATAAAAAATCCTCCTTTTTAAGAGGCGAAAGGAAAAGATCCTGTCCCTAAAAATAACTTTTTTGCGCGAAAAAAAACAAGACGCATACAAATAATGCGTCCAATTCAACAAAACCGCGAAAAATCAGTCTTTTTCAGGTATAAAATGATATCCC
Organism: Bacillota bacterium; assembly: GCA_017534115.1. Lineage (GTDB taxonomy): Bacteria > Bacillota > Clostridia > Lachnospirales > Anaerotignaceae > RGIG5631. Next base: position 3,295 of record JAFWDD010000035.1, on the reverse strand, counting down.
TACGCCGGCATTATCCGTATCAGGTTTAAGGGTATGATCTCAGCCCGAAACACTTTCGAGCACCCCTTATCATGATATTTTATTTTCACTATTTTAATACATAAAACCCACTGTGTCAACGGGTATTTTCCCATTTCGCAAAGGCAAATGCCGATTCATGTTTTATCTTTGGGCAGACCGTACAGCGCCAGCTTCACATTCTTATAATCATCTATACGGCTTACGTCCTTGCCGAAGAAATCCGGCGGCGTAAAGGCTTCCGCCTCTTCAATGCTCTCGAACTCCACCTCCACTATTTTGAACCCGTCAAGCTCTCCCTCGTAAATGTCGATCTCCGCAGTATGGCCGTCCTCCAGCGGATAAAAATACCGCCTTTTCACAACCTCTCGAGTCTCCGTTTTTTTCCGCAGGTTTTCGTACTCCTGACGGGAAATGAAAATCTCCTTTTCCTCGCGGGAAATATCGCCTCTGCCCTTTATTGTAAGTATGTATTCATCGTCCGCTTTCCGGATCCGGATAACGGGTTCTACGGATATGTAGGACTGTCGGATGTCCGTATAGGGCGCATCGTCTATGCCCTCGGGCAGGTATTTCACAATAAATTTTCTTTCTATCTCCATGGCCGCACCTCATAAAAATACCCCAAAAAAACACATTTTCGGGGTAAAAAGTTAATTTTTTAAGTTGATTCGAATCTTTCAAAGCTTCCTCGGATCAGCCTTATTTGTTCTTGCTGGAAAGCCAGATAATAATGCCGATGATCACAAGAAGTCCGATGGCAAGAAGCCCGATCCTCACATATTTGTTCTCCAGAATACTGCAGAGGCTGTCATCTTTGCAGTGTCCGCATTTGCATTCGTCTTCAAACTCGTTTTCAAATTCGTCTTCAAAATAGTTTTCGCTCATGATTGACGCTCCCTTCTTATATTTTTTTCCTACTGGTGTTATTATAGCATAAATATGGGACAAATATATTAATTTTTTTAAAATCCGCAATATTTTTTTTAGGGGATGAAAATTTTCGCTTTCGGCGGGTTAAAACCGCCCATGCGGATTCCGGCCGCAATTTTTCATTATTCATTATTTATTACGCCTTTGGCGTCCGTTAGCTCACACCTTAAAGCATTTCTGCAGGGCCTTATTCTCTCCGAGAACAAACAGCGTCATATCCTCCGCAAGAACCATATCGGGATTCAGCACCACATCCGTTTTCTCGCCCTGTTTCACGGCAATTACGTTAACCCCGTACTTCTTTCGGACATCCAGGTTGCCTATGGATCTTCCTACCCAGTCGCTCGGCACCGTGACCTCAAATATAGCGTGGTTATCGTCCAGATCAATAAAGTCCATAACATTATCCCAGCTGTAACGGATGACTGTCCATTTTGCCACCTGTCTTTCGGGATAGACCACGGCGTCGGCGCCGTTTCTGCTCAGGAACTTGGCCTGAACATCACGTTCCGCGCGGGATACCACGAACTTGGCTCCCAGCTCCTTCAGAAGAGATGTTGTCTCGAGGGAGCTCTGGAAATCTCCTGCGATGGCCACTATGCAGAGGTCGAAATTATTGACGCCCAAAGACCTTAAAAAGCTTTCGTTGGCGCTGTCGCCTATCTGGGAAGCGGTTACGATGGGAAGTATGTCGTTTACTCTCTCCTCGTCTTTATCCACGGCCATAACCTGATGTCCAAGGGTAACAAGGCCTTCCGCAACGTGTCTACCGAACCTTCCCAAGCCTATAAGCAAAACTGTTTTCTTCATAATCTAAATCTCCTTTTATCCAACAATTATCTTTTCTTCGGGCAGTTTTGAGGGGATTTTCTCCATTCTGGAAAGAGCCGCGTAAATCAGCGTCAGACCGCCTACTCTGCCGAAAAACATCAATATCATGATAACGATTCTGGAAACTATTCCCAGTGTGGGCGTCAGGCCCAGTGTAAGGCCAACAGTGCCCACTGCCGACGCAGTCTCATAGAGGCAATGGCTTATGGGGATCGCTTCCGCTATATTTATAACAAGGGCTCCGCCTATGAACAGAGTCGCGTACATCGTCAGGATCGTAGCGGCGTTTTTCACCGCTGAAGCGTCTACTCTTCTGCCGAAGAACTGAGGGTCGTCTCTCCGTCTGAACACGGCTACCGCGTTGGCGTACAGCACGGCGATTGTGGTGGTTTTCATACCGCCGGCAGTTGAGCCGGGAGAACCGCCGATCAGCATCAGCAGTGTGGTAAGGCCTTTTCCGCCTTCGGACATTGCCGAGAGGTTCGCTGTATTAAAGCCTGCCGTTCTGGTCGTAATGGACTGGAAGAATGAGTTCAGAAGTCTCTGCCCTGTCGCCAGACCGGAAAATTCCGAGAAATAGAAGAACAGCATAGGCAGGAATATCAATATAGCCGAGGTCACGAGTATGACCTTTGTCTGCATTCTGAATTTTTTGAACCGGAGTTTATGGTCCGCGAAGTCTTCCCATGTGAAGAAACCGATTCCGCCTACGACGATAAGGATCATCAATGTGATATTTATGAGAGGGCTGGTCATATAGTAGGTCATGGAGGAGAACTCCGCGCCGGGACGGCCCATTATATCGAAGCCTGCGTTGCAGAAGCAGGAGACGGAATGGAATATGGACATCCAGATGCCTCTTGCGCCGAAGTCGCGGCAGAATGTGGGCATCATGATTCCCGCGGCAGCCAGTTCGAAAATAATTGTCCATTTGAACACGAAGCCTATGATACGGGCCAGTCCGCCCAGCTGAGGAGCTGACATGGCTTCCTGGATGGCGCTTCGCTGTCTGAGGGAGATCTTTCTGCCGGAGAACAGGGCTATTGCCGAGGCTACCGTAATTATACCCAGACCGCCGACTTGTATAAGGCCGAGGATTACGGCCTGGCCGAAGCTGGTCCAGTGGGTGGCGGTGTCTTTTACTACCAGTCCGGTCACGCAGGTGGAGGACACGGCTGTGAACAACGCTTCGTGGAAGTGAGTCGCGCTTGTGGATGCGGCCGGGATCATAAGGAGGCCGGCACCGACGAATACCATTCCCGCAAAGCCCAGTATGATTATCTGGAACGCAGATAATTTTTTCTTTTTGTTGAATTGCGCAAATCTGTCCATAGTTTCTCTCCGAGGGCTCAGGGCTCTGCCCTGAGAACCCGCTTAAGGCTCTGCCTTAAGAATCCGCAAGGGACTTCGCCCCTTGACCCGTGTAGTAAGTATGGGAAGGTTATTGGCTATGTTTAATCTTAATAAAAATTGAATTTTTAGCCGTAGTATAAGCTGTTTCACGTGCCGAAGG
>JAFWDD010000034.1 GCA_017534115.1 Bacillota bacterium | reverse complement strand
TTGAATTCGACTTCAGGAGAATTCTGACCTCAATTAGCCCTTTGCAAAAGGGCGTCTTCATTAGCAAAGCGACTTCATTCCTTCATTTGCGAAGCAAACTTCATTGCGCCGAAGGCGCCTTCCCCTTGACCCTGTGTAATATGTTTGGGACAGTTATCAGCTAAAAATAAGCTTGACGAAAAATGCAATTTCTGCCGAAACACACACTATTCCACGTGCCGAAGGCACTTTAATTGAATCCGCTTGCCGGATTCTGACCTCAATCAGCCCTTTGCAAAAGGGCGTCTTCATTAGCAAAGCGTCTTCATTCCTTCATTTGCGAAGCAAACTTCATTGCGTCGAAGGCGCCTCTCCCCTCGTCCCTGTAAAAGAATTCCCAAAAAAATTTCATTTTTCGCTTTATTGTTTTAGCACTCTACTTGACTAAATCAATAAAATGAGGTATAATCCCATTATTGAACCAAAGTCTTTGAAAGGAGAACATACATGAATTACTCAGATTTAGTATTAAAAGACGAAGAAAAAATAGTGTTCGCCCTGCGGAGCCTTTACCGCAAATACGGCTACAAGCAGTACAAAGTGTCAAGCTTCGAGGAATACGACCTTTATATGCGGAACAAAAACTTTCTTGTGAGCGAAAACATTCTGTCCTTCACGGATACGGACGGCCGCCTCATGGCTCTGAAGCCCGACATCACCATTTCCATTGTGAAAAACACAAAGGATACGGAAGGTATGCAGAAATTCTGCTACAACGAGAATGTATACAGGGTTACGGAGCATTCCTACGGATTCAAGGAAATCATGCAGACAGGTCTGGAATGCATCGGTCCCATCGATATGTATTCCATGTGCGAGGTAATAATCCTTGCGGCGAAAAGTCTGGAGATCATTTCAAATAAGTACATTCTGGATATTTCACATTTGGGAATAATAAGCGGTCTCATAGACGAATACATCACGGACAGCGCAGTCAAGAAAGATATTTATAAATGCGTAGGCGAGAAAAACACACACAGTCTGAAGGAAATCTGCGATAAAAACGGCATTGACGAGAAGTTCTTCCAAAACCTCAGTCTTCTCATAAACATATATCTTCCTTTGCCGGAAGCGGTTAAGAAGCTGGAAACCATGGAAATGAACAGCACGATCCGCTCCGCTTTTGAAGAGCTCTGCCAGATAAGCCAGATACTCACCCTTTACGGACTGGACGAAAACATATTTGTGGATTTCTCCATGGTGAACGATATGAGCTATTACAACGGCGTGATTTTCCAGGGGTTCATCGAAAACCTTCCCGCAAGCATTCTTTCCGGCGGCAGATACGACAATCTTGTTCAGAAAATGGGCAAAAAGGCCGGCGCTATTGGATTTGCGGTGTATCTGGATCTGCTGGAGAAGCTGTTTCCTTCCAAAGACAGCTACGACACGGATGTTCTTCTTTTATACAAGGACTCGGACGACCCGGCGGCAGTGGCGCAGGCAGCGAAAATGCTCATGTCTGTGGGAAACACAGTAAGAGTTGAAAAGAAAAATACAGGCGAGATAAAGTACAAACAGCTTATCGCCATAAAGGACAGGGGGATTGAGATTCTTGAAAGCAATGATTAATGTGGCTCTTCCCAAGGGCAGACTTGGCGAGGACGTATACGACATATTTGAAAAAGCGGGATTTGAATGCCCCTCAATAAAGGAAACCAACAGAAAGCTCATATTCGAAAATAAGGAAACGGGAGTCCGCTATTTCTGTGTAAAACCCTCTGACGTAGCCATTTACGTCGAGCGCGGCGCGGCTGACATCGGCGTTGCGGGAAAGGACATTCTTCTGGAGTACACTCCCGATGTTTACGAGCTTCTGGATCTGGGAATCGGCAAATGCAGAATGTGCGTAGCCGGAAAGAAGGATTTCCGGGACGACATGGAAAAGACCCTGACAGTTGCCACCAAATTCGTGAACATAACCAAAAACTATTACGCAAGCCAGAGCAGAGAAATAGACATAATCAAGCTCAACGGCTCCATCGAGCTGGCGCCCATACTGAATCTTTCCGATGTGATCGTAGATATTGTGGAAACGGGAACCACCCTGAAGGAAAACAACCTCATGCCCTTCGAGACCATAGTACCCATAAGCGCACGTCTTATTTCCAACAAGGCGTCATACAAATTCAAAAACAAGGAGATCACGGAGCTTGTAAAACAGGTAGCCCTCTGCTGTAATAAGGAGAACGAATAATGATAACCATATTAAAAGCTGATGAATTCAAAAAGGAAATGATGGACCGCTCCGAGGAGAAGGCTTCCGTTGAGGACATCGTTTCCGAAATCATAGATAATGTACGGAAAAACGGGGACAAAGCTCTTTTTGAATATGCCCTTAAATTCGATAAAGCCGAGCTGAAAAGCCTTCTTGTAACTGAGGATGAATTTGAGGAAGCCTTTAATGCGGTGGATGACAAATTCATTGAGATTCTGAAAAAAGCCTCCGAAAACATTCGGGCTTTCCACTCCCGTCAGGTTCGAAACAGTTTTGTTATAAACGAAAAGGACGGCGTTTTAATCGGACAGAAGATTTTGCCTATTGCAAAAGCGGGACTTTATGTTCCCGGAGGCACCGCAAGCTACCCTTCTTCCGTGCTCATGAACAGCATTCCGGCTAAAATCGCGGGATGCAAGGAAATAGTAATAACGACTCCGCCCGGACCCGACGGAAAGATAAATCCCGTGATCCTGGCGGCGGCAAAGATCGCAGGGGTTGACAAAATATTCAAATGCGGCGGAGCTCAGGCCATTGCAGCTCTGGCCTACGGCACGGAAACCATACCGCAGGTAGACAAGATAGTAGGACCAGGAAACGCGTTCGTAGCGGAAGCCAAAAAGCAGGTCTACGGCAGAGTTTCCATAGACATGATAGCCGGACCCAGCGAGATTCTCGTTGTGGCGGACAATACCAATGACCCGAAGATCCTTGCGGCCGACCTTCTCTCCCAGGCGGAGCATGACAAAATGGCGGCGGCTATACTCATAACGGACAGCGAAGATTTGGCGAATGCCGTAAGTCTCGAACTGGAAAGCCAGCTCAAACTTCTTCCCAGAGAGGAGATAGCGCGTCCGTCCATCGAAAACAACGGAAAGATAATCATTACAAAAAGCATTGACGAGGCCATCGAGCTTTCCAATTCCATAGCTCCCGAGCACCTGGAGATATGCACGGACAATCCCTTTGACTATCTGGACAAGGTGACCAACGCAGGCTCCGTATTTTTGGGCAAAAACTGTCCAGAAGCTCTGGGCGATTACTTCGCGGGACCTAACCACACCCTTCCCACAAGCGGAACGGCAAGGTTCTCAAATCCCCTTTCTGTTGACGATTTCA
>JAFWDD010000033.1 GCA_017534115.1 Bacillota bacterium | reverse complement strand
CTGGACGGCATTAATGATTCCGTATGCCGGCTGATTTCCGCGCCTGCCGGAGCCGAGGAAAAGAGTACATTCAACGCAAAGGATGTTATATATGAATGCGTTTCGGAGAAGATGCCCCAGGCCAATCTGAACGGAATAAAGATCATATGCCGCGCGGAGGATGAGCTCAACATACACGCCGTAAAATCCGGCTTCCGGGAGACTGTAATAAATCTTTTGCAAAACGCCATAGAGGCATGCCCAACGGAAGGCGGAGAGATCGACGTTGCGGGAAAAACGTGCGGCGGGGAAGCCGAAATTTCCGTATCCGACAACGGCTGCGGGATTTCCGAAGGAAACAGGAAAAACATATTTAAACCGTTTTTTACCACAAAGAAATCCGGAAGCGGTATCGGGCTTTATTCATGCAGGAAGTTCGCGGAGGACTCCGGCGGAGAGCTCGTAGTTGCCGGGAACCGGACCAAAGGAACAAAAGTCACCCTGATCCTGCCTGTTTCTCAGGGGCGCTGCCCCTAAGAACCCCGTTTAGGGCTCCGCCCCTAAAAACCCGCTCTCCGAGGGCTCAGGGCTCTGCCCTAAGAACCCGCAAGGGACTTCGCCCCTTGACCCCGTGTAGTAAGCAAGGGAAAGTTATCAGCTAAAATCAGATTTATTTGAAATCTAAATTATAGCCAAAAGAATTCTGTCTTTCGGCGCGAAGCGCTTTAATTAAATCTGCCAAAGGCAGATTTTGACATTAATTATTCATTATTCATCAGGGCGAAGCCCGACTTCATTATTCATTATACCAACGACGCGCCTCCCGAAAATGACCCGGCGTTATGTCAACCGTCTGTATATACCATAAAACCTGAACACATCACAGCATAAAAACATCACGTCATTTTCGGGAATAATAAAAAAAAGAGGGAATTTCACCCTCTCAATTCATCCTTTCGCTGTCAGAACAGGCATATTTCCCATACTGACAACGCTGTATCCCAATATGTCGGCCAAGTCGCGAAGCTTTACGAAATTATATCCGTACTTTAGGATTCGTTCCGCTTCCACCTTTTCGCCGTTTACTATCATTTTTATCTTCTCCGGTTCGCCGTCAATCATGAAAAACCACACTCTGTCCATAAAATATTCCCAGTCCATACCGTTTTTTATGTATTGCGGATCAATGAGAATCCTCGGGCAGTTTTTTCCTGTCCAGTCAAAATGCTTCTTAATGTTTTTCACACTCAAACCGTGCTTTTTCAGCACATCCGCCGTAAATTCGGCGCAGGTCTCGATGACCTTTCTTCTGTCGCCCGACTCTATCATTTCGATTCCAACGCTTTTTGTATTCCCCGTTTTCCTGCCGCAGTGCCATGCTTCTTCCACATCGGGAATCGACTGAATCACAACTCCTTCTCCCGCAATGTAATGCCAGACCGCATCCCTTGTATTTGCCGGATTATCCAGCCACTTTCTTTCGTTTTCAGCTGTGGACATTGGATTGGCCGTGGAATGTATTGTTACGGAAGTTTTTCGGAAATTGCCTCCCGGGCGGAGTCTGTGGCCGGCGTAAAGAATATCTCTTTTTAATTCATACATTTCTACTCTCCTCTTCTCAGCTCATCCAGATACCTGTCGGCCTCGATGGCCGCTTGGGAGAAGCTGTTGTTCTTCCACCATGCCGCGACTGCGGCGCATACTGTAAAAGCCGCCGAAACAAGCTGATTTACGCTTTCTTCCTCAATCGGAAGCACCGGTCTTCCTGCCGCCGCAAGACACTGGTTGAAAAGAGCGAGAGCAAGAACCGCAGTCCTGATAATCGTATCCGCTTTCATCAAAAATCCTCCTTAAAATCAATCGTTTCCGTATGTAACCGACACATTTGAGACCGTCACGGATGTACTGCTGTCTCCGTAAGCCTGAGCCACGATCACATAGGGCTGGCCAGCTTTGCAGTAAATATTCGTTGTGTATGACGCGTTGGTGTCCTCAAGATCTATAATATATCTTGAGCCGTAAAGCACGTGAGAGCAGGATTTCACATTGCCCACAACGGCAGCATTATAGAAAAACCCCGCGGAACCCAGATCGTAACCGGACCAGTTTGCCGCTTCTATCAAAAGGGTCTCCTCGCTGATGAGATGCACGCTTGCGAAGCCCGCAGGATAGTACCCCGTAAGGCTCACCTTATAAACCCCGTCGCAGGGAGCGATAAACTTGGCAAGATGAACCATATCTCCCGCCGTAAGCCCTGTTTTGGAAATCGTGCCGGCGGACTGAAATATTGTATTTCCCACGCCTGTCAAAGAAACTCTTCCCATTAATGTTTCCTCCATAAACTCGTCTATTGTATCAAAATTCGCGTTTAAAACCGTAATATCGGGAGGACTGTCTCCCAGCGAAATTTTCGTCATATTAAAATTATCCGTATATGTAGGCATAAATCATTCCTCCTTTTATACAACCTCGTCATAAAGCTCGTCCCAGCCGGAAAGAGAGGCCACATCGCTCCACGCGCCGTAAGAATTCTTAACATCGTTCCATGTGGGATAAAAAATCCTTATGGAAAGCGCCAGATGCGCCGGCAGAGCTTTTTTCAACATCCTTTCGGCCTCTGTGAATCCCAACGTATTTTCCGCGTTTTTCACTCTGATGACCACTGTGGAATCGAAAAAATCCATATAAACCGTTCCGCCTGTAATGACCTTCACCATATTTTTTATGGTCTCCTCGTCCAGCTTTCTGTTTTTCCGCATTATGGATTTCAGCACGTTCCGTCTTTCGGTCAGAGTCCCCTCAGGCGCGATCTCCAGCAGTCTTTCCCATTGGGAAATCCTCTCCTCAGACGCATAGGAAACCAGCTTTTCATATACCCCGTCAACAATGGCATCATAAATCTCCTCGATGTAGTAGTCGAAAACATCGGCTATTTCATAAAGCTCGCGTATGCCGCGAAGGTATTCGGGAATATATTCATAAACATTCTTGCGCATTCAGACCGCCTCCCCGTTTATGTAAACGAGAACGGGTATTTTCTCTCCCTCAAGGGATATATCCGCGGACGCTCCGTTCAGCTTCAGGTTACTGATTGAAGCAATGGAAGCGTTCTCCAGAATCTTCGCCGCGACTCCGTAAAAGCTCAAAGTCTCCGTTTTATATGAAATATCCGCAAAATATTTCCCAAGCTCTGCCGCCAGGCCGTAAATCGCTGAATACCCGGAATTCAGCGTATAACTGAATGTTATACTTACGGGAACCTCCTGAGCGGTAGTCACCGTAACTATTGCGCCAACGGGAGCTTTTCCGTTTCCTTTGCCCTCTGAGCCGGGATCCATATAATTGCTGAACTCCGAAATAAGAGAATTTGTCGCTTTCCCATTTTCAGCATCCAAAATCGATATTTTTACCGTGTTGGGACCATCCCAGAGCGGAAATACCTTAACATTCCCTATTCCCGTGTACTCATTTGCCCATTTGTAATACTGAGCAGCATTGCCGTCTCTGGCAGAGTCGGAAACCTCGAAAAGAACCCTCACTCTGAGCTCCTCATCCGTCTCTTCGTCTGAGCCCGGAACAAGAATTTCCGTAATTTCGGCGCTCTGGAGACCTTCTATATATTCAATAGGCGTTATAATGCCCGTATATCCGTTTCCTGCGCTGCCTGCCGTCTCGCAGGTCATTTTATATGTATGGCCGCCCAGACTTTCCGTAACAACATAATTGTTTTCGTCTCCATTGAACCGTTTCCCCAGCGCCACATCTATATTAAACTCGCCCTTTACCACTGCCGCCGATGCGCTTATACGCACAATCCCGAACTCTGCCGCAAGACGGTCAAGGTACTCGCCTGTCGCTGTGCCAATATAGCTTTCCAGAAGAATGTCCTCCATCGCCGTGTATACATTTTTCAGAGCGGCGGCGCAGGGAGCCAGAGCATCGTATATGACGGAACCCTCTCTTTTATCCAGAGAATCGGAAACTCTTCCCAGCATATCGCTTAAAATATCTTCATAAGTTATACTCTCAAACATTTCAGTTCACCACACTTTCCAATTCCGTACTGCCAAATACGGAGTCCACCGTAAACTTCACAAAAACACAGTCTCTTTCATTCCGAAAGGAAAAATCGTTGACCGAGGTTATTCTGTCGTCCCACAAAAGAGCCTCTTTTATTCGCCTTTCCAGCTCCGCGTAAACAAAATGCCTCGGCTTCCCGTAAAGGTTTTTGAACTCACGCCCGTAATTATGGGAGTAAATTATGTGTTCGAATCGTTCTGTATTCAGAATCTTGTATACAGCCTGCCGTACCACCTCAAGCCCGTTGGCAAAACCCGAAATCCTGCCAGCTTCAAAGTCGATTCTGTAAGTTTTGGAAGGCTGTCTCGTGCTGTTTGCATTAGTTAAATTATTATCGTCGTATTCAGGTATCATTCGCTCACCACCCTGTCAAGAACAATGTATTTCTGACCGCCAAGGGCCCGCAGAAGTATGACCTTTTCGCCTTTTTCCAGATTGGTTTTAAGGGTTACATCTTCATCCGAAAGGTCCATCCTTATCCTGCATGAACCGCTCGTTCCGTCAAAATCCGATATAAAGGCGTCTCTGTATCCATAAGGAAGCTCCGCTCCGACGCTGTGATTTGAGACTGCGCCCGTAAGTATAAGCACCTCTCCCGTCAGCTTCAGCTTCTGGTCAATTCCTATTACCAGAGGAGATGCGCTTTCCACAACACCGAAAAAAATATCCGCCGGCTTCATTGCCTCAGCGGACGAAACGGAGATCTCTCTTATGGCGTTTAAAAGTCTGTTACTCAAAGAATCCACCTCTCAATCGCAAATCCATCAAATGGCTGTTTTCGGAAAATATATGCTTTGCCTCGTCAATTCGGAAATATCCTTCCGCGTTTATATCGCCCAGAATCAGGCTTACGGGAACAAGGCATCCCGCTCTGGCTTTGATGCTGCCCAGTACATTTTTCACCTCAAGGCTGCGGGAGACACGGTTATGCCCGCTGAGGATTTCCTCCGCGAGGCCGCTGTAATCCCCCATATCCCGAACCTTTTTGAAATACTGCAGTACGCCCCATTTTCTCTGGTTTTCGGCGTCGCCCGTCACAGAAACTATCTCCTTTCCCGTTCTCTGGCTGGAATACATTATCTTAACTTTATTGTATGTATCCTTGTCTATGGACGAGGTATAGAGAAAATCTCCTGCGCTCCTGTCGCATACAAGCGTATCCAGCTTCATCCTCTTAACATTTTTCAGTGTAAGGTATCCCAGATTATCATAAAAGGCGTATTCTTCGCCTGTGATGGCCTTTGTGGCGTCAAGAGCGTTCAGCACCATATCCAGAAGGGTCACATTATCCTCCACCCGGGAGACGGAAGCCCATGTTTCCTCAATTTCGCCCAAAGGAAGAGAGAAATCCGCCGCAAGCATCCTGATGAAGGCCGAAGCCGTCTTTCCTGTATAGAAATAGGAGTCTTTGTTGAGGAAGTACCTTAGCCTGTCGTATGCCGTTACGGTTATTATCTGATCGGCTCCTCTGGACTTTGTGAACACAAATCCGGAAAACACGTCCGAATCGCCGTATTTGAACAAAACTCTGTCGCCTTCGCTGAAGTCTATTCCCGTTCCTCCCGAATAATTGTCGTTGTAAACCTTGAAAATCAGGCGAGCCGGCTGGGACCGGAATGTTTCCCAGCGCACGCCTTCCAGTACGGCAGGTTTGTATGTTTTTCCTTTGCTTTCGATATAAATTTCCGGTTTATCCAAGGTTTATCACCTGCCCCACATAAATCCTGTTTGGATTGGAGATACCGTTTCTTTCCGCGACTTCTGTATACCTTTCTCCGTCACCGTAAAAGTTCCTGCATATATCCCAGAGGGTATCCCCGTTTTTTACAATGTACTGAGAGGAAGCCGTGTTTTTGACGCCTTCCCTCTGCGGTACAGTAGCCTTCGTGTCGGGATAATATGTCACAGTACCGTAGCTTCTGTACTCTTTCAGTACGATCTCCGCATTGATGTCCATGCCGTTTTCGGCAGATTCACAATAGGAAAAGCTTTCCAGAGTCACAAATATGTTTTCCGTCCTGCCCACGGGATTATTTTTGTTGTTGAGCCTTATTATCTTGAAATAAAACGGCGTTTTTCCTTCCTTCAGAGCTTCCAGAAACGAAATGTATTCTATGGGAGTGATATAGTTGGTGTCGGCAGCCCTGAAAGGGTATTTCTGATAGGGAAAAACTGCCTCGAACTTAAATTCCGTAAGCTCAGGACCCTTAACAATATTCAGCTGTCCTCCGTTTATGAGAGAAACGACTTCGTTCCTGCTTCCTGTTTTCCTTCTGATTTCGGCAGGCGCAATGGGAAGAGCCAGATCTCCGAGATAAATCTTATACATCATGCACCACCTCCGTGAAAGACGAAACCGCATCCGAGAGCCTGTCCGCAATATAATCGGAAACCGCATCCAGATCAATATTTTCGCTTATGGTATTGTAGCTTCTGGCGTCAATGTTTATTACTGTGTTTTTGTTGGAATTATCAATGTTTTCCATGGACGAAACCTCTTCCAGACTGTTGAAAACCCCGCTCTCCTTTTCAATGTTTCCGTAAACCGAATTAACAGAAGTCTCCTGTATATCCCCATAATTTTCAGAAAGAAAGGTCCCCTTCGAAAAATCCTCTTCAGTCGAAAAATCTCTTTCGCCAAAACCGGTTTCCGTCTTTTCCTCAATCTCCTGGGATTTAAAAGCGTTTTCATTCCGAAAGCTTTCGGCGAAAAGCGAAATATCCTCTTTTATGCCGGTGCTGTCCTCATTAAAATCAGGCTGATTATAAAAATCTTCCTCTTCCCGCAGAAATTCTACTGCATCAAAAAAATCCATCCGGAAAAATCCTCCTTTCCTCCTGAAATCTAATGTCTTTTACCGCATCTCAACGCTATGGCGGCATAGATAAACGCCCTTTCTTCCGCGGGCATCATCATAAGCCGTTTCGGCGTAATCAATAATTTATGGAGGGCGTAATATGCCATATTGGCTTCATAATCGCCCTCCAGAATCAGTTTTTTGCTTCGTCAATAAGGTCTTCCGTGACCTCCCCGAACCCGTTTATCTCCTTCACCTTTTTAAGAAGCCTCTGGTACTCGCCCGCTTTCAGCATTTCCCTGAGAAGCCTGTCCGCGCCCATAACTCCGTAGCTGTCCTGAAGATTAACATCATTTAAATCCGGGAAAACCACTGTGGCCGCCGCCAGCTTGGCTCCATACATATTTGTGTCCAGCTCAAAAGAGCCTTTTACCCTTTTCAGGCAGGAAAGCCTGAGCATTTCGTCAACGGACGCGGAAACAGGCTTAAGCTCCCATAAAACCACAGAGCCGTCCTCCTCGGTGAAATCCGGTGAAACCGCTACCTTCTCCACATACTCGGAAGGTTTTCTGCTTTTAAGAAATAAATCCAGTCTGCTCATAAATCCTCCTAAATCATTCCCTGAATATATCCGAACATTTCGGGAATTTCAAAGTCCTCGAATGTAAACGCGATCTCCTCTTCCAGATAAGAACCCTTGGCATCGAATTTGGCGATAACTCCTCCGTTAATATTGCAGTCCTTCAGAATAACCGTCTGTCTGCCGGCGGAAGATGAAGGGTCCTCGTTGGTTATCTGGATATCGAAATAAATATCCTCTCCCGTTTCCTTGTATGCCTTGAGAAGGCGTCTGAAAACAGGCGAGTTATAGTAAAAGGAAGCCTTTCCCGTGCCTTTCCAGCCCGTGGAGCGGTTTCCTTTGCCTGTTTTGCCAAGAATAGGCAGTTCCGATTTGGTTTTTTTGATTTCCGCAGTAAGATTGATTGCCTGCATAAAATTGTATCTGTTCCCCTCAACAGTCACATAGCATTCCGCAAGAGGCGCGCTTAAGGCGTCCTTGGCGTTCATAAATCTACCCATAAAATTCCTCCTTTTTTACGCCACAACAATGGTCATGTAAAGCTTTGCCATAGCCGAAACGATTTTCAGAGGGTTAGCCACAACAATGGAATCCCTGGTGTTTCCTTCCTCAACAACCACCTCGTCAGGGTTGAAATCCTCGATAACTCCCATATTCTCGAGAGTTCTGTTGTATGTGACAACCTCGTTCCAGAAGCTGATTCTTCCGCTTCTGTTGTTCTGCACCTTTCCAAGGTATTTGCTGTTGAAAATATAAGCCAGATCGTTGGCGGCAGTGTCAATTATTCTTATAACCTGGTTGTACGCGAAATCCGAACCCATTTCATCGTCAAAGTCCGTAAATGAATTTATGTCGGCAAGGACTCGGATCTCGTCTCCGACTCTGTGGAAAAGAAACTCTCCGCCTGCGATTCCCTCTTCAAGCTCTTCCTGAGTCATATCCGCGTCTGGCGTAAATTCCCCGTCATAAACCCTGTTTGTAAGAGACTCGGAAATGCCGCAGGCGGATAAAGCTCCCGCTGTCCAGTATAAAAGCTCGTTTCCGTTTGCATCGCTGTCAGTAACCGCAGTTTTCAGATTGACAATTCCTATATAGTCAGGAGCCGACGCGTTGTAAAGCAGAGTCTGGAACTTGATTCCGTAGCTGTCACGCATATCCTGAGTAAACTGAATATAAAGGCTCTGCACGGAAGATTCCTCCGAAAAACAGCATAATGTGTTGAATGAAAGACTTTCCAGAGCGCTGAGGAAATTTGAGTGAATCGTGTCCGAAACGGAATTATCACTCGTTCCTCCCGATAATGCCGAGCCTGTTGTAACGGCCATCGTAAATATTTTGAAGGTTACATAATCGTTGGCCTTAAGTCCCGTACTTGCGGAAACAGTCTGCAAATCGACCTCTTTGCCGTCAAAATATGTGATAACGTCATATCTTCCGCTTACATAAATACTGTTTCTGATGACGATTTTGATTTTATTCCCGCAGGTGCCGAAGCATTTCGCCTGAGCGTATGTATTCTGAGCCTTTGTACCGCCGTTGAGTCTGTAAAAATAGCATTTTTTCACATTGAGAAAAAGGTCCCTTATTCCTTTTAACTCATCATCGGATGCATTGTATCCGAAGTATAAAGGTGCTTTTTCCAAAAACTCATTTTTTGTAAGAGAAAACATCTCTCCCTTTTTGCCCCAGTCCATCATAAGAGCCATCGCGGCCACACCTCTGTCGCTGACAGCGGCGTTTGAGGACATAGCGCTTACAAAGTTAATGTAGGCGCCGGGCAGCACTTTGTTCTGGTTTGTAAAGACGCCTCCGCCTAAAGCCATAAAACCATCCTCCTTTAATTATCAACATTTTCCCCGTAATTCATTATTCTCATTAAATCCGAATCATCCTCGTCCTCATCGGCATGGTCCATGGAAGGATCCCAGTAAAGGACCGTCTCAAACTCAGCTCTGAACGTAAGTTTTTCATTGTCTTCTTCCCATCTCATATTCTTTCCCGCGTAGGAATCGCCCTGCCATTTTATTTTCCGCAAAGCGGCGCTGAGCCTGAACGCCGTTTCTTCCATCTCGTTTCGCTCCTTCAGGGAGTCAGGGTAATAAATCACCTTGATCGTCTGGGTTTTCAGAAATCTGCCGATGGACATACTTTTCATTTCGGATTTTTCGGGAAGGACGATAAAACAAGGCTTGCTGAAGCCCTGTTTAACCGTATCCTCGTATATTTTTATATCATCGCCGAAATACGCCTCTATTGCCATAGTGACGCCGTAAACAATATTATCCATAAAAACCTCCCTTTTACGCGTTGCCGTTAAAGGGGATAAGCCTTATTTCGCTGTGAGAGCCGTAAAGTGCGCTTCCGCCGGCGGATTTAAAAACCGTTTCCTGTCCCTTTTTAAACACGTGTATGACAGAGCCTGCCTTTATATCGGTCTTGGAACCGTCCCAGAAGAGCTTAATTCCCACATTTAAGCTGTTTACATCTTCTTTTTCGGCTGAGTTCCCGAACCTTTCGTAAGATATTCTGCAGGGAATCCCTTCACCGGCTTTTGTCAAAGTCTTTTCCTCCGCGGAAGTATCCTGATTTCTGGAATACTCATATTCATACACATCACAGGTACAGTCGTAGCATAATGCGCTTATAAACCTGAATCTCTCCCCTGTATTTGTTAGCTTCATAAGAAATCCTCCTTACCAGCCCGGTTTTCTGAATATTTCCAGCTGACAGTGGTAGGTATTAAGTATTTTGTCCTCGCCAAAGGCGTTTTCTCCGAACTCAAACCGCACATCTCCTTCTTTTATGGATTTAAGTCCGGAAATTCCCTCTGACGAGAACAAATCCCTTGCAACCATAATAACCACATCCTCAAGTTCAGCCGGTATTTCGTCAATCCGGCAGTAATTTTTCACAGCGTATTCGGCGTAGTCAATGACAAAAGAGACCCTGTCGTCCTCGTCCGTATTTTCGGAAGGAATATCCAAAAGTCTCTTAAGCAGCTGAATCTGTCTTGTTTCCGCCATAACGCACCGCCTTTTAACCTACTAATTTGGCAACCATATTCTGGTCAAGGATCTTGATGCCGTAAATAACGTCAAATGAGATCTTGTCAGTTTTTGTTGCCTGGTCGTATCCGAAAACAACTCTCACGGAAAGACCGTTCGCGGAAGTGATCGCCGCCTTTGAGGCGCCCTGGGGAAGCTCAAGCTGTCTTGTAACGAGAGCGATTCCGTTTTTGTGGAACGCCAGAGAGTTGGGAGCTTTGATTAAAACAGCGTCCTCAGCCGTAAGGTCAGCGTGTAAAGGCTGGTCGATAGCCACAGATGATACGGAACCGCTGGAAGCGGTTTTATCCTCAGCGAATCTGTACATATATCCGTCAACGATGAAAGCGTCTCCTGTTTTCACAGTGCCTGATGTGGCTGTAACGCTTGATAAGCTTACGGAAGTTGCTCCCGCTGTGCCTGTAACCTTGAAGGCTGTCGCCGTGCCTGCCGTTGATGAGTCAAAAGTAGGCGCGTTCTGGCTCATGAAAGTATCCATCGTGTAGATCTTCCCGATCTCCGAATTTCTGAGAGTTTCGGAGCTGCCGGCATAAGAAACGTTTGAAAGATTGTCAAGAGCGGCGTATTTATATTTATGGTCAGGGTTTAAAACAAGTCTTCTGTCATAAATGGGAACCGCCTTGCTGTCGAAATATTTCCCGATCGCCGCTAAATCGGAAAGGTCTGTAGGTGAGGCTGAGGAAGTGATCGTTTTGGACGCACCCTCAAGGCCTACTGCCATAATATCCTGGTCAACGGCCTGGGCGATAGCCTGCATTGCGGGGACTACGATCTGTTCGGAAAAATCCTTTAAATCAAGAGACATTTCCTTTGAAGAAATATTTACTGTAATATCTCTGAATCTGTCCATTTTCACAACAACGCTGCTTTCGGTAATATCCTGGGCGGATACTGTACCGGTAAAGTTTTTTGCGATAAATTTAGCCGGTTTTCTCACAGTGATAGTGTCACCGACGGAAACGAATTCCTTAGAGTAATCCCTGTGAACAAGACCGGCCATAACAAGATTGTTTTCGAGGACCATTAAGGCCTCTTTAGCAATCACATCAGGTGTTAAAATTGTGTTTGACATTAAAATCCTCCTTTGAAATTAAATCATTGCCCTCCATTTTTTATATGTTTCGTAGTCCATATTTTTTGGATCGGCTTTACCTTTTTTTCTGCCGGAAATATGCGCTCCGGCGCCTTCAATAACATTTTCCTCCCTGTTGAAAAGATAGGGAGCGGCATCCTTCACGGCTGAAATATCAACTCCGCCCAAAAGTCCGTTTTCGTCTATGAACGCTTCATTCATATCGATCAGAGCTTTGATGGCTTTGATGTTTCTTCCGCCTGCCTTAAGGATCTCAAGATCCGTTAAATACCCGACTTTGGCCTCAGCGAGCTTTTCGTTGAGCGCACCAAGTCTTTTTTCGTTTTCGGACTCACCGGTTTTCATGCTTTCCCTGAGCTCGGCGATCACACCTTCTCTTTCGCCTATCTCCTCGGAAAATTTTTCCAGAATTATATCCGAAACATCATCCGGTATTCCAAGTCCTGCGAGAAATTCCTTATCCATTTTTACCTCCTTTGAAATCTTTGCCCAAGGTCTGACCTCAGGTTTATTTATTTAAAAGGATCTCTCCTTTCAAATCACTCTTGTTCTTGGGGCGCTGCCCTGTGTCTCCGACAGCTCAGGGGCGCTGCCCCTAAGAACCCCGTTTAGGGCTCTGCCCTAAAAACCCGCAAGGCCCAGGGTTCCCAAAATGCTGAAGCGAAACTAAGTGCAGCGAAAGCATTTTGGGATAAGACTTCGCCCCTTGACCCCATGTAATATGTCAGATTAGTTTTTTGGCTGAACTTTAGCTTGCCACAAACCGAAATCCAATATGAAAAATACATCATTTCATGTGACGAAGGCACTTTATTGAATCCGTCTTAAGACGGATTCTGACCATAATTAGCCCTCACAGAGGGCGGCTTCATTAGGGCTGAAAGCCCAACTTCATTCCTTCATCAGCTCCGAAAGGAGTGGCTTCATTACTCCTCCGGCGCCCCTTGACCCCGTGTAATATGTCAAATAAGTTTTTCGGCTGAACTTTAGCTTGCCACAAACCAAAATTAAAGCCTAAACACACGCCACTTCACGTGCCGAAGGCACTTTATTGAACCCGTCTTAAGACGGATTCTGACCATAATTAGCCCTCGCAGAGGGCGGCTTCATTAGGGCTGAAAGCCAGACTTCATTCCTTCATCAGCTCCGAAAGGAGCGGCTTCATTACTCCTCCGGCGCCCTTGGCGTCCCCACCGTTCCTATTCTCGCCAGCTCCGATGAAACGTTATCCACAAAAGGATGGTTCTCGATAAGAGTTTTATCGGAAAGAAGTCCTCTTGAGGATTTGATTATCTCCGCCACCTCGGAATCGTTGGCGATCATTGTGTTGTTGAGCAGAATCGCAATGTCCTCCGCGCGGAAATCCGTATTGTTCCTGCGGTTGAAGTCAGTCACCGCGAAATAAAGAAGCTGTCTTATGGCTGAAATTATCTGCACGCCGATGCTTCTTGCCTTCAGATCCAGAAGTGTGTACTGGTATTTCAGGGATGTTCCGCTTACCGCGTTTCCCAGCTTGGTTATGTTGATGTCAACACCTTGTCCGAATGTGTAAATATCCCTTTTCAGCATTTCCAGATACGCCAGCCTTCCTTCAAGAGGGATATTCACCTGCTTGGCCTCTATCTTTCCGCTGCTGTCGGAAATATGCACCGCTTTGTTGATTTTCAGCTTTCTGCTTATGGCGGACGCCGCCTCTCCTCCGTAGCCTTCAATGACCCAGTAAAGCTCCACCAGATCCAGGAGATTATTGACTCCTTCGCTGGAAATCATGTCGTATGCGTCTATGAGACCCTTAATGCCTTCAAGGTCTGTGGTGCATCTCTGGTTGTTTTTGAGCACAATAAAAGGAAGTCTCTCCCATGAAACTCCCTTGCGCTTCACGACCTTGCCGTTGAAGGTCCTCAAATCCCAGAAATGGGGCGAAGGATTGTATCCTGCCGCAGAATCGAAAACAAATTCGTTCCTGTCGTTTTCCACATAGTATGTGACCTTGTCCTTTTCCCACCATTCCGCTCGTTTTCTGTATTTTTTCCTGCCGTTTTCAATGACTGTTACGGTGTAATATCTGATGACCTGCGTCAATTCCTTCTCGTATACCGAATCGTAAACCAGAACCACTTCATTTGCGGGAATCACCGTATATCTGAAGTTTCCGTCCTCGTCATAGTACACATGAAGGACTTCCAGTCCTTTGTTGCTGGCTCCGATAACAAGATTCTGCAAAGTGTCGGAAAGCTCGTTGGAATTAAAATCCGAGAGGAACTTCTCGAACTTCCTCAAGTCTCCGCTGCCTTCCGCCGCGTCCAGTGAAATAGTCGGTCTTTTACCTAAAATATAGGAAACCTTCTGGTCCACAAGAAGTCTGTGGAACGCGTTCACATTATGGTGGTTGCTTCTGTTGGGATTGGCAAAATCCCGCACCCTTTCGCCGGATTCGGAGCTTTCAGATATTTTTGATACATTAAAATCCTTCCTCAGAACGTCATGGTCGTATGAATAATATCTTTCGCCCTCTTCCATTTTCTTCTTTTCGGGAGAAATCATGTCCTCCTCGATAATGTTTTTCAGAATCTCGCTGTCGCTTAAATTCTTTTCGGCCTTCAGCCTCATGTTTAAAAAATCGCCTTCCGTTAAAAACAAAGTTTACATCACCCTCACTTTCCTCATGTCCTCCTCCCGGGAATATCTGACGGCGTCAATGGAATGGTTGTCCTCGTCGGGGAACGACGCCTTGAAATTCCCGTATATATCCTTTTTCATCTCATACATTGTGAATTCTCTGGCGGTGTTTGGGCATCTTTTCGGGTCAATGACTATTTCGTCCAGATCCTGGAGCCATTTTATACCGAAATACACACTGTCGGGACCTTTTTTTGCCGGAACTGCGTTTATCCCGAAGCTTTTGAACTCCGCTATGGATTTGGGCTCGGCGCTGTCGCAGAAAACAGGATTATTTGACGTGTTTTCCGCCTTCACCAGCTCCGATGCACGCAGATTCGAAAGCTCATGCTTATGTATCTCATAGAATATGCAGAGCTTTCTTCGGGCTTTGTCGAAATGATTCACCGTGTAATGGAACGGGTCAGTTGCGAAACCCCAGTCCAGACCCCTTGAGATCCTGTCGAAGCTTTCTATCTCCTCATCTGTTATCTCCCGCAGAGTCACATTTTTGAAGACCTCTCCGCCTGTGCCCGTGACAGCGCCGAGGTACTCATGGTCGTATTTCTCTTGGGATACCTCTTTCAGATGTTCCGCCTCAATAAAAAAAGGCCGGCCAAGCCAAGCCTCGGGCATATCCAGATAGGTGCTTGAATGGACTATTCTGTCCGCAGCCGGTATGCCTGATTCCATATTTATCCAGTTTTTGATGCTTCGCGGCGGATTATAGGAATAAAAAACCGAAAAACTGTCTCCGCCTCGCATAAGGGACTGGTTTGTGTTCCGGATCTCCTCCATTCCGTCAAATTCATCGGTCTCTTCGTACCAGATGAATTTAATATATCCTCTGCTCAGCTTAACCGACTTTATTTTCCTGGGATCGTCAACGCCTCTGAAGATTATTCTCTGGCCTGTAGTCTTATACACCATTTCCATTGGCGAGACCGTAAAGTCCCATTTAGCGGAAACACCTAAAATATCAGCCGCCCATTTCATCTGCTCGAAAACGCTGGTACGCAGGTCCTTGCCTACTTTTCTCAGAACCACTGCGCTGGCATTTGGGTCCAGCATCATGCCCAGGATTATCTCGATTGATATAAATGAGGATTTCCCGCTGCCTCTTCCGCCTTTCAGCCAGTAGTGGGTGTGTCTGCCTTCGCGGACATCCCTGTGCAGACGGAAAAATGACGGCGCTATCACGGACGAAAGCCGTATTTCTTTGCTCATTGAGGTTCCGCCTCTGGTATATCGTCGATGATAATTACAGAATCATCGTCATCGGCGTAGAATATATTGAAGCGTTTTTCCAGCATTTCCGCCGCTTTCATTCTGTTTTTCACCGCGGAATCCTTTTTGCCGCCATCGTCATCGTCGCGCAGGACACCCACCAGAAAATCCGTAATCTCTTTTGATATGTCTTCTCTGAATGTATTTGAAGGTTTGTCCTCCAAGCATCACCACCTCCTGTTTGTCTATGATATAAGCATAGCAGAAAAAAGTCTCATTTCGTCCCATCTTTTAAAAAATTTTTTCCTCTCCGAGGGCTCAGGGGCTCTCGGGTTCCCTGAAATGCTGGAGCGAAACACAGTGAAGCGGAAGCATTTTAGGGTAATCTCTGCCCCTAAGAACCCCGTTCAGGGCTCTGCCCTGAAAACCCGCAAGGGATTTCATCCCTTGACCCGTGTAATAAGTATGGGAAAGTTATCGGCTAAACCAAAAATTCACGAAAATAGAATTTCACGCCGAAATTTCCACTATTTCCGTGCGAAGCACTTTAATCGAATCCGCAAAGCGGATTTTCACCTAAGCTCGCCAAAGGCGAATTTAGCTTCCCGCAGGGAAATTTAGCTTGCTTTAGCAAATTTCGTTCGGCTGAAAGCCGAATTTAGCTGCACCTTTACGGTGCCGGCGCGAAGCACTTTAATCGAATCCGCCAATGCGGATTCTGACCTCAATTATTCACTATTCACTATTCATTATTCATTGCGCCGCAGGCGCACCTCTCATCCCGCAAGCTCCACCAGTTTATCGATCGTATTGTTCAGCATTCTGTAGCTGTGGGAGCGGCTCACGTTCATCAAAATTGCCAGGGAATCGGGCGAAACCTTCTTCCGGTACTTATAGAAAATGATTTTTGCCTCTTTGGGCGACAGCTTTTCTATATAGGAATCCATAATGTTCTTTTCCTGCATTATTTTCTCAACAGCCTCCGCCGCGTCGGATATTTCCTTTTCGTACTCGTCGATTATAAGCTCCACCGCCTTATATGTCGGGTCAGAAACCACACCCGATTTGGGAAGCCCCGAAAAAGAGCGGCCTTTTATGTCGCCGGCCTGTTTTATAAGCCTTTTGACCCGCTTTATTTCTTCCTGCCTTTTCACGCAAATCTCATGAGCCGAACCCCAAAGCTCAAGTCTTTTTTTCATAAGTATTCTTTTTTTGTCATCACATTCCATACGCTTTAAGCCCCCCTAATCAAAGCCTCGTTTAATCGAAAAAGCCTTTATTCGAACAATTTTCCTCTTCATATTTAATTCTGTAAATCTCGGCTCTCACTGCCGGAATATCCTCTTTAAGCAGCTGAAAATCCGAGTCGTCCTCCATATAAAATATGAGCCAGTCCCCCTGAATCTCCTTGTATAGATTCGTTTTCACAGAAAGCACCTTTTTAATATCATCCGGCTTTTTTATATGAATGTTGAGCATATATCTTTCCTCAACCGAATCAAAACAGTTCATAGATTTTCCCCCTTTCGCTATCTCAAATATAGAATAAAAATTCTACCGTGTCAATAAAAATTTCTACAAAAAGTAGATTCAGACCTATAAACACCCCTTAATTCAGAAAAAAATCTACCCTTCTTAAACTTTTTCGCCCGGCCACGCAGCTGCCGAGACTTTCTCACGGTTATTACTATAACCGAAAAAAGTCTCATTTTGTCTCATTTTTAAAAAATTTTGAAATTTTTTATTTGAACCGGTTTATATCGTCCAGAGTTATGTTCTTCTGAAGGGCGATATTCAACGCGTTTGAGATGATATTGGCCAGATTTTCCACTACGCTGTCCACCTCTTTCGGCGTTACAAACATATTGCCCGCATAAGGTTCAAGGATTTCCAGTATAAGAGCGTATTTGTCCTCAAAACTTAAGTTTTCCAGCATTTTATAGAACTCTCCGCCCTTTTGGGAACCTTGGATCATCTGGGAGATCAGTCTTTCCATGGTATCGTTCACAAGGGTCGCCGCGTCCACCACAGTAGGCACGCCAATGGCGATAACAGGCACCCCGAGAGATTTCTCATTAAGAGGCATTCTGGTGTTTCCCACTCCCGAGCCGGGACTTATGCCCGTGTCCGACATCTGGATAACGGAATTAATCCTGCTCATCTTCCTTGCCGCCAGGGAATCGATCGTAATAATAAGCTTCGGCCGCACCTTTTCCGTGATCCCGCATATGATTTCGCCTGTTTCAATTCCCGTAATGCCCATAACTCCGGGAGCTACCGCGCACACAGGCCTTACATTCCGACCCAGCTCATTGGGAAGAGTTTTTGTGATGTGACGGGTCGCCAGAACTCCGTCTATGACCTTCGGCCCAAGTGAATCGGCGGTTATGTGTCTGTTTCCCAGTCCCGCAATAAGAACGGCGTCACCGTCGGAAATTCCCCTTGCCTTCATGAGCTTTGAAATGCCTTCGGCGGTCTTTTTCATAACGGCTTCCCGCTCCGAAACATCCTTTTCGCCCATACCCGCGCTTTCTATGGAAATATATGTGCCCATGTCCTTGCCCATCTGCGACGCGCCCTTCTCGTCCAGAATCTCAACAGTCGTTACGCTGATATCCCCTGCATTTTCAGTATTTATCCTTATGCCGTCGATCTCTCCGTCTTTTCCGATAAGCTCCCTTGCTTCCACTGCCAGGTCCGTTCTGGGGAAGAATTTTCCTCTTTCCATATCCTTTAAATCCATATTAAATACCTCCGAATATAATCCTTGGAATATTTTCGCCGAAAAAAATAAATATATTCATTGACTTAATGCCACAATTAGGGTAAAATACCAATAGTGTCTTAAAATTTAACCCAATTATTTATGATCATTAAAAACATGTAAAGATATACAATATTCCCCGGTAAACCTTTACAAAATCGAACGGAAATCTATAAACAGGAGGAGAAATTAATTGGCTAATATCAAATCAGCAAAAAAGAGAATTAAAGTAATCAACAAAAAAACATTACTTAATAAAATGACAAAATCCCAGACAAAAACTGAGATTAAAAAAGCTCTTGCGGCAGTTGAATCCGGTGACAAGGCTCAGGCAGAAGTTGCAGTTAAAGCAGCTATCTCCAGAATCGCAAGATCCGAATCCAAAGGTGTTTACCACAAAAACACAGCTTCAAGAAAAATCTCTCGTTTACAGAGAATGCTCAACAATATGGAATAATTCAAAAAAGACGAAAGAACCGACTGACCCACGGTTCTTTTTAAATTTCCCGAAAATGACGCGGGAATTTTTTTATTGTTCTGAGAATCAGGTTACCGAAAGTCAACGCACTTGCAGAACTCCTGGTCATTTCCGGGAGGACCGCTCCGGAGACGCGGAGGAAGGCTGTTGGCGTTCTCGGCTATGTTCAAAGGTATCGCAAACTTAAATTCATAAGGTTCGCCGCATACACAAAAAAACCGAAGAAAATCATTTTCCTCGGTTAATACTTTCCTGTAAATTTCTATCAAATATAATTTTCAACATAAAAACCCTTTCGAAAAGCCTTAATACAGCCGATAACATTCCACCGCATATTACACGGGTCAAGGGATGAAATCCCTTGCGGGTTTTTATGGCAGCGCCCTAAGCCCTCGGAGAGCTCTTCTTCGGTTTCTTTTCCATCTTTTTTTGTTTTTCGGCTTCCGCCGCTTCCTCTCTGGCGGGAATATCTTCGGGCATCTCTATGGTCAGCTTTCCGAACTTACCGCTTCGGAAGTCCTCCAAAAGCGCCTTTCCGCATCTGCCGTAATCTGGCTCGCCGCCTTTTACCTTGAACCCTCTGGCAAAACATATTTTATCGAAAACCTCGTGGTCCGCCTCGTCTTCGGAAATCTCGATTCCGTACCTCTCAGCGAGAATATCGGCAAACCTCACCCTCATCATATTAATAAACTCAATCCCCATAATCTGGGAATCCAGTATATTGTCATTGATAGCGCCTGTAAACGCAAGGTTCATGCCCGTGATCCTGTCCTCAAACTTCGGCCAGAGAATTCCGGGCGTGTCCAGAAGCTCAAAATCCTTCTTCAGCCTGATCCACTGCTTGCCCCTTGTAACGCCGGGCTTGTCTCCCGTTTTGGCCGCCGCCTTGCCCACGTATTTATTGATAAACGCGGATTTACCTACATTTGGTATGCCTGCCACCATTGCCCGTACCGGCCTGAAGATCCTGCCTCTGGCTTTGTCACGCTCGATAGTCTCCTTCATGAGCCCCATAGCCGTTCCCGTGATTTTGCCTATGTTTTTTCCCCTTATGGAGTCTATGGCAATGACCTCAAAGCCCTGATTCTTGTAATATTCCGCCCATTTTTTTGTGGCGTTCTCATCGGAAAGGTCCGATTTATTGAGAAGGATTATCCTTTTTTTGTTTTTCGCAAGCTTGTCTATTTCCGGGTTTTTGCTGGAGTACGGTATCCGAGAATCCAGAAGCTCAATGACCACATCCACCAGTTTCAGGCTTTCGTTCATCATGCGCACGCTTTTGGTCATATGCCCGGGGTACCATTGCACTGTATGTCCTCTTGCTTCGTCCATTTTAAATCACATCCTCAAATAATACTGTCAAAAACATCTATCATATCCTTAATAAACGCCCCTCTTGTTTCCTCATCCAGTTCCAAAACCGACAAATAGGGATTCAGGTCCTCCAGCTCTACCAATAACAGCTTTCCTTCCCTGGTCCTGCACGCGTCTACCCTTTGGATACCGTTTTTTATTCCGTTCCATGCTATGAATTTTTTCGCAAATTCGGCATCCTCGTCCGTATAATCATATTTTACCAGTTTCCATCGCTCACCCTTGTCCGGAGCATACATCGCGTACTCTAATTTATCATTCAAAAAATAAAATGACACTTCATATTCAAAATCTATGGCCGGCTGTATAAGTGTTTTTCCATCTCTCAGATTCCGTCCTGCCAGCTCATCCTTCGTTAAGAATTCCAGACCCACCGAATCCGCGCCGTCTTTCGGCTTAATTACATATTTATCCGCATCGGGCAAAAAATCCAGATTATCTATGTTGTCTATTGTAGGAATAACGGGATATCCGGCTGACGTCAATTCCAGCAGATACTCCTTTCCGAACATATCCGCCTTTCCGGTAAATTCATTAAATGTTTTCAGATTATTTTCCTTTACTCTCTTTACAAATGAATAGTAAATATCTCTGAATCCGCTTACTCCGCCCGTATTTCTGAAAACGATGAGGTCTGCGTCATTTTCAAAGCTTTCCGAGTTTTTGGGGTTACACAACACAACATCAAAATGATCCTTTAATATTCCGGTTATGTATATGTCCTCCTCGTAATAATTTCTTCCCTTTGCTTCATAATATAAATCGGTCAAATACAGGATCTTCTTCAAATCATCATCTTCCTTCGTTTAAAATCTTCCGTATGTCAGCTCACTCTGTAATGTCCCAATACCTCTCCCCAGCTTCTAATCGCGTCTTCTTCATAAGACTTCTGATTCCGGCTGTAATGATGGATTATATAGGGGATTCCGTCCGCGTTTCTTGTGTCGGAGACGACAGCTATATGCTTGTTGAACACAACAATGTCTCCGCCCTGCCATTCCTCACGCTTCTTTATATCCTTGGTCAGAACTATGGCGTTTCTCTCAAAATACACCTTAAGATTCCGCACCCGTCTGAAATCGATATTTTTATCTCCCGCGTCAGCGTCATAAGCCTCGGGATGCCCCTCTATATCGGCATTTACCAGCTCCATAAGGTCATATCCCGCGCCCTTCAGTCCTGCACCCACAACATCAACACAGGTGCCGTATCCGTCGTTGGGGTATCCGCCGTTGTAATACGCGCTTTTATACACAGGCTTTGTATCAGTATACGTACGCACGTTTTCCAGAATATCCGTCTGGTCATCGATTCCGTCGCCGTCTTTGTCCACACTGCTGACATAAGTCTCAATGCCGAAATCCTCATTTGTAAAGGTCCTTTTGAGGGGCGAACGCTCTCGTCTCAACGCCATAGGCACGGCAATAACCACCGCTATCACCACTATAACGATTATAATCACTTTTTTAATCAGTTTATTCTTCATAGAGATCAACTCGTCTTTTAATTTCCGATTTCAAACCATTTTACCATATTTCTCCGCTTTTATAAAGTCCGCGTTCCAAAGAAAAAGGACAGGCATCAGAACCTGTCCTCCGATTATTCTGTTTTGGATTAACCCTGAGCCTCTCCTGTGAAGCTGTCAAACACTCTTACCGCAATAGCCAGAGCCTGTTCACGGGTAGCCGTGCCTCCGGGAGAGAATTTATTATCGCCCACACCGCTTATAATTCCGCAGGCAACCATAAAGTACACGCTGTCCTTCGCCCAGCTTGATATCTTGCCGTCGTCCGCGAAACGCGCCGGCATATTGTACTGCAGTTCATAATAGCCGTCGTTGGCAATAGTCCATTCCTGAAATTCGAATTTCTTTATGACTCTGCAGAGCATTGACGCCATTTGTTCACGGTTAAGGTTCGCGTCGGGGTCAAATTTCGTATCGCTGACTCCCATTGCGAAGTTGAGACTATAAGCCTGCTCTATTTCGTTTTTCAGCGTGTGATTTGAAATATCCTTTAAAGGAGTTGATTCCTGAGGCGCCGCAAAGCTTGTCATATGTTCGTAAAGCTCAACCGTTACAGCCGCGAATTCAGCTCTTGTGATGGATTTGGTAAGGTTTTTGTCCTTGAGGCATTTGGGAACAAGTCCGATACTTTCGGCCTTTTTGATCTCCGCCTCAGCCCATGAACTTACCTTTTTATCGTCCGCCGAACCGCCTGAGCCGCCTGCGTTCTGAGTTGTAAATGTTCCTCTTATCTCGCAGAATCCCTGATGACCGGATTCTTCGTTCTGGCTCCATGTTTCGGGATCGGAATCCACTATTTCATAAGTATGTCCGGGTTCCAGCGCTATATTGGGGAATACGTCCCATAATATATTATCTACACCGGAGCCGCTTCGGCCCGCTGCCTGCCATTCGCCTATTTTCTCCTGTCCTTCCCAGATGCTTATCTTTCCGGGAGTTTTTCCTCCGCCGTAATTCCAGTGGTAGGTTGTGATAGACTGAATCAGAACGCTTTCACTGCTGGAAATTGTAACATTAATAGGATACCAGGGATTGTTTTCCACACTGGCAGAGTTGAAATTTGATTTCAAAAGGGGATAATCGTCCACTTTGGCGGCAAATACCGGAAGCGCCATTGAAAAAGCCAGCACTGCCGCGATGAGCGCGCTTAATATTTTTTTCTTCATACTTATTCCTCCTCTTTGCAATTTATTACATTGTTTTTATTATTGTACAATAAGTACGGTGAATTTAACAGTCCTTTTACACTTTTTTTCATTATTTTTTATTTCCCGCGCAGTTAAAAAAGCTCATAACGGGCATGAAATCAGCAATTTTGCAAAATAAAAAAGAGCGGTTTCGACCGCCCGGATTTATGTGTCAAGATCATAATAATAAAGCATATCCTTGTCCGCATCATATAACGCCAAAGAAAAATTGAATGAAAACAAATCGAAAAGGTCCTCGCTGCTGTCCTCTTTTTCAGCGTTTGGATGCCTGTTTTCGAAATAATAATACCCGTTTTCGATATAAGGAATTCCTGCCTCACCCGCCAGGCTGTAATCATATTCGTCAGGTTCCGGTCCGTACATGATCAGCTGAATGTTTTCCGGCAGAGGAAGCTCCTTCCAGCCATACAGATCCGCAGGCCAATGAGGATCTTTCCCGCAGTCCGCAATTAGGATATACTCTCCGTCTCCCAGAAACCCTCCGTGAGTGTCCTCAGACTTCAGTATTTTGCAGGAGCTTATGTCAAAACCCGTAACTCTTTTTACATAACGGCATTTTTCGCCTTTCGAAAACAGGAATATGCCCGCGCAGACAATAACGACTATAATCGCAATAATCAAAGGCTTTTTTGCTCTCATATATACTCACGCTCCTCTTCCGGCAAAAAGGATCACCGCCATAAAGCAGATGAAAACTATTTCCAATATCAAGGCTATTCTGTCGATGGTTTTTTCCGTCTTGTCACCAAAAACATTTCTCAAAGCGGAATATATGCCGATTCCGATCCATACGCCTGCTGTGTTGGTCATAAAGTCCGTAACATCCAGAAGTCCAAGGGAAAACACAAACTGCGCCGCTTCGTATGCAAGACTTATGAGGAATCCGGCTAAAATCCTTTTGCCCGCAGACCAGTTCTTTTTGAATATGGAAATATACACGCCAATGGGTATAAACGCCAGTATGTTAAATATGACCTCGGCGTATAAGGACTCATCAAAGGGTATTAAGTTTATCTCGTGCCTGAAAGGCAATGTGTCCGGACCAACGGCGAATTTAAAAAGTATGGCCCATGTCAGAATTGCCAGATACAGAATAAAGGCCGCCGCTGTCAGTTTCCTTTTCTTTTCCAAAATAAAAACTCCCTTTTGTCTGAAACATGATGCTTTACAGTAGTATACGACAAAAAAGGATTCAATATAACAAAAAATCCTAAAATTAGAATTTATTTAACCTAACTTTAGGATTTGCGTTTTTTTGTTAAGATTTTGTTCGCTTTTACTCCTCAAGAAGCTTCAGGGCTTTTTCGTACTTTGCCCATATGTCAGTATCCTTCTGAGTTATCTCGTCAATTCGGGTCCTGTCGGAATTATGTATAAGGTCAGCCTTCTTCACCTTCGCCGCAATGGGGTTATGCTTCAGATTCTCCACATATTCCATGTAATCCTCTCCGTCTTTTCTGGTAAGAAGCCGCAGGGCCTCCATCACCTCTTCAGGAAAATCCTTCGCCAGCTCTTCAAGGGTGATGTCCGTATCCTCAGCCACGTCGTGGAGAAGCGCCGTCACGCATTCCGCTTCCGTATCCATCTGCTCCGCTAAATGAATGGGATGGAATATATACGGAACGCCTGATTTGTCAAACTGGTCCATATGGGCGTTATATGCGGTAAGCATTGCCTTTTTAGTAAGCTTTGTGTATATCATGTCTCCACTCCGAATTAATTTACTTTTCCGAATTTGCTGAAAGGATAAAACCTGACTACGAACTGACCGAGGATCTTATCCTTAGGGATTGTGCCGTTTTCCTTCTGGCGGCTGTCGTTGGAAACGTTTCTGTTGTCCCCCATAAGGAAATATTCGCCTTCGGGCACTGTTACAGGATAGTCCATGTCGCCCTTCTGATACATGATCTCCTTTATGAAATCGTCCTCGTCCAGCATTTCACCGTTAAGGTACACATCATCATATGCTCCGTTGAACTGAATGTCCACAACATCGCCTGGAATGCCTATAACACGCTTGATTATGTGCTCGCCCTTGGCGTTTGTGTATACAACTATATCGCCTCTGTCCAGCTTCAGCCATCTGTTTATGAAAACAAGGTCTCCGTGCTCAAGAGTGTCCTCCATGGAAACGCCTTTGACCTCGATGCTTCTGAAAACTCCGCCTCTCAGCACAAAAAACACCGCGGCAACTATGATTATAACGATTATCCATTCTCTTACGTTGTTATTCTTATCCTTGGAAGCCAAATTTAAAAACCTCCTCCATGCTCCGAAAGCCCAAATTCAAGGCTCCGGCATAATAGTAAAAAAGGTATGCACCAAAATGCACACCTTTAGTTGATTATCTGATTACTTCTTTAACTTTCGCTGCTTTACCTACTCTGTTTCTCAGGTAGAAAAGTTTAGCACGTCTTACAACACCGCGTCTTACAACTTCGATGTGGTCAATTCTGGGGGAATGGATAGGCCAGGTTCTTTCAACGCCAATACCTGAAGCAAGTCTTCTTACTGTGAAAGTCTCGTTAATTCCGCCGTTCTGTCTTTTGATGACAACGCCTTCATAAACCTGAATTCTTTCTCTTGTTCCCTCAACAACTTTTGCGTGTACTCTTACAGTATCGCCAATATTAAAGGGGGTAATCTCTGATTTCATCTGCTCCTGTTCGAGCTCTCTGATAATATCACTGTTCATTATGGTTCCTCCTTCCTTCATAGATATTCATGCCTTCATTACGTTGCTCTAATAAGACAGCGGAATATCCGTATTTCACAACGTGAAGATTATACCATATACAACTGATTATTGCAAGAAAATATTTTTCGAAAATTCTCCTTTTTTTACGAAAATCTTAATTCACTTGAACATTCCGCCCTTTTATGATATATTTAAGCCGCAAGTTTCCCGATTATTTTTGAAAGGATAATCGCCATGTTTAAAAAATTCTATCCTTATGAGTATGAGGAAAGCGTGTTTTCCATTGACTATGAAAAACTGTACGAAAAAGGCTTTCGAGGACTTATCTTCGATATAGACAACACTCTCGTTCCTCACGGAGCCGATTCCACAGCGGAAGTGGACGAATTTTTCCGGTACATACAGAGTCTGGGATTCAAAACCCTTCTTCTTTCCAACAATGACGAGGAAAGGACCCTGAGATTTCTGAAAAACATCGATTCCCTCTACATTTGCGACGCGGACAAGCCCAAACCCGCGGGATATCTTAAGGCAGTGGATATGCTTGATATGCCCAAAAATCAGGCAGTTGTAATAGGCGACCAGATATTCACGGATATTTACGGGGCAAACAGGAGCGGTCTGGCCAGCATCCTTGTAAAATTCATCGGGCACGACACAGTATCGAAAGCGGGTCGCCGCAGAGCATTGGAAAGATTTGTGCTTTATTTTTATAAACGCAGTAAATCCTGCTATATGCGGCTTGGCGGCATCCACAGGAAGGAGGCGTAAATATGGCAGAAAAGAAAAGAAAACATTTCTCGGATATAAATCCGGCCTTTTATTCCATCGCTGTGAAAAAGGAAATAGCCCGAAGGCATCTGAAGGACGCTTTCAGCAGAGAAAAATTTTCCAAAACCATAGAAAAAGAGCCTTTTCCCAATCTTGTGGCAAGTTACAGCTGTCATCTTATTAAAAGAGGTCCGGGCATCGACCTGCGGCTTCAGGAAAACAAGGCTGTCAACATAAATTTAGCCTGCGCCAAACTAAACGGCTCCATCGTACATCCCGGCGAAAGCTTTTCCTTCTGGCGCACAGTAGGCTCCACGACCAAACGCAAAGGATACATGGAAGGCCGCGAGATTTTCGGAAATCAGGTCCGCCCAGGCATTGGCGGAGGCCTCTGCAATCTTGGAAACACGGTCCATCTTCTGGTGCTCCACAGCCCGTTGGACGTAACGGAGATACATAACCATTCCGACGCCCTGTCTCCCGATGAAGGCGAAAGGATCCCTTACGCTACGGGAACTTCCGTAAGCTACAACAATGTAGATTTCCGCTTTAAAAACAACACAAATCAGGATGTCCAGCTTCTTTTATGGTGTGACGAGGACAACCTCTACGGTGAGCTTCGAAGCAGAGAGCCTTTTCCTTACAGATATGAGCTTGTGGAGGAGGACCACCATTTCAAAAAGGAAGACGGCATTTTTTACAGGAATTCAAAGATTTACAGAAAAGTCATCGACAATGCAACGGGCGAAGTTGTTAAAAAGGAACTGGTTCTGGACAACCATTCGGAGGTCATGTTCGATTATGATCTGATTCCGAAGGAATTAATAAGAGAATAAAAAAATCCCGAAAAGTTTTCTGAAATATCAGGTCTTTTTGGGATTTTCGTTTTTCAATATATATTTTTTCTATGTCCTATGGAAAGAGCAAGTATAATCAATTCGTTATCTCGTATATCGCAAATAATTCGGTAGTCGCCAACTCTGTACCGCCATTTGCCGCTTTTGTCTCCTGTAAGACCTTTGCCCTTTGTTCTGGGATTTTCGATGTTTATCAAATTTTTTTCAATCCAGTTATAAATAAGTTTCTGCGTGCTTTTATCCAGTTTGCTTAACTGCCTTATGGCCTGTTTGCTGTAAATAAACCTAAAAATCATTTTAAGCCTAACATCCTTCCGACTTCCTCATGTGTATAGCTGACGGGATCTTTTTCGTATTCTGCCAAAGCTTCACGGTACACTTGCAAATCGTACTCATCTTCAATCATTTCGTAAACTGCACGTCTTATAAGCTCTGACAATGTGATATTATTGTTTTTTGCGTAGTCTTTAAAAAGTTTTTCGTCCTCTTCACTTAATCGCAATGAAACTGTCATGGTTTTCACTCCTTCTCTCTTTGTATTACATTGTAATACACGTTATGGAAATTGTCAAGAAGCACAAAATCAGATTCCTGATACAGTTTCTGGCAAAGTAGTATTTTTCACTTCTCCATATACCCGCAGACTCTGTCCACCTGTTCGCAGAAATCCTCTCCGAACTTCTTATCAAAGAATGCGCCGCCGATCGTAAAGGCCCAAGGTTTTGCTTTTTTCAGGAAATCCAGTCTCTCGAAGCTGTTGACGCTTCCCGCTACGCACACAGGCGCTTTGACACAGGACACAAACTCCTCGATAAGCTTCTCCGCGTCGCCTGTATATCTGTATCCAAGAAGGTCAAAGCCGTAAACACCTTTTTCAAGGCATTTTTCCGCTTCGGCAATCATTTCATCAATGGCGCCCTCAAGGATTGACGGTCTTTGGGTCACCCTGCCTACATAGGGCATATATTTAAGGTTGTTTTTCTTGCAAAATTCGTTCACGGAATCGAAAAACATTGTGCCCATAAGGATGTCGCAGCCGCATTCCGCCGCGGTTTTCGCTCCGGCCAGGCCTTCTTCCTCGCTGTATGCCACTACCTCCATAACTGCGGTCTTGCCGCATTCTTTTATGCGGGCATAAAGAGCCTTCATTTCCGCCAGGGGTATTCCCTCTTCCTTAAAGCCCCATAATTCCGCTTTGGAGCCTCTGCATTTTTCAAATATATCTGAAGCGTTCACCACTGTTCTGTCGTTCTGGGTCAGCATTACTATTAATTTCGCGTTACTCATAGCTGTCCTCCTATGAAACGTAATTTTTCTTTAGGTTATTATATCACAAAAAGTGCAAAAATCACAAAAAAGGGCAAAAAAGCATATATTCCGCCTTATTGCCCCAAAAAAAGAATATTTTATTGTTATTCGCTCGACGGCCGGCAGGTAAGCACGATCTTGCCCACTGTCTCGGGGAGTTTTTCGGGAAGGATCAGGTCCCGTGTTTTCGCGTCTCCGCACATGAGGAAGGTATCGGAGATATTCCCGTAGTTCTCGTCCGCACGCATACTGATTATAGTGCCGTTATTGAAATCTATCCACATTGTGTTAAGGCCTTCAGTGGGAGTCTTTACGTAATAATACTCGCCTATCTTGGAGGCTTCCTCCACTATTTTCTCTATATAAACCGGATCCTTTATTTCCACGGGCGAGTCTATATCCAAACCGAAATATCCGTCCGCGTAGACTGTTATCATGTCCGTATTGAATCTTTCCGCCTCTATGTCAGGGATTTCGGCTTCTCTGACGCAGGCAACAAGGCCTATAACCGTACCGGCAATTATTATCGGTATAAACGCTTTCCTCAACACAAAAAAACACCTTCTTAAAACCGCATTTCCTATATAATACAACAGCTGAAACGCATTACCATTAAAAAAACCGTACGTATTTCTTAAATAATACTGTATGCTCAGGGACTCCGCCCTAAGATCCCGCTTAAAGCTCTGCCTTAAGAATCCGCTCTCCGAGGGCTCAGGGGCTCTGCCCCTAAGAACCCCGCAAGGGATTTCATCCCTTGACCCTGTGTAATATATTTGGTACGGTTATCGGCTAAAGATAAGCTTGACGAAAAATACAATTTCTGCCGAAACACTCACTATTCCACGTGCCGAAGGCACTTTAATTGAATCCGCTCGTCGGATTCTGACCTCAATTAGCCCTATGCAAAAGGGCGGCTTCATTAGCGAAGCGACTTCATTCCTTCATTTGCAAAGCAAACTTCATTGCGCCGAAGGCGCCTTGCCCCTTGACCCTGTGTAATATGTTTGGGACAGTTATCGGCTAAAAATAAGCTTGACGAAAAATACAATTTCTGCCGAAACACTCACTATTCCACGTGCCGAAGG
>JAFWDD010000032.1 GCA_017534115.1 Bacillota bacterium | reverse complement strand
CCCGTCTTGTGGAGCTTGAGTTAAAATACGAAGGATACGATGTAACTGTGTGTTATGACGGTAAAGCAGGATTCGATACATTCAAAAGCGGAGAATTTGATATAATCCTGCTGGATCTTATGCTTCCGGAAATAAACGGCATGGAGGTATGCAGACGGGTGAGAGAAATCTCGGACATACCTATAATTATGCTTACCGCAAAGGATGAGCTTTCGGATAAAATTTCCGGACTGGATAACGGAGCCGATGATTACATGACAAAACCCTTTGCCATAGAGGAGCTTCTTGCCAGAATGCGCGCCATATTCAAGCGTCAGTCAAGAACTGCCGTCAGGAAGAACATTCTGGAGGCTTTGGATATTTCCATTGATCTGGACAAGAGAATGGTAAAGGTAGACGGAAATGTGGTGGAGCTTACCAAAAAGGAATATGAGCTTCTTGTTTACATGATTAAAAATAAGAATGTGGTTCTCACAAGAGAGCAGATTCTGAACGAAGTCTGGGGATACAGCTACATAGGCGAAACAAATGTTGTTGATGTTTATATAAGATACCTCAGATCCAAAATAGACGATGTGTTTGGTAAAAAATATATCCATACAATAAGAGGAGTTGGATATTTTGTCAAGGAAGACGAAGAAGAGGAATAAAAACGTATTCGACAGAATGCCGCTTACAAAGAGAATAACCTTTTTTTACGGCATAATGTTTGCAATCGCGATTCTGGTTATCTGCGGAGTTGTTGCGCTGAATGCCGCCGTTATATTTGAGGATCAGGTAAAAATGCAGCTTACCAATACTGTTGATAATATTAAAAGGGTTGCCGACCAAAAGAATGTTTCCGATATTAATATAGATAATTATCTCGGCGATAAGTATGTTGAAGTTATAATAAAGGATATCGACACAGGAGCAATTTACAGTAACGAAACAGGAGAAACTCCGGAATTCATACAAAATATAAATGCTATGGGAGATTTCAACGAATTTGCCGGCAGGGAAACCTTCTATGACTTTAAACCTTTTACCAGTATAATCAATCCTGAAACGGATATTAGCGGAAGAGTTATGGTTTCTCTGGATACATGTGAAAATGAAAGCGGCAGATATTTGATTGTTGCATACAAATATTTCAAGAACAATTTTGCATATGTAAAGAAATTTGTAATTGAAATGCTTGTATTCGGCGGAATCGCCATATACATTATGTTCGTAATAGGAAGATATATAGCGAGAAGGATACTTGACCCTGTCGCAGAGGTTACAAAAACGGCATCCAGAATGAGCGCGGAGAATTTAAGTCAGAGAATTGAGGCTCCCGAAACAAAGGATGAGATCAGAGAACTGTGTCTTACGTTCAATTCCATGATGGACAGGCTGGAAGAATCTTTCAAGAAGCAGGAAAGATTTGTGGCGGATGCGTCTCATGAGCTGAGAACGCCAATAGCCGTAATCCAGGGATACGCAAAGCTTTTGGACAGATGGGGAAAACATGACGATGTGGTGCTTCAGGAATCCATAGATTCCATTATCACCGAGACTCAGCATATGTCTACAATGGTTCGGAATCTGCTGTTTATGGCTAAGAGCGACCAGAACAGAATAGAGATAAACAAAGAGGTTATTTCACTCAACGAGATAGCCAGATCTGTTGTGGAAGACGCTAATATGCTTGAAAGCGGAAAGAATATAACATTTACAGATGATGAACAGGCGTATATATTTGCGGACAGCAATTTGATCAGGCAGCTTCTGAATATATATATGGAAAACAGCCTGAAGTATACAGAAGACAACGGAGAAATAAATGTAAGGGTATGGCGTGAAAACGAGTATTCCTGCGTGAGTGTAAAGGATAACGGGTGCGGAATAGAAAAGGAAAAAATACCATATATTTTCGACAGATTTTATAAAGCTGACGAATCCAGAACAGGCAGAGTTTCCGGTACAGGAATAGGTCTTTCCATAGCAAAATGGATTGCGGATATTCACGACGGCAGTATATCCGTAGAAAGCGAAGTGGGAAAAGGCACTGAATTTACAACAAAATTCATATTTGTTGAGTGAAAAAGCTAATAAATGCACATGTATTGATATAAATACAGAAAAAAATGCGGAAAAGTGATTTTTTGTATAGAATTCAGTACAATATTTTTGGTTTTTGGATATACGGCACGGAAAATTTTAAGTGAAATACAAGTATGCAATATTGACTTTTAGTGGAAAATGGGTATAGAATGATAGTGCAGAAAGCAAATGATTCAATGATTTTTTTATACATTTTTGAGGAGGGATAGTATGAGAAAATATGTTTCAGAATTTTTTGGCACACTTTTCCTGGTATTGGTCGGCTGCGGAACAGCAGTAGTATGCGGCGGATTCACAGGAGGAACAGGTATGGGCTTCCTTGGCGTAGTGGCTATATCATTAGCATTTGGTCTTGCGCTTTTATGCGGAGCTTACTCAATCGGAAAGGTTTCAGGATGTCATATTAATCCTGCTGTATCACTTTCCATGCTTATTCTTGGAAAGATTTCTTTCAAAGATTTCTGGGGATATGTTGTAGGACAGATCTTAGGAGCATTTGCGGGTTCAGTTATTCTTAAAGCAATCGTCAGCTCAACAACTCAGCTTTCTGCAGCAAACGGATACGGAGCTAACGGTTATGGCGAGTTAAGCGGACTTGGACTCAATGCAGGCGGAGCATTTATAGTAGAACTTATTTTAACTTTCATCTTTGTAATGCTCATTATCGGCGTTGTTACAGGCGAGAAAACATCTCACATGGGCGGCGTTGTAATCGCTCTTGCTCTTATTGGTGTTCATTTAATCGGTATTCCTTTAACAGGAACATCTGTTAACCCTGCAAGAAGTATTTCTGCAGCAGTAGTAACAGGAGGTCCCGCATTAAGCCAGCTGTGGCTGTTCATTGTAGCGCCTCTTGTTGGAGGAGTTCTTGCGGCAATCGCATCCAAGGCTCTTAGAACAGATCAGGCTGAATAAGTAAATAATTAATTCAAAGGCCGGCTTTTAACGAAGCCGGCTTTTTATATGTTAAGGCCTCAATATGTATTGAAATAAATTGAATTTGGTTGTATAATATTTATGTTGTGTAAAAGATATTTTGATTAGGCAGGTAGATAATTATGTATAAAATGAAAAAATCAAGTCTTGGCGAAGCCAGAAAATGTATGGAATATATAAGAGATAACATAGGCGAATGCAAAGGAAATGAGATTTATGCCATGTGCAATGATGCGAAAAAAGCTGTTGAGGCAGCCCGCAAAAAAGAGAAAATCAAATTGGAAGCTATGAAAGGCGGAAAAGATGAGTTTTCAATAAGAGCCATTGATATGGAAGATAAAATAGATATTATGGGCGAGATCAACATATATATCATGGATATTATACTGGAAGTTAAAAAATCTGTTCCCAAGGCGGATTTAATTGTCAGAAGAGCTGACCAGGCGGCAAGGAATATTGCTGTTCTGCAGTAAATTTTAAGTTTACAAAGCATTCCTTTTTAAGGGAGTGCTTGTTTTTTTGCCTTTCAGACAAAATAAAAAAACCGCAGACATAAAATCTGCGGCAGATAACGGTATTACAAGTATAACTACAATTCAGGAAGCGCTTCTTTTGAGCTGAGGCAGATATTTTACCATAAGCTTAACGATTATTGTCTGGACAACGATGAGAATAATTGTCTGTACAGCTCTTACGGGGAGCAGAGATTTGTATGGCGCTCCGTAAAGGATCGAAATCCACAGCGTATTCAGAAGCAGGCTGAAGAATATCTGATTTATCAGTATGCTTGTGAAAATGTTTTTAAATGACTGGGATTTATGCAGGAAAAGTCCGTAAACAACGCCTACGAGGAACGCTGTTAAAGTAAATCCGGGGAAATATGCTCCTATGGGGAATAAAATTGCTCCAAGGAAATCTGCAACAGCTCCTGTAATTCCTGCCTCGACAGGCCCGAAAAGCATAGCCGCAATAACAACGGGTATAAACGCGAATCCGATTTTCATGTTCCACATGGATACGGAAAGGAATCTGGAAAGTATTATTTCGATTGCTATTAAGCAAGCAACCATAACTATACGGTGAGTTTTGCTTGTATGAAGTCTGGACATAAAAAATCCTCCTTTCAGTTTAAGTGCAAAAAAGCTGCAAACCAATAAGAAGGGGAGTGTAAATAAAATAACAGCGGGATGCGAATTTTGTACCGTCGAAAAAATCGTTCGTCATTACAGCAACTCCCCGTCTGTAACGCACTAAAGCGGATAACCGCAACGCACAAAATTCTACTCTGTGTTTTTTGCAAACTCATTATAAACAAATAGATGCAAATAGTAAAGTGTTTTTTTAAAAAATGACAAAAACATGAAATTTACTGAGGGATGGCGGATTTACAGAAAAAATTAATGCAAATGGTTTAAATTTTTCTATCAAAGCCGAAAAACGGCATTAATTATAAATTTTCGGCAAAAAACAAGCCGCTTGAAACACACAAGCGGCCTGAAAATATTTTTTGATTCTTGATTTTTTAATTATACTGCAAATCAGCAGGAATCAATATTTTAAATCTTATTTGAGGTCGTCCATTGAGTTGGATGAACCGATAACGTTTTTGATTTTGCCTTCAACAAGAGCCTGAACATATTCACGGCCTTTTCCGAGATATCCTCTGGGATCGAATTCAGCAGGTTTATTAGCCATAAATTCTCTGATTGCCGCTGTCATTGCGAGACGAATGTCTGTATCCATGTTGATTTTGCAAACGCCCATGGATGAAGCTTTTCTGAGCATATCTGTGGGGATGCCTTTTGCGTTGTTGATCTGTCCGCCGTATTTGTTGCAGAGGTCGACAGAGCCGGGGTCAACAGAAGAAGCACCGTGTAAAACGATAGGATAGTTGTGGAATCCTGCGTCTTCAAGTTTTTTGGAGATAGTCTCAAGTCTGTCAAAATCAAGCTTTGCTTCGCCTTTGAATTTGTATGCGCCGTGGCTGGTTCCGATTGCGATCGCAAGGGAGTCAACGCCGGTACGTTTTACGAAATCCAGAGCCTGGTCAGGGTCTGTATATGTTGCGTTTGCCGCGTCAACTTTAACTTCGTCCTCAACGCCTGCGAGTTTTCCTAATTCGGCTTCTACAACAACTCCGTGAGCGTGAGCATACTCAACGACCTGTTTTGTTAAAGCTACGTTGTCTTCATAATCATGGTGAGAACCATCGATCATAACTGATGTAAAACCGAGGTCAACGCATTCTTTGCAGATTTCAAAATCTTCGCCGTGGTCAAGGTGAAGAGCTATATCAAGACCTGATTCCTCTGCGGCAGCTTTTACCATTCCCATAAGATATCCGGGACGCATATATTTGAATGCGCTTTTGGAAACCTGAAGGATTACTGCGGAGTTTTCTTTTTTGCAGGCATCGATGATACCCTGAATGATTTCCATATTATTGATATTAAAAGCTCCGATAGCGTAATGTTTATTATTTGCCGCTTCGAACATTTTTTTGGTTGTAACAAGACCCATATTAATTCCGCCTTTCTTTTTTTATAATAAATTTTTTATAGTT
Source organism: Bacillota bacterium (assembly GCA_017534115.1). GTDB lineage: Bacteria > Bacillota > Clostridia > Lachnospirales > Anaerotignaceae > RGIG5631. The sequence continues at coordinate 4,424 of JAFWDD010000032.1, read as the reverse complement.
TCATATATTTAAAGTATAATACCTTAAACGGATTTTAACAAGGTTTTTAGTCAATATTATTTTACAAAAAATGACAAATATAGATTAAAAAATTTGTATTTGAAGGAAAAAATTTCAGGTTTATGTTATACTGTTAAAAAAAGGAATGAAAGGGAATTTTTTTATGGTATTTTTCATTATAATAGCGGTAATAATAACAGCAGACCTGTTAAGCAAGGAAATGATAAAAGACAGAATTGAAGAAGGCCAGAAGAAAGAATTGGTAAAGGACAAGCTGTATTTCTGGAGAATAAAGAATACAGGATGCGCGTACAGTGTCATGAAGGATAAGCCGGACGCTGTTGTGGCCTCATCGTCTGTTGTTACGGCGATTATAGGCGGAGTGTTGTGCGCGGGCATAGCAAAAGGCGAAAAGCCTTCATTGCTGGCAGGTCTTTCAATGTGCCTTGGAGGAGCGTTGGGAAACCTTATTGACAGGGTTAAAAATAAAGGCGTTACAGATTTTATTTATGTGAATAAAAAGAAAATGCCCATTTTTAATCTGGCCGATATATTTATATTTATCGGTGTGATAACAGTCATAATCGCTCTTTGCACAAGGGATAATTGAATCGGTCCGAAATTTTAATCAGGACAAAAAAGCACCCTGCGGGATAAGAAAATTCCGCGGGGTGTTTTGCGTTTTCATTAATTATTTTTTGGCGCCGATTTTCAGAGTTCTTGCGTAATAGAAAAGATACTGCTGGGCGAATCCTGCCAAAGAGCCGAAGTTTTTTTCCGCAAAGCTGTGAATATCGTTTATTTTTACAGGTTTTCCGCCGAAATAAAGCTCAGACATTACTCTCCGAACCCATACGTCTGTGGGGAAAACATCATATCTTCCAAGGGAAAACAGAAGCACGCAGTCGGAGACCTTTGGGCCTACGCCCTTTATGGACATGAGCAGTTCCTTTGCGGAAGCTGTGTCCATTTTGGAAATCCTTTCCGTTGAGATCTCGCCTGAAATATATTTTTCGCAGGCATCAGTTATGTATTTTGCTCTGAATCCTGTTTTGCACTTCATAAGTCCGTCGATTCCCGCATCCAGAAGAGCCTCGGCCGTAGGAAAGGCATAATATGTTTTACCGTTTAAAGTACCTAATGGATAGGAATAGGCTTCAGAAAGGTTTGCGATAACTCTTTTTATGTTTGGGATCTGATTGTTCTGGGAGATTATGAATGAAATCAGGCACTCGAAAAATTCCTGATTGAGTATTTTTATTCCCGGAGCATATTCAACGGCAGTTTTGAGAAAGTCGTCTTTTCCCTTCAAAGTGTTTTTTATGCTGTCATAATCTCTTTCAAAATCGAAATATGGGATCCATATATTTTCGAAATCCTCAGGGGTTGTGTCAAAGAAAATAATTTCTCCGTCCGTTTCCTTTACCTTTAGGAGACGTTCATGGGCAATAACCAGATACTCATAATCAGAAAGAACCTCGAACCGGAAACACTGTCCGCATTCGAGGGTATCTTTAAGGTTAAATCCTATATTATTTTTAATAACTATATTGTTGTTTTTTACTTCAAAGTCCAATTTAAAGCTCCTCTATTCGTCGTAAACTATAAATGTAGGCGTTGTTGAACCTCTTGCTTCAATAGCCTGCTTTGCCTCCCAGCTTGAAGAATACTCGATGGAGTTCCATGTGTCTCCGCTGAGGGTAGCAAGGAGATGTTTTGAGCCGTATGTAGTTGCGTAGCAGTATGAGCCTGCGCCGCACAAATAGTTTAAGTTGTCGCTGCTTTCAATAAATCCGTTTGTTATAAAGGAGGAAATGGCGCCGTTATAGCTGTTTTTAAGGCTTCCTCTGTAATCGTTTATTGTGTAATTGGGCAAAAGATTAGGGTTGAAATCCGGATATTTTTTATTTATAGCCGTAACAACTCTCGCTTCCGTTTCAAGTCCCGACATGGCGACCTCCCAATAAGAGGCGTTCTTTTTAAGCAGATACTGCCTTACATCGGAAGGATTGGATTTAGGCGAAAGCACAACTATTGCGTACATATCATCCGCATATATACATCTTACCCAGTAATCCTCATAAACACCCTCGGACATACGTACAAAGTTCAGGATTCTGTCATACTCCGCGGATTCGCCTCTGTATATCCTTTGAACAGGGCCGTGGGTTTGAATATATTTGGAAACAAGGTCCGTGTATTTCGAGCTGGAAAGAGAACCAATGTATCCTGAGCCGGAAAACATCATATAACTGTCCGAATTTGGATTCTTAAAAGCGGTATAAATACTGAGGTTTTCCGATGCTCCGCTGGAAGAAAGCTCGCCGTAAGCATTAACATGGGAAGGCTTGAGAAGCAGCACGGAACAGTCATAGGAAGAAAGGGAATCGTTTATATATCCCATTCTTGATAAATATGAAGGACTTACCTCCTGGCTGGTGGAATAGTTGTAAAGCTTTCCATTTTTGCTTATAAGCTTGTTTGAGCTGAAATAATCATTGTAATAATTCTGAGCTCCCGCGGCAATTTTAGATATATCCGATTTATATTTTTTTGTAACCGAATCCTCATCCGATGCAGGGGATGAAGGTTTGGGGTCATTCTGACGCGGAGGCGCAGTATGTTCATCCTGCCTGGAAGGTTTGGACGGCTTAGAGGGTTTTTCGGGGTTAGGCTCATCGGTCTCGTCCGAATTTTCCAATTCCACTTCCGTTTCATCGTCAGACTTGCTCTCCGGCAATACTGGAGGGAATATATTTGTTTCCTTGCTCTGATTTATATTTGGAAAGATAAAACCGTTTTCCTTTGCGTCCTCTGTTTCTTCCGAAGTCTTTTCAGTGTTTTCGGCTGTCTGGTCAGCGGAAGCGACTTCCGCGTTTTTTTCGGCCTCATCTTTTTTGGAAGAGGTCTGACATCCGGAAAGGGACGCTATGAGGGCAAAGCATATAATTCCCATGAAAATTTTTAATTTATTCATGATTTAAATACTCATCCTTTTTATCAGCGATTGCCTCAAATACGGAATCCAGTTCGGCTTTGTGCACGGAAAGTATTTCGGCAATCTTAATTTCCATTACAGAAATGTCCTCTGAAAAGTCAAAAGATATTATCCAGGTGGGATTGTAATTATCCTCATCCTCTGTTATAGACGAAACAAAAGGCGATAAAGTTTCAGTATCATAATAATCGTATATGGCGGAATATTCCCAGTCTTCAACTTCGTTAGGGCAGGTGAGCTTCATATAAACGACATAAGTGCCGTCTTCCTGTAATTCAGCGTATGTATTGTATAAATAAACCTGAAGCTCGTCGGGTACAGCATAAGAACCCAGCTCCTTTTCCAGGAATTCGGTTTCCATATTTTTTTCCATTATTACTATCAAAGTTTCATCCATAAGTTACTCCTGTCAATCAAAACCAATAATTCTATAATAATTTATTATAATACTTTACGAAAATTATTGCAACATAAAGAGATTTTTGCGCTGATTCTCAACGAATACCATATACGTATGTTGTGAAAAGCATAGCTGAAATGCGTGTTTTGCGGGGAAAATCCAACGTGTTTCAGATATAAATAATCAATTCTATATCTTTAAAACTATATGCCGAAAGTAATAAAATATCAGTTTTTTCTTGAAACTCACGGGTTTTTATGCTAAATTTTATCATAGAAAACGGCATAAGGGGAGAATTGGTTTGGCTGATAAAATTGTACAGTATTTTTTGAATTCATTTAACGGCATATCGCCCAAAGCGGTGGTTTTCTGGGTTTCCATGCTGCCCATAGTAGAACTCAGAGGCGGAATACTCGCGGGCTACGCATTGGGAGTTCCTTTGGGAATTAATTTCCTGCTGGCATTTGTTGGAAATATGATACCCATTCCGTTTATTCTGGCATTTATCAGAATGATTTTGAGGTATTTTAAGAAAACCAGATTCCGCAAAATCGTAATAGCGCTGGAAAAACGCGCCAGAAACAAGAGCGGAAAGATAAGCAAGGGCGCATACTGGGGACTTTATGCCTTTGTGGCGATACCTATTCCGGGCACAGGAGCATGGATGGGTACTTTAATAGCCGCGCTGCTTAAAATGAACAAGAAAAAGACGCTTATAACCATAACTTTAGGCGTAATTACGGCAGGAATCATAATGAGCATTATTTCCTACGGAGTTATCGCTCATTTCAGGACTTGAGGAAGCAATATGTATCAAAAAATAGCGACACCCGCCAGAACAAGAGAGATTCTGGAGGAAAACGGGTTTACAATTAAAAAAGGATACGGGCAGAATTTCCTTATAGACGGCGACATTCTGGAGAGGATAATAGAGGCCGGGAATATTACAAAGGACGATTTTGTAATGGAAATAGGCCCGGGACTGGGCGGACTTACCCAATATCTCTGCGAAAATGCAAAAGAGGT
>JAFWDD010000031.1 GCA_017534115.1 Bacillota bacterium | reverse complement strand
ACATTCGCTCTTTACGGTGAGCCCAGCGGTGACCGCCGTGAGGCTTCCATGCTTCGGAGCAAGTACGCCGACGCGGAGACGCCCACATTCGCGGAGCTTGAATTCACATATCAGAACAAGGCGTACCGTATCAGGCGGAATCCCGATTATGAGCGGCCCAAAAAAACAAAATCGGCATCAAGCGAAATGACCCTTGAAAAAGCCTCTGCAGAGCTTTTTTTCACAGATGGACGTCCGCCCATCACAAAAGTCCGGGATGTGAATCGGGAAATCACGGAGATTTTAGGGCTGGACAAGAACCAGTTCACACAAATCGCCATGCTGGCTCAGGGAGATTTCCTCAAGCTTCTCATGAGCTCTACTGAGGACAAAATCAAAATATTCAGCAGGCTTTTCGACACCTCTTTATATAAGAAGCTTCAGGACAGACTCAAGGATGAGGCTTCCGGCGCCTACAAGGAGTATCAGGCCGTAAAGACGGACGCTCTCCATTACATCAGAGACATAAAATGCGCTGAAGAAAGCCCGTTTTATCTGCCGCTGACGGAGATTAGGGAGCAGCCGGAGCTGGGAGATTTATCCCGCACGAAGGCTGTTATCCAGGGAATCATTTCCGAGGATGAAGAGTCCGTTTCCGCGCTGAATAAAAATCTTTCCGAAATAAATTCCGGACTGGAAAACGCAAACAAACTGGCGGGACTTGCTCAGAGCCAGGAAAAAGCACGTGAGGACATGGCTCTTTACAGCAAAAACATTGAGGAGCTTGCGCCGAAACTGGAAAACGCGAAAGCTTTTCTCGCCGAAAGCGCAAATAAGGAAGAGGAGCTTTCCGGGCTGAAGGAAAATATTCGTAAATTAGCGGATAATCTGCCTCTTTATGAAGAACTGGACGGATTAAATGCTGAGATTAAAAAAACAGAAAACAATCGGACCGCCAAAATCAAAGATGAAAAGGAAGCATCGGAGGCTCTGGAAAAGCTGTCCAAAGATGTGGCCGATTATAAGGAAAAATTAGCCGGTTTAAGCGGGTGCGACAAAGAGCTCCCCTCGTTGACGCTGGAAGAAAGCAAAATAAGCCGTACTTTGGAGGAAATTGACGGTATCAATAATGATTTTGAGGATTATAAAGTAAAGAAAGAGGATTATGAGCAGGCGGCAAAGGATTATTCGGAAGCATCGGAAACATACGCCGGGCTGAAAGCGGAATTCGACGTAACGGAAAGACTTTTCCTGGACAGTCAGGCAGGAATTCTGGCACAGACGCTGGCGGACGGAGCGCCCTGTCCCGTATGCGGAGCAACAAGTCACCCTGCTCCGGCGCATCTCAGCGAAAACGCGCCTACAGAAGCAGAATACAAGCGGAAAAAATCCGCTCTGCAAAAAGCGGAGAACAAAGCTTCCAAACTGAGCAAAAATGCCGGCGTGTCGAAAGAAAAAGCCATCTCCGCCGCAAACGCTATCATCGCAAAGGCATCTGCCATAATCCAGTTTGAGGACAAAAGTCAGATTCCTTCTTTGCTGGCGGAAAAATCCCGTAAGCTGACCCTTCAGAAAAAGGAGCTTTCCTCTAAAATCAGCAAAATCGGCAAAAATGTAAAAGAGCGTGACAAGCTTAATGAAGAACTGCCCGAAAAAGAGAAAGAAAAAGAAACTCTCGCAAAAGAGCTGGCGGAGCTTAAGACTGCCCTTGAGGTCCTTGGGGCAAATATCACAAATCTTGCTGAAAAGCGGGAAAATCTCTCGAAAAATCTTACTTCCGAGAGCAAGAAAAAGGCTGAGGAACAAATAACCGCTTTGGAAAAGCAGGCGAAAGCCATCGAGGATGAATTGAAAAACGCAAAGGCCGCCGTTGAAGGCTTCGAGAAGGAGATACAGGAAAACTCGTCTAAAATCGATGCTCTGGAAAAACAACTGGCGGCTTCGGAAACAATCGATTCCGCTGCATTGAAAAAACAAAAGGACGAGCTGACGATAAAGAAGAACAGGATCGAGGCGGCTCTCAAGGCGCTGAACTCCAAAAACGACTCAAATAAGGAGGCTTTTCAGGCTTTGAACGTTCTGGAAAAACCGCTGGCTGAGACAGAGGAGAAATACCGCTGGATAAACACGCTGGCAAACACAGCCAACGGCAAGATTTCCGGCAAAGAGCGGATTCGGCTGGAGACATACATTCAGCGTACCTATTTAGACAGGATTCTCAATCACGCTAATGTGCATCTCATGAAGATGTCCGGCGGACACTTTGAGCTCAGGCGGAGCAAATCCGTGGAGAATATGAGATCGCAAAGCGGATTGGAACTCAATATTATTGACCATTTCAACGGCACGGAAAGAAGCGTTAAAACTCTTTCCGGCGGAGAGTCCTTCATTGCGTCTCTTTCGCTGGCTTTAGGGCTTTCCGATGAGATCCAGATGTCGGCCGGCGGAATCAAGCTGGACACAATGTTTGTGGATGAGGGATTCGGGTCTTTGGACGAGTCGTCCCTGAATCAGGCTATAAATGTGCTGAATGGGATTTCCCAGGATAATCTGCTGATCGGGATAATCTCTCATGTAGCGGAGCTGAAGGAGAGGATCGACAAAAAGATCGTTGTTACTAAAGAGAAATATGGAGAAAGCTCTGTAAGGATCGAGGTTTAAAACCGAAATTCCGGACTAAAGTTTAAGGGTCGCGGCAAGTTTTGATGTTTAATCGGTTCAGTAAAATCTCAGTCGTTTGCAAATTTCTTTATATTCACAAAATATACTTATAGGACAAAAAGTGTTGGTAAAAACTGTTGAAACCTTTATAAAACAGTTGATTATGGCAATTTTAAGTTTTTGAATTGCAGTAAATGAATAGACAAAAATCAAAGGACAGGAGACTTTTATGTTTCACTGTCCTTTTTGCTGTTTATTGTTCAAAAGAATATTTAATTCTTTCAAATGGTTCAGGTATATTAGAACCAATTTCTGACATAAACAGCACCAAATCTGAAGATGTAAGTGTTGGATGCTCTTCAATAAATAATATTATCTCATCAAGCGCATTATATTTTTCTGCCATATGAAACGCAGCCATTTCCAAGTTATCATATGAGTCAGGTATCGCCCTGACAAGCCTCAATAATTTCTTTTCCTTCCCTGTAATTTCTGTACCGTGTTTCATTATATATATTTCCAAATCAGAAATCTTAAGATCTTCATTATTTTTTATAAATTCAATTGCATCGTCCACAAAACCATACTCTGATGTCGTTTTAACTGCATATTTGCTTAGATTTCTATAAAGTGATGCATACGGCATTGATTCAACAAGCTTCTCCACAAGCTCCGCCAGTTTTTTCTCTTTTTCGGTCATTTTAATTCCCCTCTCGTCAATCCTTGTCGTTCACATAGCTTAAAACCGCTTCTTTCACCTGTCTTATAAGCTCTTCTTCAGGCAGGTCATCATCAAATCTATCTGCATCGTCAAAGCTTCCGAGTTTTGCATATGCCTCATCTTCTATATATTCAATGACATATGTATTTGCAAAATGGTCAATTCTGTAATAGCACCCATCGCTGCCCAAATAGCATATTATCCCGTCAAAGGCACACCGCTGAAGTCCTGTGCCTTCAAAGAATTTGTCTTGATCAATTTCCATATTTTGACCCTCTTTCTGATTTTTCATATGGATTTTTACCAATATATTTTTACCATCTCCATGCAGAAGACTGCACAAATTCCCCTGCATTTTTATATTACATCATAATATGGGTAAAAAAACTCCCTCAGTTTCCATAATATCAAAGGACAGGAGACTTTTACATCTCGCTGTCCTTTTTGTATTACATATTAAGTTATCAAATCTAATTGACCGCTTTTACCTTAATCCAGAGCTCGGAAAGGGTCTTCTTCAGAACAGGGTCGTCCCTGAAGATCTCGTCCTTTTCGTAACCCATTCTGGGAAGGTACGCCTCGTTTTCCTCGAACATTCCTTCGGGACCGGACATTTCAAGAAGCACCTCTTCATTGGATGACGCATAGCCGACCGTCGCGGAATTATCGTAGGAAGCCTCATATGTGAGGATATAATTTATAAATTCGTGAGCCAGCAGAGGATTCTGGGCATTTTTGGGAATAACCATTCCGTCGGACCAGAGGTTTGTTCCCTCATAAGGCATGAAATAGCCCATATCCTCATTCTCGTCCAGAATAACCGTAGCATCGCCGCTGTATACAATGGCCATATCCTTAATACCGTTGGACATGGAGTCGATTACCTCGTCCAGAACATATACGGGAGCCATTGTGTTGTTCAGGTCAAGAAGCCACTCGTAGGCTTCCATTATCTCGTCCATATTATTGGTATTCATGGAGTATCCGAGAGATTTCAAAGCTATCATGAATGAATCCCTCTCGGAATCGTACATGAAGATCCTGCCTTTGTATTTCGTATCCTTGAGGATCGAGAAACCTTTCTCCTCCAGCTCTTCATAAGGAACTTTTTCCGTGTTGTATACAATACCCACAGTACCCCAGAAATAAGGCACGGAATATGTGTTGTCCGGGTCGAAATCCAGATTCCTGCAGCCTTCCGCAACATTGCTCAGATTGGGTATAAGGGATAAATCCAGCTCCATGAGATAATCGGAAGCGATGAGCCTTTCTATCATATAATCCGAAGGAACGAGCACATCGTAGGACTCGCCGGACTGGATCTTTGTATACATCATTTCATTGGAATCGAAGTATTCGCAGATTACCTTAACGCCAAATTCATCCTCAAAGTTTTCGATTACATCCTCACCGATATATTCGCCCCAGTTATAGAATTTCAGGGTATCAGAGCCGTATTTTGCGATGGCGTCATCCCTGGATTTGCTTCCCAGAGCGCTTATTCCGGCGCCGCAGCCGGCTATTACCGCCGCAACAACTACGCCCAGCACGATATATCTTGCTTTATTTGAGCCTCCCGATGTAGCTCCGTCTTTAATGGTTCTTGCCGCCGGCGAGAACTTAACCACCAGAAGCACTATGGTTATAATGGCAATTATTATGGTTGAAAGAGCGTTTATTGAGGGGTTTATCCTCTTGCTCATTGTGTAAACCAGTATGGATATGTTCTGCACTCCGTTGCCCGTTACGAAATATGAGATTATGAAATCGTCAAAGGACATTGTGAACGCTATTAACGCCCCGGAGATTATTCCGGGCTTTATCTGCGGAACGATTACCTTTGTAAGTGCCTGAAATGGTGTGGCGCCAAGGTCCAGAGCCGCGTCCGTAAGGTTGGGGTCCAGAGACTTCAGTTTGGGCGAGACCGAAAGCATTACATAAGGTATACAGAACATTATATGGGCTATGAGCATTGTGCCGAAGCCTTTTCTTACCGTCAGCGCGCTGAAGAACATCAAAAGACCGATAGCCGTTACGATTTCCGGATTCATAACCGGAAAACTGTTCACATTTTCAACCATGCTCTGAAGGACTCTTTTGGACTTGGAAAGTCCGATGGATGTTATCGTTCCGGCCACAGTGGATATGATTGTCGCAAGGATAGCCACTATTATGGTATAGAGCAGCGACTCTATCATATTTTTGTCCGCAAACATCTTCTGATACCATCTAAGGGAGAAACCTCCGAAGCTGGTAAGAGAACGGGAACTGTTGAATGAGAAAATTATGATATAGACAATGGGCAGGTAAAAGAACAATAAGGATATTATTATGATTACCTTCGAGCTTATGCCTTTTTTCTTTTCCATCAGTCCTCACCTCCCGACATTGAGGTCTTCTTCTCAACCTTTCTGGTAAGAAACATAAGAAGCATGATTACAGCGGCCATTATAAGGGAGATGGCGCTTCCGAAGTTCCAGTCACCCGCTACGAGGAACTGGTTTTCGATTACGTTGCCGACCAGCACGAACTGTCCGCCGCCCAGAAGCTTGGGTATGAAGAAGCTGGATACTGCCGGAAGGAATACCAGTGTTATTCCGGAAATGATTCCAGGCGCCGAAAGAGGAAGCGTTACTCTAAGGAAGGCCTGTTTTTTGGACGCTCCAAGGTCGCTGGCCGCGTCCAGAAGGCTGGTATCCATTTTAGCCAGTGATGTATGTATCTGAAGTATCATAAATGGTATGAAGTTATAGACCATACCCAGAATTACGGCGAAATTGGTATGCATCATCTCTACGCCTTCTATTCCGAAAACCAAGAGAATAGACGCGAAAAGTCCGCCGTCCTGCAGGATTCCCATCCACGCGTATGTGCGCACAAGCATATTTATCCATGTGGGCAGTGTTATAAGCAGTATGAGTATAAGATTATGCTTATCGCCCGCCTTGGATATGACGTATGCCACAGGATAGCCCAGAAACAGGCATAGTACCGTCGTTATAAAGGCTATGTAGAGGGATCGTCCCAGTACCTCCATAAATACGGCATCTGTCACAAATCTCTGGAAGTTGGCGAATGAAAACCTGAATGTGGCGACATCGTTTCCTCCCACAGTGAAGGCGTAAAGTATGATAAGTATCATAGGGACTATGATAAGCACGGAAATCCACGCCACATAAGGGTAGGTCATGAGCCTGAATTTTTTCATCAGTATCCCACCTCTTTCTCCATTATGTGAATATCCTCAGGACGGAAGGAAAGGCCTACCTCCGTGCCGTCCTCGAATTTTCTCGTTGTGGAAACATGGTATTCATATCCCTTTATGGAGAATGTAACGTCATAATATCCGGGAGTTATTGTTTCCTGGTCGAAATCGTATTTTACTTCTGTAATCTCAACCTCGTCCTCGTCATCCGTAAGGCTCCATGCCGACGCATTTGCCCATCTTTTAAGCTCCGTATCCAGAGCCATCGAATCCTGAATATCGTCTAAGGTTACAAAGAAATTCATTGCGTAGATCTCTTCCTGATATACGTTGCTGACAACACGGTTCTCGTCCTTAACAATGGCAGTTACCGTAATGGATGTACCATCGGGAGTGCTGAATTTGACAGGATATCTTCCCGTTTCCTTCTTAATATCCCATTCGACCTCTTTGATCGAAACAGGTTCCTCTGTCTCGGAGTCCCATGCTTCAGCGGAAGCGAGAGTGATAATTGCCGCATCGTCCAGTTCGTCAATATCCGTAACATCCAAGAAGAAATCGTTGGCGCTGATTTTTTCGCCTTCCTTTTCGTTGAATACGGGTTTATCCTCTGAAACGTGCATTTTTACGGTAATGGATGTTCCCACTCTGGTCTCAACTACCGTATCGTAATAAATGCCCTTAAAAATCTGGGATTTTACAATACCCTTAAGCATTCCCTGCTCTTTGGGCACTATATCCATATGCTCGGGACGGATGACCACGTCAACCTTTTCGTTTTTGTCGTAACCTTTCTGGGTGCATTTGAATTTTTTGTCCTCAAACATAACAACTTCGTCTTCCACCATAACTCCGTCCACAATGTTTGTCTGTCCGATGAAATCGGCTACGAATCTGTTTACAGGTCTTCTGTATATCTCCGAAGGAGTGCCGATCTGCTGGATCTCGCCTTCCTTCATTACAACTATTTTGTCGGACATTGTAAGGGCTTCTTCCTGGTCATGGGTAACGAATACGAATGTTATTCCCACCTCGGTCTGAATCTTTTTAAGCTCGATCTGCATTTCCTTTCTGAGCTTCAGGTCCAGAGCTCCCAAAGGCTCGTCCAGAAGAAGGACGCTAGGCTCGTTTACAAGAGCGCGCGCAATGGCGACCCTCTGCTGCTGGCCTCCGCTCATTTCCGTTACGCTTCTTTTGGCGTAATCCTCAAGGTTTACCAGCTTAAGCATGAAATTTACCTTCTGCTCAATAACGTCCTTGGGCTCCTTCTTTATTTTCAGGCCGAAAGCGATATTGTCAAAAACGTTCATGTGAGGAAAAAGCGCGTATTTCTGGAAAACCGTGTTTACCTCTCTTTTATAAGGCGGAATCTCACCTATATCCTCTCCGTTGAAAAGGACCTTGCCTTCATCGGCATTGAGGAAACCGCCAATAATACGCAGGATTGTGGTCTTGCCGCAGCCGGAAGGACCCAGAAGGGTCACAAACTCGTTTTCATATATATCCAGGGAAACACCCTTTAAAACAACCTGTTTATCAAAGCTTTTTTTGACATTCTTCAGCTGAATGATTTTCTTTTTTTCTTCCATTTTTCCATCTGTTCCTTTCTATTTAGGATTTTTAAAACAGCGGCGGTGTGGAGACCCAAAGAACTTTAGCTGTTTTCTTTCTGTTATTGCAAAGATAGTGGAAGCTTTTTCCCAAAAGGTAGAAAGTTTCGCCCTTTTTAAGCTCATATCTTTTCTCGTCGCATACAAGCGTCACCATTCCTTCTGCCACGTACCCGAATTCCTCTCCGTTGTGAGGCTCCACCTCGAAGCTTTTGCCGCCCTGCATAAGCTCGATAAGTATGGGCTCCATGAGGTTTTTCTGTGTATTGGGCACTATCCAGTTCACTGTGTATCCGTCACGTTCGTCTACAAAGAAATCATCCTCTTTGAATGTGAACTGCTCGTCCTTGTCCTCGGCAAAAAACTCCGAAAGACTGCTGCCCAGAGCCTCAAGTATATCGTCAAGCGTGGTTATGGAAGGCGATGTAAGATTTCGTTCAAGCTGAGAAAGGAAGCCTTTTGTGAGCTCGCATCTGCTTGCCAGCTCCTCAAGGGTAAGACCCTGACGGGTCCTCAGCTGTTTTATTTTATTGCCTATATCCAAAAAATCATCTCCGTTTTGTATTGCTAAACTTTTAAGTATATTTTATTAAACAATTTAATTATATAATATTCACAAAAAAATTCAATGATATTAAACAAAAAATTTCAGTTTATTAAACTCATTTGTTTTGTGAAATTTTTTCTTCAAAAGACGAAATATCTGATTCGAGCCGCCATTTTATGTGCATATATGACAATTTTTATTGTATACACGAACTTTAATGCACAAAAACAAGTTCCAAGAATAATAAGAACTCTGCCGGTAAAATTCAGCAGAGTTTTATTGAATTCAAAAATATCTGAGTTTTCGAAGCGATATGTTTCAGAATGAAAATGATTAAAAATGCATTAATATGGTATATAAAACGAAAGTTTTGTTCGATATATTAAACTTTTGGTTTGGTGTTTAGCCACCCTGCTTTCTGAAAAACTTTTTATCCTTCAGCGCCGTTCCCAGAACAGCTCCGCCTATAATAAGTACTACGCCGGCAATCTGTATTGCTGCCATTCTTTCGCCCAGAACCGCAGCCGAAAACAAAACCGCCGAAAGAGGCTCAATATATCCCAGAATCGCCACCGTCTGCACGGGAAGATCTCCGATAGAGGAAAAATACAGCCAGCAGCCGATGCCGGTGTTAAATACTCCAAGCACGATCATCCATATCCATCCCGAAGAAGACAGACTTATATGGTATCCGCTTTTTATACCGACGCACACGGCCACAGTCAGAAAGCTTACGACCAGCTGAAGGCAGGAATTTTCCATACCCTTTACATTTTCCGATTTCTTGTTGGCTATTACCATAACCGAATACATTACCGCCGCCGCAAGACCATACGCAAAACCCTCGGAGCTTCCGTTCCCGCCGGAAATATGGGCGTTTATCAGAAATATTCCTGCAAGAACAGCTATAAATCCCGCAAGTTTCGCGGCTGTTATTTTTTCTCTGAACAGAACCGCTGATAAAGCCATTACGATTACAGGTCCGCAATAGTAAAGCAATGACGAGGTCCCTACTCCTACCTGCACATAGGCCTCATACAGAAACATCCAGCTTGCTCCCATAGCCGCGCCGGAAATACATATGAAAAATAAATCCTTTTTGTAATTCTTAAATGTAAACTTCTGCTTCAAGCCCAAAAACACAATCACAAGAAATATGCTTCCCAAAAGAGTGCGGAGAAGGACTATCTCCCGGCTTTCCAGCTCTATCCTGCTGGCAATTATTCCGTTTGAACCGAAAAGTATCAGCCCTAATATGTATTTTAAATAAGAACGCTTCATTTGTTTATCCTCCGAAAATCATGAATTTCATCTTATGTTTGCGCAAGCATTGATTTATTGCCGAATTTATTGTATCATTGTTTTATACATTTGAAAAACGAATGTTTGTAATGTTTAATATGACATAATCAGATAATAAAGGGCCAAAAAAATGAACATACAGAAAATAATCGCTTTTGTTAAAACAGTAGAATACGGAAGCTTCACCAAGGCGGCGGAGATACTGAATTATTCCCAGTCAGGAATCAGCCGCATGATAGGCGACCTTGAAAACGACTGGAATATCACCCTTTTGGAAAGAGGAAAAGGCGGAGTCAAACTCACATCTGACGGGACACGGATTCTGCCTTACGCAAAAAATGTTGTAAATGAGTACGAAAAGCTCACTATGCAGGCCGACGAATTAAAGGGGCTTCAATCCGGACTTATCCGAATCGGAACATTTTCAAGCGTGGCTACTCACTGGCTTCCCAATATAATCAGAGAATTTCAGAAGGATTATCCTCATATTGATTATGAATTACTGCTGGGAGATTACAGAGAAATAGAAGAATGGATCGCGGAAGGCCGCGTGGACTGCGGATTCCTCAGACTGCCTACCTTGCCGGAATTTGAGACCATATTTCTGGAAAAGGATGAGCTTATGGCGATCATACCCGAAAATCATCCATTGGCAGAGACGGAAAAATTCCCCATATCGGCATTTTGTTCGGAACCCTTTATGCTTCTGGAAAAAGGCGGAAATGATGAAATAGTCGAAATATTCGAAAAAAACCATCTCTCACCCAAGGCGCATTTTACCACCTGGGATGACTATGCAATCATGTCAATGGTGGAAAGCGGACTGGGCATAAGCATACTGCCCAAGCTCATTTTGAGAAGGATACCATACAGAATTACAGCAAAAGAACTGGATGTTCCCGCATACAGAAACATCGGCATTGCTCTGAAAAACAGAAAAACCGCGTCAGCCGCGGTAAAACGTTTTCTGGAATACATTAAATACAGGTAAGAATTAAAGGTAGGAATTTAGGACAAAAAAATCCGCAGGGACAAACTTCCCTGCGGAAAAAAATCATATTATTTTTTAATCTCTTTTTTCCAGAGACCATGGCGGTTGCAGTACGCGTATACAGCGATAAGCTCGTCGTCTTCAACAAGGCTGAATTCCGCCCATGCCGCGCGTCCGGGAGCAAGAGTCTTTCTCTGGTTGCCTTCTTCTGTCTCGATGGAAATCCACTGAATGGAATGCTCCACTGACATGGGATGCTCGTCTAAACCCACATTTACTATAACAAGATTTCCGTCCTGAGCAACGCTGGGAATATGTGTTTCTCTTGCGCCGTCTGTTGAGTTGGGAATGATCTCCTGCATCTTCTCTCCGCAGCACATAACCGGAACCCCTTTATCCTCTACCATAGCTATAATGTTTCCGCAGTGGGAACATTTGAAAAATCTCTGTTTCATTTTATATCCTCCTCTTACTGTATCTTTTATGATCTTAAGTTTATCGTTCAAAAGCTCTGTCTTCCGTAAATTTTAATTATGTCACACAAATCGAGGGTATATCACAAGAAGAATTCCGTCGTCCACCCGGACCGACGCATCTTTTCCGATAAACTCATTGCTTACGCCCAACGGGAATGTATTTGTAAGCTCCGCTTTCTCCAATGTATATTTAAGCCCTTTTTCCGTAACGCCTTTTGAAACGTCGGAAAGAGAGAAAACAGACATGAAGCCTGCCGAAGAGCTCCCGAAAGTGATTATGTCATTCCTGATTACTGTAAAAATATTCTTTTCGTCGATTATAAATCCCTGCATTCCTTTACAGGCGATATAAGACAACATCTGTATGTTGGCAAACGTGTGATCCGGCCTGCCTCCCGTGCCTCCGTAAATTACGAAGGTACCGAAGCCTTTTTCCATGCCCAGTTCCACAGCCGCCCAGACATCCGTTATATCCTTTTTTGAAGGAAGGATTTTCGCGCCCTCGGGGATCTCTCCTTCAAACGAATCAAAATCGCCCACAACAAAATCCGGCGCAAGTCCCTGCTGCCTTAAATATGAAAGGCCTCCGTCCGCGGCAATTATTATGTGTCCGCCGCCGGATACCGGATTTATTCCATAGTTATCCCCGGCGCCCACTATAAAGCATATTTTCCTGCTGTCCGTATTATTTTCGTGATATGCTTTCATACTCTCACCGCCATACAGATTTTCCTATTTTCTTATTTTATTACTTTTGAATCTGATTTTCAACTATTTTCGGTCATTTTAGCGGAAATTTATTTTTTATGGAGCTATTGTCCCAAGTACAAAGCCTTTTATCGACTGAGCCCTTTTCTTAATAATATGCCTTTTAATGTGAAATTTTATCCTATCACTCCAGCTGATATCCCCGTAAAAAATCTTTTATACCTCTAAATTAGTATAAGTTGCCGTCAGAAAATCCATATTTCATTGTGAAAAGTAATAATAAAATCGTAAAAATCACTGTTGGAAAAAAACATTGGTTATATCTATTCACAAAAATTTATAAAAATACAGGATTATTTATGAAATTTAAACAAAAAGCACCTTAAAAGGGCAAAAATTTTTTGTTTGCTATTTCTCTTATTTCGTTGTATCCTTAATATTAGAGAATAAAAATTAAATTCAAATTTTTTTGCCCATTTTTAACTTTTCAGTTATAAATATACATCAAAACAGAATAAAGTTTCATTTTTTGTTTATAAATCGACTTGAGAAAGGAGCTTCAGGTAATAATGAAAAGGTATTTAATACTGGAAAACGGAAGCATATGGGAAGGTGAAGCCTTCGGAGCCGACAAAGAGGTTATTTCCGAAATCGTATTCACAACTGCCATGTGCGGATATGTAGAAACTCTTACTGATCCCAGCTATACGGGACAAAGCGTTGTTCAGACCTTCCCTCTTATCGGCAATTACGGCGTAATACCTCCCGACAGGGAAAGCGCCGCTTTACATGTTTCAGCTTATATAGTCAGAGAATGGTGCGAACACCCTTCAAATTTCCGAAGCCAGATGGATATAGACACTTATCTTAAGCAGAACGGCATTCCCGGTTTATGCGGAATAGACACCCGGGCTTTAACAAAGCTTCTCCGCGAGCAGGGCACTATGAACGGCATGATTACCGATGATCCCTCTCACGCGGATATGGAAAAAATAAAAAGCTACAAAACAGTAAAACCTGTTGACACAGTTACGGTTCCGGCTCCCGAATATCATGAAGCGGATGACGCGAAATACACTGTGGCAATGATGGATTTCGGAAGAAAGGAAAACATTCTCCGTTCCGTACTGGACTGCGGATGCAATGTCTGGGTGCTTCCTTCATATACTTCGGCGGAGGATGTTCTGAAATATAATCCCGATGGAATTTTCCTTACAAACGGTCCCGGAAACCCCGAGGACAACCCCGAAATAATCGAAAACATCAAAAAACTCATGGAAAGCAAGGTCCCCATTATGGGAATATGCCTGGGACACCAGCTTGTGGCTCTGGCAAACGGATTCAAGACCACAAAACTGAAATACGGACATAGAGGAGCAAATCAGCCCGTAAGAAACGTATTTTCCGGCGATGTTTACATCACGAGCCAGAATCACAGCTACGCGGTCGTGTCCGAAAGCATAAATAAAAAAATCGCGGACGAGTTTTTTGTAAACGTAAATGACGGCACAAACGAAGGTATACTTTATAAAAACGCTCCTGTCTTTACCGTGCAGTTCCATCCCGAAGCCTGCGGCGGTCCTAAAGACACGGGATTTTTATTCGAGGAATTTATTGAATTGATGGGAGGAAAGACAAATGCCTTTAAATAAGAATATTAAAAAAGTTCTCGTAATCGGCTCCGGTCCCATTGTTATAGGCCAGGCGGCGGAATTTGACTACGCCGGAACTCAGGCCTGCCGTGCTTTAAAAGAAGACAATATCGAAATCGTTCTCGTAAACTCAAACCCGGCTACCATCATGACGGACCACATGATGGCGGACAGAATTTACATTGAACCCCTTACACTGACAACTGTTAAAAGAATTATAGAAAAAGAACATCCCGACAGCATTCTTTCCAGCCTTGGCGGACAGACAGGTCTTACTCTCTGTATGCAGCTGGCAAGAGATGGATTTTTGGAATCTCACCACGTTCAGCTTTTAGGCTCAAAACCCGAAACCATTGACAAGGCAGAGGACAGACAGTGCTTTAAGGACACAATGGAAGCCATAGGCGAACCCTGTATTCCCTCTGACGTTGTTACAAACACTGAAGACGCTCTGGAGCTGGCGGAGAGAATCGGATACCCCGTTATTGTGCGTCCCGCTTTCACTTTAGGCGGTACAGGCGGCGGTATGGCGGATACTCCCGAACAGCTGAGAGAAATCGCTACAAACGGACTTTCACTCTCACCCATCGGACAGGTTCTTATTGAAAAGTCCGTTGCGGGATGGAAAGAAATCGAATTCGAGGTAATCCGTGACAAAATGGGCAACTCAATCACAGTCTGCTCCATGGAAAACTTCGACCCCGTAGGCGTTCACACAGGCGACAGTATCGTTATCGCTCCCGCTGTTACTCTTGCGGACAAGGAATATCAGATGCTCCGCACAGCGGCTCTTAGAATCGTTGGCGCTATTGAGGTAGAAGGCGGATGCAACTGTCAGTTCGCTCTGGACCCCAACTCATTCGAATACGCCGTAATTGAGGTAAATCCCCGTGTTTCCCGTTCATCCGCTCTTGCGTCAAAGGCAACGGGATACCCTATCGCGAAGGTTGCAACAAAAATCGCAATCGGATACACACTTGACGAAATCAAAAACGCCGTTACGGGAATCACATATGCTTCCTTTGAGCCCGCAATCGACTACGTTGCGGTAAAATTCCCCAAATGGCCCTTCGATAAATTCGTATACGCAAAAAGAACTCTCGGCACACAGATGAAGGCTACCGGCGAGGTAATGTCCATTTCAGACAGCTTCGAATCCGCTATTATGAAAGCCATCAGAAGCGCCGAGATATCAGCGGAAACTCTCAATCATCCCGTATTTTCCGAGGAACCTACGGAAAGGATCCGGGAAAGACTTCATGACCAGGACGACAACCGTATTTTCGTGCTTTTCGAAGCTCTGAAAAGAGGAATCTCTCCCGACGAGATTTTCGATATAACCAAAATCGACAGATGGTTCCTTTACAAGCTCCTGAATTTGGTTGAGTATGAAAAAAGAATCGCGGGAAAACCTCTTTCGGAGGAAGATTTCATAAAGGGCAAGAAATTAGGATATTTGAACAAAAGCCTTATGGAGATCAGCGGCTCCGATTTCCCTTATGACCTGAATCCCACATACAAGATGGTTGATACCTGCGCAGGCGAGTTTGCCGCTCAGACACCATATTTCTACGCCACATACAACACTCACGCTTCCGGCGGAGAAAACGAGGTTCTTCCTTATGTGCATAAGAAAAACACAGTAATCGTATTCGGCTCCGGTCCTATACGTATCGGTCAGGGTATCGAGTTCGACTACGCCAGCGTTCACTGCGTGCATATTCTGAAGAAAATGGGATATGAAGTTGTAATAGTAAACAACAACCCCGAGACCGTTTCCACAGACTTCGATACTGCGGACAGACTTTATTTCGAGCCTCTCAACAAAGAGGATGTCAAGGAGATCATCGACATCGAAAAGCCCTACGGTGTAGTTGTTGCTTTCGGCGGACAGACTGCCATCAAGCTTACAAAATTCCTTAACGAGTACGGCGTGAACATTATCGGAACCTCAGCTGACGCCATTGACATGGCTGAGGACAGAGACCGTTTCGACCACCTTCTGGAAACTCTCAATATAAAGAGAGCAAAGGGATTCACCGTAATGGATACTGAGGCTGCTCTCAATGCGGCTGACGAGCTGGGATTCCCCGTTCTCATGCGTCCTTCATACGTACTTGGCGGTCAGAACATGATAATCGCATACACTGACGACGACATCAGGGAATACATGAAGATAATCCTTGCGGGAGGAATCGAAAATCCCGTATTAATCGATAAATATCTGGAAGGCCGTGAAATCGAGGTAGATGCCATTTTTGACGGAGAAGACGCTCTTCTTCCCGGAATTATGGAGCATATCGAACGAAGCGGAATCCATTCCGGAGACAGTATAGCGGTTTATCCCGCACTCCACATTGACGACGAAATCAAAGAAAAAATTATAGATACGACCAAAAAACTCTGCTACGGCTTAGGCGCTGTGGGAATCTTCAATCTCCAGTACATTATCGTGGACAGAGAGATATATGTAATCGAAGTAAATCCCAGAGCTTCAAGGACTGTGCCTTACTTGAGCAAGGTAACGGGCGTTCCCATGGTAGACCTGGCTGTTAAGGTAAGTCTTGGCGAAAAGCTGAAAGACCTGGGATACGGCACAGGACTTTTCAGATCATCACCCTTTACAGCTGTTAAGGTTCCCGTGTTCTCCTTCGAAAAGCTCATTGATGTTGACACTCAGCTTGGACCGGAAATGAAGTCCACAGGTGAAGTCCTCGGCATCGGCAAAGACCTGAGAGAGGCCCTTTACAAAGGACTTATCGCCGCAGGATACAAGATGTACAAGAGCGGCGGAGTGTTCTTCTCCGTTAAAAAGACCGACAGACATCATATTGCGGAGACAGCAAAGAAATTCTCCAGACTGGGATTCAAGATATACGCTACGGAAGGAAACGCTGAGGTGCTGAAGGCTTCCGGAATCGACGCAATCCACGTGGCAAAAGAAGATTCCGGAGAAGGCTCGGACCAGTTCGATTTAATCGAAAGCAGCAAGATCCAGTACATTGTTTCCACATCGGCAAAGGGAAGAATCCCCTCAAGGGCAAGCGTTCGTTTGAGAAGAAGAGCCTGCATGCTGGGAATACCCTGTGTAACTTCTATTGACACCGCGGCGGCTCTCGCAGACAGTCTCATGAGCCGTTACAGCGAGATCAACACGGAAATTATCGACATCAACAACATGAGGACCAAAAAGCAAAAGATCGAGTTCAGAAAAATGGAAGTCTGCGGAAATGACTACATTTACATCGACTGCTTTAACCAGACCATAAATTCGCCCGAATCCCTTTCCGTTTACCTTTCCGACAGGCATTACGGAATCGGCGGCGACGGAATCGTTCTGATTTGTCCTTCAAAGGTTGCGGACGCTCAGATGAAGATGTTCAATCTGGACGGAAGCGAAGGCGAAATGAGTGGAAACGCCATCAGCTGCGTCGCTAAATATATGTATGACGAGATGAACATCGGCAAAAACATAATTACTATTGAGACAAAGGCCGGAATTAAGGATCTGAGGCTCATAACCCACGACAACAAGGTAATTTCCGCCATTGTTGATATGGGCAAGGCAGAGCTTGACCCCGCTCTCATTCCCGTGAACCTTTCCGGTGACAAGATTGTTGACAGACCCGCGGAAATATACGGAAAAGAGTACAATATCACCTGCGTTTCCATGGGTAATCCCCACTGCGTAGTATTTTATGACAACATTGAGATGCTGGATCTTGAGGACATCGGACCCAAGTTCGAGTACAGCGAAAAGCTGTTCCCTGAGCGCGTTAATGTTGAGTTTGTAAACGTAATTGACGAATCCACAATTAAAATGCGTGTTTGGGAAAGAGGCAGCGGCGAGACAATGTCCTGCGGAACGGGAGCATGCGCGGCAGTCGTTGCGGCTGTGCTCAACGGACACTGCAAAAAGGACAAAAATGTGCGTGTTATACTGCCCGGCGGAGACCTCTATGTTAAGTACACAGACGAGGCGGTTTATCTTTCCGGTAATATTCACTTTGTTTATTCCGGAGAAGTGGAGATCTAGGGAGATTCCGAAATGAATGAAAACGAATATATTTCTAAAATCGAAAATTGCAAAAGTCTGAAAGAACTGTTTGATATTTGGGAACACAAGGAGCCACAGACCATAAATATCGGAAAAAGGAAAAAAAGAGATATCGTAATCAACCACAAAAAAAATTTTTTCATATATGACGGTATCGTGTGCGAAAACAAATGGAATGATAAAAACAACAAAAAAATTCTGTTCATGCTGAAAGAATCCTATACCACGGATGAAAAAAATGACCTCATGAAATGGCTCAGAAACGGCGATGGATATATAAGAATGTGGAAAAGAATCGCTCGCTGGACCTGCGGACTTGTCAATACAACGGCAGAAAAAGTTTATGATTTTGACAAAGCGGAAGCCATAAAAGATGGTGAAGGCAGGGAAATGCTGAAGAAAATCGCTGTTATCAACCTTAAAAAAAGCAACGGGAAATCAAGCTCTGATATGGCAGAAGTCAATGCATACGCTTCGGCAGACAAGAAAGAGATCTTAAAGGAGATCGAGCTTATCGATCCGAAAATGATAGTCTGCGGAGGAACATTTGATTCACTGCGCTTAGATGTAATGTACCCTCATATAGAAAAAAAGGAACAACAATTTTACAGAATTAAAATTGCCGGAAAGGATCGGCTTGTACTGGACTACAAGCACCCCTCATGCTGGGGAACAAATAAAGACAAGTACTATGGACTTATGGCAATATACCAGCAGGCATTGAAAAATGCGTTGAAAACCCAAGAATAATTAAACAAAAAATTATCCCCTTGGAATTAACCAAGGGGATTTTTATTTATGCTGATTGTCAGTTTATATCTTTTATTGTAATGCTTACTTCGTCTCCGTCTGCAAGGCTTATCCTGAAAAACTCGAAGCACAGATCCCTGTGGCCGTTGCCCTGTGACCAATGGACTTCATAATTAATAATGCTCCTGTTATAAGTCAAATTACAATACTTTCTGACTTCATCTAACTGTTTAACTCTGTCAGGTATATTTTCATCATCGGTAACGCTTGGCAAATTAAGAGCCAATAAGGCCTTATACGCCTTGCCGTAGGATGTATCTTCATTCAATTCGCTGATATAATTGCAGACCGTAATACCTTTTTCGCTGAATTCAACCGATACTCCCTTCGGAAGCGTGCCTTCCGTTACTGACACCTCTGCGCCTGTTCTTTTTACCTTGAGATAAAGCTCATTGCCTTGCTCCAGCTCACTGTTGGCTGAGTTTGCGGTCCATGTTTCCAATACGCCTTCCAGAGGCTGTGCGGAAATAAGCTTTCCTGTATTGATATCCACCTTGCAAAGAGTATCGCCCCATTCCTTTATGTTTCCGTCCTCAGAGCCTTCGTTTACGGGAGTCACAAAAGTTATGATACTGCCGTCAATTTTAATGTCTCTGGGATTTGCGTAAAGTCTCTGGCCCAAACCGCTCATGGGCAGAAGATTCAGAATATCTATGGTCGTTCCGTCAGTTTTAACAAATGTCATGATCCTTGATGTGCCGTGGGGAGTGCCTGTCATAGCGCCAACGAAAAGAGTTCCGAATTGAGACTCAATAGTCTCATAGGTGCTGCCTGCTCCGCCGATTTCCTTCCAGTCATCCACATTCTTCTTAAGCTCCGCGAGTTTATCGCTCATAGGATTTCCGGAAAGAGTGAATTCCGCTTTTCGGGCATCGGGATTCCAGACAAGCGTTCCGTAAGGCTTAAGGCTTTCCATCCAGATTATGGTCTCTCCACCTATGTTATAGCTGGGCGCTTCCTCTCCCGCGATGTATGTGACAATATCGGTAGAATAAACGGGTTTCGCCTTTTCTCCTACTTTATGTGTAAGAGCTTCCGGAGTGTATTCCGGGAATTTTACGGGCGTTTCGGGCAGTCCGTCTTTCATTGCACGGGTAACGTCAAGAGTCCTTTCCACAGGGTTCCATACTGCCCAGAAGCCGTATCCCCGCAGGTCTTCCGCAACTACCGCCGTGTGGCCGTCTATATTATAGGAACGGATAGGATGTCCGTTTATTTCCGCAACAATATCCGTATAAAGGGCATAATTGACAACTCCTCCGAAAGCAGTCACGGGCAGAAGCATGGATGCCGCGAGGACGCCCGTCATTACTTTATATTTAAATTTCACACAAATCACCTCTTTAATCCTTTATTTTCCATTCAATACATATGTTAAGCGCATTTTGGGCAAAGTGGGTTTAAATCCCAAAAAATGCAATTCGTTTTCTTATTCAATACCACATTTGATTCAAAAATCGGCCCAAACCACATATAAAGTGGTACGCACTTACAGAATATAGTCTTCCCCGTCCCAGTCTATCCACATGGCCGGACGCACGCCTATGAGAGGAGATTTCACTCCCCATCCGTCCAAAACAGAGCCTTCGCTGTCTATAACGGCCGCTTCGTTCTCATTATCTCCCGGGCTTCTGAGCCACCAGAAGGGACAGCCTTCGTCTCCTGCCAGATCCTTGGTTCTGGCAAATTTCGTGGGACAGCAGATTCGCTGTTCTTCCGAAGGCAGAAATTTTTCCGCCTCTTCTATGCTGAGGCAGAAAAGCTCGCCCTGAATCTTAATGGTTTCGTCCTCGGAAAAGACCGCGTTCCTGAAAGGATTGTTCAGCCACCATCGAAGGTCGCTGGTTTCCCATTTGTTTCCATTGAAAGTTTCCTTATTGAAGGGCATTGCGGCTATGACCATCTTAGTGAGGACCATGGCTCTGCCGTTTCTCGCGCAGAGTACCTGCCATTCAACGGGCTCGCCGGCCCATTTGCCCATGGTTATGTAAATTGTCGGCTTAGGTTCGGATTTTTTGCGGAATTTACCGAAAATACCCATGATGTGCCACTCCTTCTTAAAAACTACTCGTCCTTAGGCGGATTCTTTTTACTCATAATATAGTCTATAAAGCTGTGTTTTTCCTTTTCGCCGGATTTTTTGTACCGCGCTTCTTCATCTTCGAAAGTTTCTTTCGGATTGGGATTTTCTTCGGTTTCTTCTTCATTTTTCTCTTCTGTATTATCTATTTCAGGCAGGAATTCTTCCTCGTGGAGCTCATACTCCAGATTCAGGCCTTCCTCATCAAATATATGGATATTTTCCTCGTTAAAATCGAAAAGGACTTTGTTTCCCGCTTTAAATTCACTCAGATCCACATCCTTGTCTCTCGCAAGAGCTATTGCGGAATTCCCCATAAAATTAAAGTGAATGTATATGCTGGAGCCCATCATTTCCACAACATCTATTGTTCCGCCGGAATAGGTTTCGCTTTTGGAAACATTCATGTGTTCCGGACGCACGCCTATGGTTATATCCTGAGGCGGAGTGTTTTTTCCCCGCAAAAAAGCCTGTCTTTCATCGGAAAGAGCGATTTCCCTGTCCATTGTGGCAATATAGTATCTGTCCCGCTTAACCAGTCTGCCTTTGAAAAAGTTCATCTGAGGCGTTCCTATGAAGCCTGCCACGAATATGTTTGCCGGATTGGAGAAAACCTCTTTGGGAGCGCCTATCTGCTGGGTTATGCCGTCCTTCAGTATAACGATTCTGTCACCCAAAGTCATGGCTTCCGTCTGGTCGTGGGTAACATACACAAAGGTCGTCTGCATTTTCTTGCGGAGCTTCAGTATTTCCGCCCGCATCTGGTTTCTCAGCTTGGCGTCCAGATTGGATAAAGGCTCGTCCATGAGGAAAACCTTTGGGGTCCTGACAATGGCGCGGCCTATGGCTACCCTCTGTCTCTGACCGCCGGAAAGAGCCTTGGGCTTTCTTTTGAGAAGGTCTTCAATATCAAGGATCTTCGCCGCCTCGCGCACCTTTTCATCTATGACCCGCTTGGGATACTTTCTCAGCTTCAGGCCGTAGGCTATATTGTCATAAACGGTCATATGAGGATAAAGAGCGTAATCCTGGAAAACCATGGCAATATCCCTGTCTTTGGGAGGCACTTTGTTTACAAGGACTCCGTCTATGTATATGGAGCCTTCCGTAATCTCGTCCAGACCGGCAATCATGCGCAGTGTAGTGGATTTTCCGCATCCCGAAGGACCAACGAGAACCACAAACTCCTTGTCCCTTATATTTATGTTGAAGTCCGAAAGGGCAAGTACCCCGCTGTCTTCATACACTTTTTTTACATTTTTCAATATAACCTCTGCCATTTATTGACCACCTGTTTTCCTGTAATTTTCCTCTTTTTTCTCCTCTATGCGCTCTTCGATCCTTGCAGGCACAGTTTCCTTCAGATATTTGATTTTGGCCGAAAGGAATCTCGTTAATACCACTATGCCTGTCACAACAGGAAAGGCTCCGAATATGATCATGAGCACAAAAAGCACACTGAGATAATTTTCCGTCACACGGACGGCGTTTTCCCAGTAGGGGTACACAATTCCGTTTTTCTGTATGGACCTTTCGCCGAAACTGCCTGTCAGCCCCATGATTCTTGATGGGCTGTATCTTTTGCTGTTTTCTATTACCTCAGCGTTTCTGTCAGCAAATGTATCCTCTGCTATTTTCACCGCAAATCCGCTGATTACATCGGGCATAACCACTTCCAGACAGGAGATTTTTCCTTCTGTGAGCCTGTTAAACGCGGAATAGCTCATGAAAAGCCCGGGACCGTCGTTATATGCCTTTTTTGTGGCAAAATCGTCTTCTCTTTCCACCACTCCGGCAACCCTGAACCTTTCATCTTCTATGGTCACTTCCATACCTTCAACGTTTATTCCGCCGAAAAGGGACCATGCCATTTCTCTGTCCAGAACGATTCTGTCTTCCATAAAATCGTCCTTGGAGATATAACTTCCGGAAACAAGCTTAAGGGGATGAAACAGGAAGAAATCTCCGCCGACACCTATGGCTGTGACGGACTGATTGCCCTTTTCGCCGTTGACAGTAACCTTTCCGGAACCGCTCACCGCATAATTATAAAGGATATGTCCCTCTTCCGCTTCCACGGAGGCTTCCGCAAGCTTTTCCTCAACAGTTCTGAAAAACGACGCCAGATCGCCCTCTTCCATCTTATTGTCCTCGGGAAAGAATACCGCAAGCTGGGCAAACTGCATCTCACTGTTTCCGGCCCAGACTTTGGCCGCGTTAAGGCTTCCCACCGCAGACAGCACATTTATGAAAAGTCCCAAGCATATGCAGAAAGCCACAATACACGCAAGGCTTATCCATACATAGGGTTTCAGTTTTAAAGCCAGTTTCTTCATCAGTCATTATCCACCAATCTTACCTGCATACCCGCTTCGATAGGTTTCGCCGATGCGGTAATTACCACGTCTCCCGTTCCAACTCCGCTGACAGCAGTATATTTGTCGTCGGAGGCAAGAACCTTTATATCCGCTCTGGATGCGATGTATCTGTTGCCGAGAGGACTGCTCTTTGCCGTTACAACATATACAAAGCTTCCGTTTGTATCGCTTCTTACCGCGCTGTTGGGCACAAGAGCCTCATAAGCGGCGGTTTTCTGGCCTATTGCCAGATTAAGTTTCATATTCAGCTCCACATCTCCCGTTACATTGAACACAAGGAGTTTGCCTTTTCCGGGATTCTGAGGGTCTGACTCGATTTTATCAAGAACAGCCTTTATTTCGCTGCCCCACAGATAATCCGTTATCTCCGCAGGCTCGCCAATCTTAACGGATTTGGCCTGTTCGTTGGTTACAGGTATCTTAAGAGTATAGCCTCTGTCGGCAACATTTATTGTCGCCATAGCAGTATCCGCTCCTATGTTCTTTCCTGCCGTCGCTTCTATGGATTCGATTATACCGGAGACATTCGCCTTTACTTCTGCCTCATCGGCATTTTCCAGAAGCTCGTTCAGTCTGTCTCTGTCTCTTGCTATTTCCGCTCTTGCAGTCTGGATATCCACATTATCCGCAGAGCCGAGACTTTGCTGGAAAAGAAGATCCTCCAGATTAATCTGAGCTGTTTTAACAGACTCTGCCGCTGTTTTTGCTGACGAGAGCTTGTCCACTTCCATCTTCTGAGCGTCTACCGCGTCTTTCGCTCTGTCTTTTCTGGATTCAAGAGCCTTTACATTGCCCTCAAGAGCTTCTCTTTTGGCTGTCGCTTCCTTGAGCTTAGCTTCTTTTTCTTCTATTTCCGCTTCCACTCTATCAAGCTTTCTCTGAGCGTTTTTAATAGCAGTGGAGTTATCTGTATCTTTGTCCTTTTTAGTATCTTTAAGGTCTTTTATATCCTTCTCAAGATCGGATATTTTATCCTTATCGTCTTTTATAACATGATAGGATTCTATGATATAATCAACATCCTCATCGGGATCCAGCTTGCTTTCAAGGCTGGCTCTGTCTGCCGCAAGAGCCGCCATCATGGCTTCGCTTCCGCCGGCAAGATTGCGGATCCTGTTGTATCCTTTGCCGTAGACCTCCATATCTCTGGCATAAGCATTCTGGGCATCGCTTAAATCGTTTTCCTTGTCGGTGATTTTTCTGTTTGTTGATTCGTAGGAATCACCTTTGCCGTCTCTTAAGTCTTCTATTTCGTCTTCATAGGATTCCTTATCCTTTTTAAGAGCCTTAAGCTCCGATTTATATGTATTTTCATCTTCTACGGCATCCACGTATTCCGTTTCGCCTTTTGCTCTCTCCCATTCGGATACAGCTCTGTCATATTCGTTTTCAAGAGTTTTAAGCCTTGCCTGGGCTTCGCTTTCCTCTCTGAGGATCGTATTGTAATCCTTGTCGCTGTATATAGCCAGAATGGACTTGGCCGATTCATACTCATCTCTTGCTTTTTTAACGTCATGATTAACCTTGGCGCTTTCATTTGCCGAGGCTATGAGACTTTTCTGGTAGCTTGCCTCCTTCTGCAGAAGAGCGTCCTGCGCATCTCTCAATTCGTCGCTTTCAGATTCCTCAAGTATAAAAAGGACGTCTCCCACATTTACCTCGTCGCCGACTTTTACAAGAACAGATCTTACCTTTCTTGTCTGGTTGATTGTAACCTCGTAGGCTTCGTTGGCGCTTACGGTCCCGCTTCCTCTGATCTTGGCGTTTATGGTTCCTCCCTTTACATACTGAGAGGATACCTCGGGAAGAGATCTGTTTCTTATTGTATTCGAAAAAAACGTAAGCACAAGGAGTATTATCAAAAATACGATTGCCGCTGTTTTTATTAATTCACGTTTTTTGCTGGTTTCATTTTCCATTGCCGCACCTCTTATCCTTTTACCGAACCTGAATACGCTATTCCTTCAGCAAGATATTCCTCGCCGTAAAGGAAGAGCAGCAAGCAGGGTATCATGTATATTACCGCCACAGCGAAGGCAATGCCTATTTCTCCGGAGTTTATGACTGACAGGTACACCGAAAGAGGCTGTTTGGCCGCATCGGGAAGCAGAATTACGGGCTGCTCCACCATGTTCCAGTAGTCCACGAAAACCAGCATAGCCGTAGAGAAAATCGCGCCTTTACACTGGGGCAGGCAAATGTTTTTGAATATCTGCCATTCGCTTGAACCGTCAAGCTTGGCCGATTCTATAAGTGATTTGGGAATCCTCCTCATGAATTTCGTAATCAAAAATACGGAAAAGGGAGTGAACATTCCCGGAAAGATTATTGCCCATCGGGTGTTAAGAATTCCCAGCCATTCGCTTACGAGAAAGTTGGGAACCAGCGTTACCTGATATGGCATTAACATCAATATAACGTACGAAAAGAATATAATGTCCCGGACTCGCCCTCGCCATCGGGTAAAACCGTAAGCCGACAG
Organism: Bacillota bacterium; assembly: GCA_017534115.1. GTDB lineage: Bacteria > Bacillota > Clostridia > Lachnospirales > Anaerotignaceae > RGIG5631. The sequence goes on along the minus strand of JAFWDD010000031.1, from coordinate 18,743 downwards.
GCAGGCAAAGCTGACCTGAAGAATTACTATGGGCACCACCAGAATCACCGAATTCCAGAATTTGAAAAGATAATCCGGACTTTTGAAAAGCACGGAGGAATACTGTGACCCGCTGACCTTGTCCGGTATAAATTTCAGGTTTATTTTATCGGAAATATAGCTTTTCTTTTCCTTTACATTGGAGAAAATCTTTCCGTAATTGGCAGTTATCTCCGTCTGCGTCATAAACGAATTGGTTATGGTCAGGACTGTGGGCAGAATAAACATTATGGCGAATATTCCGGCTATGACCGTAAATGAAATTTTCTTTATAAGTTTTTTTCTCATCAGCCTTCAATATCCTTTCCGAATTTATTTTCAACCACAAACAGAAGAGCTATTATTCCTATCATTATAAGTGCAAGTATGACTGCCGCCGCGGAAAGCCTCTGATAATCCAGAGTCCTGAACATATTGTTCATGAAATGCTGCAGCATATAAAGCCCGTCATAGGGATAGTCCCCGGAAAGGAGATAAATCTCCCTGAATACCTTAAATGAGTTTATTATGGAAAGTATGGCCACGAACAGAATTGTGGGCGACAGGTATCTCAGCTTTATATGCACAAATTTGTGTATAGCCGAGGCTCCCTCAACATCCGCCGCCTCCAAAAGAGTTTTAGGTATGTTGTTCAGCGCTGCCATAAACAAAATCATGTTGTATCCCAGATTTTTCCATAAAAACAGAATTACGATTACCACAAGGCAGTATTCCGACTTCAGCCAGTCAATTTTATCCACTCCGAATATGGCAATGAAATCATTTATAACTCCGCCGCTGTGGAAAAGGACCTGCCATACAAGAATCGTGGAGGCTATGGGCACCATAATCGGGCTTAAGAAAAAAGTCCTCCACTGGCTTTTGCCGAACATTTTCTGCTCCAGCAAAAGGGCCAGAAACAGCGAAAGCACCACCGCAAGCGGTACTGCCGCTATTGTAAACTTAAATGTGTTTCTCATGGCCAGCTGAAATGCGGAATTATGCACTACATTTGAGTAATTCTGCATTCCCGTAAATGTGTGGTCCAGAACTCCCCTTGTAAATGAATAATAGACTACCACAGCAAAAGGAGCTATGAAGAATATGAGCACTCCCGCAAAGCCCGGACCCGTAAATCCGAGGCTTGTGAGAAAATCTCTGCCCGGTTTATGAAAAAGCTTTTTATTATGGGAGCTCCGGCTCACGGAGCTCCCCTTCTTATTAATAAGCTTCATAACTATCGTTCCTTACGTCAATTATTTCTGTTCTGAAACATAGAGATTTACTCTACTCTGAATATGTTTTGCGGTTTCTTCCGCCGAAATCTCTCCATTGAAGAAGCCGTTGAGTTCATCTGATATGATATCCTGCATGGAATTGTCAAATTCTATAACTGAATCTACGGAATTGATTAAATCCATTAATTTATCAACCTGTTCCTGAGTCATTGCGTAAACTGCAATCTCGTTGTCGCTGCCGTCATAGTAGAAGGATTTGGCAACTCTGTTTCCGTCCGCGTCAATTTCTTCCGTCATCGCCTCTTTGATCTTGTCATCGAATACATTTTTGTTTGTGGGAAGAGACCATGTGTTATTCTTCTGGTAATCCTCTGTCAGAAGAGTGCGTACAAATTCCCATGCAGCGTCTTTGTTTTTGCAGGATGTTGTAATGGCAAGACCTGTTCCGGGATATATGCCTGTTATGCCTTTTGACAAACCGGGAGTTCCCACATATACAGTTTTTCCGCCCATTGCAGCCTCAGACTGAATGAAATCGCTTGTATCATAAACAGACGCCAGTGTAAGAAGCTGTTTTCCTGTTAATAAAAGATTGTTTTCGTCCTTATATTCATAGTTATCCCAGTCAACCTCTTCAGGGAAGGATTTGGCGAATTCAAGCATTTCAACAAATTCGGGTGAATCAAAATGACATTCGCCTGTGTTCCAGTCTACCAGTTCTCCCATATTCATATAAATTACGAAGTTGACGATTTCGTCTCTTGTCATATATTCGTTGAAAAGCTTTGTTTCTTCGGGAAGGTCCTTTGCTTTTTCAGTAAGATTGTGGATAGAAGCTGTTTCTTCTCCCCATATGTCCTTATTTGCCTTAGCTGAAATGATTCCGAAGTTGCTTGCCACCTGATAAAGCTTTCCGTCTGTGGACATAACGTCGAAAATATGCTCCATAAGATCGGAACGGCTGATTTCAGAGTCTTTGTCAATATAATCCCAAAGATCAACAAGAAGTCCCTTTGCGGCATACATCTGCATGGGAAGCTCAGATGTTACTAAAATATCGGGAACCTGTCCGGAGATAATTTCCGTGTTAAGTTTTGTAAGTCCCAGCGAATAATCTCCGTCTTTGTTGAACTCGGAGTAATCTTTCATTACAATACGGTATTTGTCGCTGGTTCTGTTGAACTTGAGAGCCAGATCTTTAACCTGATAGTCGCCGTAAAGGCTTGCCAGAACGATTTCTTCCTTCTGGACAACATCAGCCGCGTCAACAGAGTTCATAAGTATAATGGAATCAACGGATTCCTGAGAACTTTCGTCCCATTCGGATGAATAAGCGATAATGTTGCCGTTATCCAGGAACGTGTATTTCATTACATTCTCGGAATTGATGTCGTAATCGAACCAGTCAAGAACCTTTTCTTCTTCCGCTCCGTTTTTGTGTCCGTAAATCTTTCCGTTATAGTAATAGCAGTAATCGTAATCCCCGAAACCCTGGAATACGGTGTATGCGTTGGAAGGCAGTTCGATTTTTTCTCCAAAGCTTCCTGTTTCGGGATCGATTATATTGAGAGTTCTATTTGTATAATCCTCGGAATAGCTTGTTACGCCGATTTTATCGGGACCAATTTTGGATAATGATGAATCTCTTCTGTCTTCTGCAGGAATCTCGGCTTTAACATTTCCGTCCGGGTCGAGAACCTTAATTCCGTCTTCCCAGCCTGACATATAAACGTTGCCCTTGGAGTCCATCTCAATGGATTCAACTGTGCCTTCAAAGCCTGCCGCGGAGGTATCTATTGATTTCAGCTCGTTTCCTTCTTTGTCGAACTGTCTTAAATATGACACATTTTCGCCTTCAACATAGTATTCCCACGCGTTTTCGCTGTTTTCGTCAACTCCGGGAGGAAAGTCGTATGAATATGTATATAAGTATTCGTATGTCCAGAATGTATCGCCTTAGCCCTTGAACATATTGCTTATATAGCTGCTGCCTTCCATTCCGTCGGGCACTTTAACGGCGTTAAAGGGAGCCATATCTGTGATTTCTTTGGAATTAATATCAAATTTGTAAATTTCCGGCGCTGTTTCATCGTATGTGTATTCATTCTCTGTGCCGGCATATTCTGTTTTCTGTCCGATGATCTTATCGCCTACGAATATAACCTCGTCGCCGAAATTGCAAAATCCGGAAATACCGTTTATCTTTTCATCTTTAAGGTCTATAAATTCCGGTTTGTAAGCATATTTTGAGCTCGTTACGGAAGATTCCGCGCTGTTTGCTCCGGATTTGTCAGCCTTTCCCGCTCCGTCCTTCGCACCGCATCCCGCAAGTGAGCCAACGGCAAGGCACGCAGCCATAGCTGCGCATACAGCAGTTTTCTTTAACATTTTTTGTCTACCTCTTTTCTATATTTTTCTTCTTTTTTAATATTTAACGTTTCCGCTGATGAAAATGTTTCAGTTTCCCGTTTCATAATCTCATAAAAACGCAAATATCCCTCTCCTTAATTCGTTTTTCATTTTACCATATTTCACACCCCGTGACTACAGTATATTTATTAAATCTATCTTACAAAAAACCGCATATGCGCAAAAAACAGAGTATTGGTAAAAAATCGCGGCTACAGCTCTGTCCGGAAAAAATATTTTTCGCAGATCGGGAAATTTAATGACTAAAACCAAATTCTTTCCCTCTTTTGCCAATATTCAAAAAAATTGAACAAACTCCGTGCAGGTTCACATATTAAATTGTTGACTTATGTTATACTTATAGTTTATTATATTAGCAGTACAGTTTTGCGGACTATGTATAGAAGGTGATTAGGAATGGTAGATTACAAACTCATTGGAAGCCGTATTAAATCCGGCAGAATCATGAAAGGACTTACACAGGAATATGTGGCGGAAAAGGCAAAAATAACCACTGTGTATCTGTCAAAAATCGAAAACGGACACGTGCGCCCCACAATCGATGTTTTGGATTCCATTTGCGAAACCCTTAATTATGACCTGGGGCATATATTTACATATATCTCCCCTGCTTCGGACAAATACCAGAATGAGCCCATCGTAAAGCTTTTCCACGAGCTGAAGCCGGAGGTAAAGCCTGTGGCTCTGAATCTACTGAAGGAATTGAAGAAGCTGGGATAAAAAGTGAAAATTTTTTGCATATATAAAAGCCGGAAGATTTCAAATCCTCCGGCTTGTTTTTATTTTTCAAACACTCTGGTCGCCCTCTCCAGAATGCCGTTTACGTAACTTATGACCATTCCGTAATTGGAGATAGGCACTCCCTGGCGTTTTGCCTCGTTCATCCTGTTTTTCATTTCCTTTTCATTGAGCATACATCCTCCGCAATGGATTATCATCCTGTATGGCGAAAGGTCTCCGGGGAAACCTGTGCCGCTGGAAAACTCGTACTGAAGGCGTTTTCCCGTAAAATCCTCAATCCATGAGGGAAGCTTTACTGTTCCGATATCGTTGCACTGCCTGTGATGTGTGCAGCCTTCGGAAATAAGGATTTTATCTCCGTCCTGAAGACTGTCCAGGGTTTTCACGGCATGGAAAGCGTCCTCAAATTCACCTTTATATCTCAGCATCAGTATGGAGAATGATGTCAAAGGTATTTCCTCAGGGACAGTTTTGGAAACCTGCCCGAAAACCTGACTGTCCGTTATGACAAGCGCAGGCTTTTTGTTTAAAGCGTTCAATGTATCCGCCAGCTCATCTGGCTGAAGGCAGATGCAGGACGCGTTTTTATCCAGAATATCCCGTATCGTGAGCTGCTGGGGAAGAATAAGCCGTCCTTTTGGCGCGGACTCGTCTATGGGGATTACCAGAATCACAATATCGCCCTGATCTATCATGTCGCCAACTATACGCTTTTCGGAAGTACTTTTGATCTTACCCGCGATCATTTCCTTCAATTCAAAAATGTTCACATTGTTTTTAGCGCTGGTGTAAATCTCGTTTTCGCCGGCTTCGCCCATATATTCATCGCATTTTGAATAGCATATGATATACGGAAGATTTCTCTTTTTGATTTCAGCTAAAAGCTTTTCATCCTCCGGTGAAAGTCCTTCTTTTGCCTCGACAACAAGAACGGCTATATCGGATTTCCTGAGCATATCGAAGCTTTTTTCAACTCTGAGAGTTCCTAATTCACCTTCGTCGTCGATTCCGGGAGTATCTATAATCACCACCGGACCGAGAGGAAGTATTTCCATGGTTTTAAGCACCGGGTCGGTAGTAGTTCCCTTTACATCGGAAACTATGGAAAGGCTTTGGCCTGTAACAGCGTTTATCAGGCTGGATTTGCCTGCGTTTCTCTTTCCGAAAAAGCCTATATGAGTTCTTTCTGCCGCGGGAATTCCTGTTAATCCCATAAAATCACCTCAAAAACGAAAATCTCTCTGTCCTGTGTGTATGTTTTCTATGTATTCTGTCGCTTTGGCGCGGACAACGGGATTGGGAATATTGAGAAGCTCCTTCTGTATAAGCTCCTCTCCGATCCGTTTCGTGTCCTCGCTGGCGTAGTCTTCTATGTACTCCTTAAGGGTCATAAGCGCGTTGGGATGACAGCAGTTCTGGATTTGTCCCGCTTTCAAAAGGGTCATAAACCTGTCTCCTGTTCTGCCTTCTCTGTAACAAGCTGTGCAGAAGCTGGGAATATAGCCTATGCGCATGAGCCAGTTTATAACCTCGTCAAGAGTCCTTGTATCGCTTACATCAAACTGTGCCGAATTGTCGTCCTCTTCCTCGGGCTGGTCGTATCCGCCGACGGATGTACGGGACGCTCCGCTGATCTGGGAAACGCCGAGACCGATAACCTTCTCGCGGACCTCTTTGCTCTCACGGGTGGAGATTATCATTCCCGTGTAAGGCACCGCAACCCTTATGCAGGCGCAGAGTTTCGCGAAAATATCGTCGCTTATGCCGTTATCGAAAACCGAAGGGTCGATGTCGTCGGCTCTTTTTATTCTGGGAACGCTTATCGTATGGGGACCTACTCCCTTTGCGGCCTCAAGATGCTCCGCGTGCATTAAAAGTCCCGCGAATTCATATTTATAAAGCTCAAGACCGAAAAGAACGCCCAGACCTACGTCGTCAATTCCGCCTTCCATGGCTCTGTCCATTGCTTCCGTATGGTATGCGTAATTGTGCTTGGGTCCTGCGGGATGAAGCTTTTCGTAGCTTTCCTTGTGGTACGTCTCCTGGAAAAGAATGTATGTGCCGATTCCAGCCTCTTTCAGTTTTCTGTAATTCTCAACTGTCGTAGCTGCGATGTTTACGTTTACCCTGCGGATAGCGCCGTTTTTATGCTTAATGGAATAAATCGTATTTATACACTCAAGTATGTACTCGATAGGATTGTTTACAGGATCCTCGCCTGCTTCGATGGCGAGACGCTTATGCCCCATGTCCTGAAGAGCTATGACCTCGCGGCGGACATCGTCCTGAGTGAGTTTTTTCCTTGAAATATGCTTGTTTTTAATATGGTAAGGGCAGTACACACAGCTGTTTACGCAGTAATTGGAAAGATAGAGCGGCGCAAACATAACTATTCTGTTGCCATAAAAATCCTTCTTTATCTGTCTTGCCAGATCATAGACTTCCTGAATCTTTTCGGGAATCTCACAGGCAAGGAGTACGGACGCTTCCCTGTGCGAAAGGCCTTTTCTTAATTTCGCCTTTTCTATTATCTCGTCAATGAGCTTTACGTCATCCTTATGGGCTTCGGCATAGGAAAGAGTTTCCATTATCTCCTCGTGATTTATGAATTCCTCTGCTTTAGCCGACATTACGTCATATTTATACATAATTTACCTCCTCTTTTACCGGTCAGGATTTTTTAAAAAACTTTCCGGTCAAAACTTTTTGTATAGTATTTTTTTATTTTATCTGATTTTGAAATCTCCTCTGTCAACACTTATTTCGCATCCGATTTTTTTCAGTTTTTCGGAAAGAAGACGCAGATTTTCTCCGGCCTCCGCTCCTGTTCGGAGCTTATTATCATAAAGATTGTACTTGTCTCTGGCATCCACGGGACTTAAATTGGGCATTACCACATTTGCGCCGGAAAGTATCCCCTTTTCTCTTCCCTTTTCGTCCAAAGAGCCGAGAGCAGTTGTCGCCGGAATATTGGCGTCGGGAAGCATGAGCCTTGTCAGTGAAAGTATGAAAAGCGTCAGATCAACGCTTCCATTGGGAAAATCCTTAAACGGCGTGTCATGCTGGGATATGAAAGGTCCTATGCCAACCATGTGAGGTTTGAAATCCTGCATGAAGACCATGTCTTTCGCCAGAGTTTTTACTGTCTGAAACGGAGAACCCACCATAATTCCGCATCCCGTCTGAAAACCCAGTTCCTTCAGGTCTTCAAGGCATTTCATTCTGTTCTCAAAAGAAAGCTCCTTGGGATGAAGAGCCTCGTAATGAGCCTTGTCCGCCGTTTCGTGGCGAAGAAGGAACCTGTCCGCTCCGGCGGCTTTGTATTTTTCGTAAGTCTCCTTCGATTTCTCGCCTATGGAAAGTGTAAGGGCGCAGTCGGGAAAAATCCTCTTTATTTCCTTTATAATGTCCGTCATTTTTTCGTCCGTGAAATAGAGGTCCTCTCCGCTTTGAAGAACAAACGTCCGAAATCCCAGCTCATAACCTTTTGAACAGGCTTCGAGGATTTCCGGCTTTTCCAGACGGTATCTTTCCGCATTGGTATTGCTTCGGCGTATTCCGCAGTAGAAACAGTCGTTTTTACAGTAATTGGAAAACTCGATAAGTCCTCGTATGAAGATTTTATTCCCGAATTTTTTCATCCGCAGCGCGCTGGCTTTTTCCGCCGCATACTCACGCAGAGAAGCGTTCTTCCAATGGGAAAAAAGAGCCTCCCATTCCGCCGGATCAAGTCTGTTTTCTTTTTCCAGCCTGTCTATAAGGTTTTTCAATTTATCCGAATTCATAAGATCACCTGCCGGAAAATAAAAAAAATACGCCTCTCGAAAGGGCGCAGATATCCTGAAATAATTCTAAAATCCGCCTTCCCTCTCAGAAAAAATCTTCAATGTCAGAACAACAATATATATGAATTAAAATGATTATAATCTAATCCCATGTCCATGTCAACAAAGGAAATACCCGTCATTTTCAATTTCTATGGATAATTCACTAAAATGGTGCTATAATAACAGAAAATTTCAATAACCTTACGAGGTACCATATGTTTAGTGATTTTTACAAAAAATTCTGCGAAGAAAGTTTTAATAAAGAAAACCATCTGGAGAAATTCCGGGCTGTATATCCGCCGGATTTCAATTACGGGTATGATGTGACGGACGCGATCGCACGGGAAAATCCCGAAAAGCTCGCTCTTGTTTATGATGACGAGCATATCGGCACAGGACGGCTCACATTTGAAGATATTCGGATTCTAAGCAATAAAACAGCCAATGTGCTTTCCCATAACGGCATCAAAAAAGGCGACAAACTCATGGTGGTGCTGAAAAACCATTATGAATACTGGTATATCGCCATTGCGGCGCACAAACTGGGAGCTGCGCTCTGTCCCGTATTTTATATGCTTCCCGAACCTGCTCTCATATACCGGATCAAAAAGGCGGATGTGACCCATATAATCTCCACTCCCTACGGGGATACTCCGAAAAATGTACGGAGCGCGGCGGAAAAATGCGGCGTTAAGTATCTTTTTTCCGTTCGGGAAAATGTGTACGGATTCATAAATCTGACAAAGGAGATCCAAAATGCTCCATCTGAATTCGAAAGAGTTGAAACTTCCGCCCACGACCCTGCCATAATATACTTCACGTCAGGAACTACGGGAATGCCCAAAGCCGTAATGCATAATTTTATATTCATGCTGACACAGATCGTAGCGTCACGGTATCTGCTGTGTTCCGAAAAAGGCGGTCTGCACCTGTCAATGGGAGATTCGGGCTGGGCAATGACCACCGGCACCAAATTTTACGGGCCGTGGCTTATCGGAATTCCTCTCCTGATTTATGAATATGACGCTTTTTCGCCGGAAAAAATACTGGAAACCCTGGAAAAGCACAAGGTGAACTCATTTATGGCGCCGCCTACACTTTACAAAGGTCTTATACGCGTAGGAATGGACAAGTACGACCTTTCGGAGCTGGATACTCTGTCCTGCGGAGGAGAGCCTCTTCCGGTGAAGGTTTTCGAGGAAGTGTACCGCCAGACGGGAATCGTCCTGCGGGAAGGCCTTGCACAGTCGGAAGCCAGCCTTTACATAGGAAATATGAAATATCTGACTGTTAAGGAAGGTTCTCTGGGGAAAATCGCGCCCAAGTTCAATACCGTAATTGCCGATGAAGACGGAAAGCCCGTTGAAGCCGGCAGATTCGGCGAGATCATGATCATTCCGGACCATGCGGGACATTATCAGGACGGAATCGCCATGGGTTATTACAAGGATGAAGAAGCATACGAAAAACTCTGGGAACACGGGCTTTTCCATACAGGAGACTTTGCCCGCGCAGATGAGGAAGGATATATTTATTACGGCGGACGTACAGATGATCTTATCAAGACCAAGGCATACCGTGTGAGTCCTTTTGAGATAGAGACAGTGCTTATAAAGCATCCTGCCGTCTATGAATGCATGGTTGTCGGTGTGCCGAACGAGGACATGGGAATGCTCATTAAAGCCTTTGTTGTACCGGAAATCGGCATCGCGCCCTCAGATGCTCTCAAAGATGAGCTTATGGAATTCGCCAACAAACAGCTTGCGGGATACATGAAGATAAGGCAGATGGAATTTGTCAATTCTCTGGAAAAATCCGTAAACGGGAAAATAATACATAAAAAATGAATATAACCATTTATTAACCTTGGTATAAAAAAACATGAGCGCAAGCAAGATTGCTTTTTTAAAAAGCGCTGTGTTATACTTTATTCAATTAAAGCTTTAAAATATATTAAGAAAGGACGTATTTATATGATTAGAATTGGTATTGCAGGATACGGAAATCTGGGACGAGGCGTTGAATGCGCTGTCAACAAGGCGCCTGACATGGAGCTTGTAGGCGTTTTCACAAGAAGAAATCCCGCTGACCTTAAAATAGCCGACCCCAACGCAAAGGTATTTTCCTTTGACGATGCCAAAAATATGACTGATAAAATAGATGTAATGATAATCTGCGGAGGAAGCGCGACGGATCTTCCCAAAATGACTCCCGAAATGGCGAAGTATTTCAATGTGATCGACAGCTTTGACACACACGCAAATATTCCCCAGCATTTCGCCAATGTGGACAAGTCCGCAAAGGAAAGCAAGCACACGGCCATTATTTCCATTGGCTGGGACCCCGGTATGTTCTCTCTGAACAGGCTTTACGCAAACTCAATTCTGCCCAACGGAAAGGATTACACATTCTGGGGCAAAGGCGTCAGCCAGGGACATTCCGACGCTATCAGGAGAGTGGAAGGCGTTCTTGACGGAAAGCAGTATACAATACCCATTGAATCCGCTCTGGAAAGAGTGCGTTCCGGCGAGAATCCCGAGCTTACGGCACGCGAGAAACATCTCAGAGAGTGCTTTGTTGTGCCCAAGGAAGGCGCTGATTTAGCGGCTATCGAAAAAGCTATCAAGACAATGCCCAATTATTTCGCTGATTATGACACGACCGTACATTTCATTACAGAGGAAGAGCTGAAGAGAGACCACAGCGGAATTCCTCACGGCGGATTTGTTATCAGGACAGGCAAGACCGGATGGAATGACGAGTGCAGCCACACCATCGAATACAGTCTTAAGCTGGATTCCAACCCTCAGTTTACGTCCAGTATTCTCACTGCTTATGCGAGAGCGGCATACAAGCTGAGTCAGAAAGGCGATTTCGGATGCAAGACTATATTCGATATAGCGCCTGCGGATATTTCGCCCATGTCAGCAGAAGAAATACGCGCGCATATGCTGTAAAAGTGCCTCCGGCGGCTCATGGGCTCCGCCCCTAAGAACCCCGCAAAATCAGGGTTCCCAAAATACTGGAGCGAAACAAAGTGCAGCGGAAGGATTTTGGGATGAGGCTCCGCCCTAAGAATCCGCAAGGGACTTCGCCCCTTGACCCCGTGTAATATGCAAGGGAAGGTTATCTGATAAAGGGCAATCTATGGAAAATGTTATTTTTTGAAAAAAATTGAGGATACGCTGCTGTATCCTCTTTTTTATGTCAATTTTCAGTTCAGTGTCAAAAAATATTCCGTTTCCAGACTGTTTCTGAACTTATGTATTTAAATCAATTTTTCGTAATCCCGCGCGCCGTAAAAGAACCGAAGGACATAAACCTTTTGCTTTTTGTCGTCCACCCGGTATATCATAACATAATTTTTTATAACTGCTCTGCGATATCCGTCTATATGAAGACGTTCATCACGGCAGGTCTCATACATATATGGTCGTTCGGCCAGAAAATCGAGGCATTTTTCTGTTTTTGCCAGAAAGTCTTCCACAGCCGTAATATTCTTAAGCTCAAACGCTATATATTCACAAATTTCATTCAGGTCTTTCTGTGCGGAAAACGTCATTTCCACTTTATACATTGTACTTTTTCCTCAACTCACTGAATACAGCTTTCGCATCCACGGTTTTGCCCTCTTCTATCTCTTTTTCGGCTTGGGCTATTTTGGCATAAACGTCCATCATCAGCATATTTTTCTCGTATGTCTCCATGCTCATGAGAACCATATCCCCGTAACCGTTCTTTGTGATGAAAACAGGCTCGTTTGTCCGGTGGCAAAGCTCTGAGATTTTTGCGGTATTTTTTAAATCTCTTATGGGAATAATGTTTGGCATAACACACGCCTCCTTTATATGGGATTATTGTATCATAATTATGTCATTTCATCAAGAATAACATTGATATTTATTGAATCCTCTTCTCTTTGGTGATAAAATTTTATTAATCCAAACTTACGGGGTAAAATAACATGACAGACAAAAAAATCAGCAAATTCATATCCCTTATTCTGCGGCACAAGCCATGGGTCATCGGCATAAATCTGGACGAACACGGCTGGGCGGATGTCAGCGAGCTCATTGCGGGCATAAACAAGCGGTATCCTCTGGATATGGCAAGGCTTGAAAGGATCGTTGCCGAAGACGAGAAGCAAAGGTATTCTTTTAATGAGGACAAAACTCTTATTCGGGCAAATCAGGGACATTCCATACCTGTGGACGTGGAGCTGGAGGAAGTCGTTCCGCCGGAAATTCTTTATCACGGCACCGGCGAGAAAAATGTAAAATCCATTGACCGCGAAGGACTTCTGCCCATGTCACGGCTTTATGTTCATCTGTCGGGAGATGCCGAAACTGCTTGCAAAGTGGGCCAAAGACACGGGAAACCTGTAATTTACGAAGTGCTCAGCGGAAAAATGCACACTGACGGATATGTTTTCTTCCGCTCGGTAAACGGCGTCTGGCTCACAAAGGCTGTTGGGCCGCAATATCTCAAAAAAACAGAAAATTGATTCTGCTTTATGCGCAGACAAAAAACGGGTAATCAGACCTATTCGGCTGAAATACCCGCATTTTTTTATTTATTGATCGTATTGGAATTCTGATTATAGGCCTTGGCCACGCATTTCCACTGTCCGTCCATTTTAAGCAGAAGCAGAACATCCGTAAAATCGATCCTGTTACCCCAGCCTTCTTCCAAAACCCTTACCACCGCAAGAGATTCCTCTACCAGAAGAACATCCACACGAGCCTTGAAATTATCTCCGCCGGGAACAGTATCTACGTTATGGTAAAACTGCTCAATGGAGCCGTGCTCAAGCGTTCCGTCCAGATATCCGAAAAGGACCGCCTCGTCAATAAAGAGCTCTTTCGCGTACTTGCTGTTTCCCTCTGCCACGCTTTTTACAAACTTCATAGCCGCCTCTTCCACAGCCTGATATTCCTTTATATCCGCTCTCATACTTTAAAACCTCCTATTTTAAGCATATTCTAATTATATACTAACCGGATAATTCAAGTCAAACCCTTGTGTTTGGGAAAAACGGATTCATTTGTTGAATGCAATCGGATTTAGTGATAAAATTTAAAACAGGTAATAATTACAGGCAACTTCTATTCCTAATTTACATAAAAACTGGAGGCACCAAAATGAACAACGATTATGAGCCGCTCTTTTACCCGTTCTATGGAAATCTTTCCGACAATGAGAAAAAACTTTATCAACAGGTTCTTGTTGGAATAAACATAGTAAAAGACGTTATTAAACCCACAACAAAAATCAATGCCGATGAGGTAAACAATGTTATAAAGGCAATTATATACGACCGTCCCGAGCTGTTCTGGTTTTCCGGCAACTGCGCCTACGCAATGCTCAGAGACGTTGTGACCGCCATAAAACCCGAGTATAACGGTCTGGCGAAAAATCTTAAGTCACATCAGCGGCTGCTTGACAAAAGCGTGGAGGAATACATCAAAATGGTCAAGGGCAAGGAGCCTCATGAGCAGGAACGTCTTATCCATGACCAGATGGTAAAGACAATCTCATATGAATTTGTCGGGTTCCACCAGACAGCATACGCCGCTCTTGTGGAGCGCAAGGCTGTGTGCGCCGGATATACCCGCGCGTTTCAGCTCCTCATGCAGAAGCTGGGCACTCCCTGCTACTACTGCAGCGGAACGGCGATCGGCATGGAGGACAATGAATGGAGCCGCCACGCGTGGAACATTCTCAAGCTTGACGACGACTTTTACAATTTAGACATCACATGGAACGACTGCTATGACAAGGCCGCGAAAAACCACATAAGCTATATGTATTATAACTGCACGGATATGCAGATGATGGATAACCACAGAAGAGCCGAAAAGCACGCTTTCCTGCCTATCTGCAGCGGAGAGAAGTACAGCTTCGACAACCTTTACGGCATACAGCCCGAATTGGAGGTAATATATCAGGACGGAGTGACCTGCAAAACTCCGGTGACCAATAAGCTTGAGTTCCTGAAGGTCATGACATCCGAGCTGAAGGGCAAAAAAGGCAAAACGATCGAGATTTCTTTCCCCGCAAAGGGCGACAAGGTCAAGGACAATATTGTTGACTGGTTCAAGGAAGCATTCTCTACCGTATACTCCAACAGAGGCTGTAAAATGGACTGCACTACCACAGATTATAAAAACGGATGGTATAAGCTGAAGTATACGATCAAAATGATGTGAGAAAAAACGATACGAGTGATAAAAAGGAGTACCTATGAAGAAAATAAACGTACTTTTCATCTGCCACGGCAATATCTGCCGCAGCCCCATGGCGGAATTCATGTTTGTGGACATGGTGAACAAAAAAGGTCTTTCGGACAAATTTTACATTGATTCATGTTCTACGAGCCGCGAACAGATCGGCGAAGACACACATTACGGCACAAGACGGAAGCTGAACGAAATGGGAGTACCCATGTATCCCAGAGCCGCCAGACAGCTCACCAAAGCGGATTATAAAAAATACGATTACATAATCGCAATGGACGATCTGAATATACGCAACATCAAGCGGATCATCAGTGACGACCCGGAAGGTAAGATTTACACGCTTCTGCAGTTTGCCGGACTTTCCAGAGGCATTGCAGACCCTTGGTATACGGGGAATTTTGATGAGACTTATGACGATATTTCTCTGGGACTGGACGGGTTTATGAAGTATTTGGAAGAGAAATATAAGTTCTGAAGCTAAATTCGCCTTCGGCGGATTATAGGCTCATAAATATGACACTTCCGATATCAAACACAAAAAAGAGGTACGCCAACCGGTATACCTCTTCTTTTTATATCAGAACAGCACGGAAAAAACATATCCCGCAACGGCGCCTATACACACGGAAATAACTGTCTCCACGGCATTGTTCCACATCTTTTCAGGCTTCATTTCCATATGCCGGACTCTGCCGTTAAGGTCGTTCAGGTCGCTGCGCATGGCCCGGACCTCTCCGGCTATATCCCGCACGGAAAGGGCCAGCTCGTTGATGGAATCCATGGTACGCTCCAGCTTATCCACTCTCTTGTGGAGGCTTTTTGTACTTTCCCTGTTCTTTGCGAAGGAAACCTCCATATCCGAAACCTTCTTCTCCAAATCTGTTTGATTCAAATCCTTCTTTCCTCCTTTTATCTCACTCCCTGATTTAACTATATCAGAAAAAAGTATCTTTTCGTCCCATCTTTTCCATAAAAATGCACAAAAATTCTTCTATTATTTGACATTAATTGAACAGATATTGTATAATTAAATTTGTGCATAAAATAACCGTTATGTATAGTATCTCAAATTATGGAAGGCGGTTTGAAAAATATGTCTAACCCAGCATCAACGGAAAACAAATCCATAATTTCCATTGAACATTTAGTCAAAACTTTCGAAACCAAAAACGGGCCTATCACAGCCCTGAACGATATAAACCTTGATATTAAGGAAGGCGAGATCTTCGGAATAATCGGCATGAGCGGCGCCGGAAAAAGTACTCTGGTGCGATGCATAAACCTTCTGGAAAAGCCTACGGAAGGAAAAATTACCTTCGACGGAATGGACCTTGTCTCTCTGAGCGACAACGACCTTAATCAGGCCCGCAAGTCCATGGGAATGATTTTCCAGCAGTTCAACCTTCTCATGCAGAGAAACGCTTTGGGAAACGTGCTTTTCCCTCTGGAAATATCCAGTGTACCCAAGGACAAGGCTGTTGAAAAGGCAAAAGAGCTTCTGAAGCTGGTAGATTTGGAGGACAGGATGTATTCCTATCCAAAACAGCTTTCAGGCGGACAGAAACAGAGAGTGGCAATCGCGAGAGCTCTGGCAACAAATCCGAAGGTCCTCCTCTGCGACGAGGCAACATCGGCTCTGGATCCCAAGACAACACGGTCTATCCTCTCTCTTCTGAAAGAGATCAATCAGAAGCTGGGAATCACCATCATCGTAATCACCCACGAAATGAAAGTTATTGAGGAGATCTGCACGAGAGTTGCCATCATCGACGAAAGCAAGATCGCGGAAATCGGCGATGTTAAGGATATTTTCACTCATCCCAAGTCACCGGCGGCAAATAGGCTGGTATATCCCGAAGGAGAGAAAATACCGGAGAATTTCGACGAAAGCACACATTATCTGCGGATCATATTCGACGGCAGGTCTTCATATGAGCCCATTCTCGCAAATATGATTCTGGACTGCAACGAGACAGTCAATATTTTCTACGCGAACTCAAGAAACATAGACGGCAACGCGGTAGGCGAAATCGTCATTCAGCTGCCTAACGACGCGCAAAGAGCGGAAAAGATAAAGAACTACCTTGAAGGCAAGGGAATAAACATTGAAGTTTTCGACAACTTTACCGACAGAGAGGAAGGTGATATAAATGCCTGACGGAATCATACCTATTCTTGGATTGAATATCTGGGAAACCATTTATATGACACTGGCGTCTACCCTTATCGCCTACGCAATAGGTCTTCCCCTGGGAATTATCCTTGTAATAACGGATAAGGACGGAATTCAGCCCAGACCTGTACCCAACAGCATTATAAACGTTATCGTAAACATATTCCGTTCCATACCTTTCCTTATCCTGCTGATCATGCTCATTCCCTTTACAAGAGCAATAATGGGCAAGGCATACGGCTCGACGGCAACTATCGTTCCTCTTACAATCGCGGCGGCTCCTTTCATCGCAAGAATGGTGGAAAGCTCCATTAAAGAGGTGGACAGAGGAGTTATTGAGGCGGCTCAGTCCATGGGCGCTACGGTAAAACAGATTATTTTCAAGGTCCTTATACCTGAAGCAAAGCCTTCATTAATAGTAGGCGCCACAATCTCCGTAACAACAGTGCTTGGATACTCAGCAATGGCAGGTATCTGCGGAGGCGGAGGCCTGGGAGCTATCGCAATCAACTACGGATATTACAGGTATCAGGCAAATGTAATGATTGTAACGGTAATACTGATAGTAGTACTGGTACAGATTTTCCAGGCTGTGGGAATGCACATATCCAGAAAAGGCGACAAACGTCTTTAATTAATTCTTGAAAAATCCAAATTTTATTGCATAATCCAAAAAGGTGATATATAATATCTTTGGTTTGAGGCGAACTCGCTTCTAAAAAAATTCAGAACATTTAAAACTAAAAAATCAGAGGAGGAATTTAAAATGAAGAAATTTTTAGCTATCGCGGCTACAGCAGCTCTTATTGTGGGTATGCTTTCAGGCTGCGGCGCAAAAGACAAAGCAGAAGAAGCAGTATCAGAGGCAAAGGAAGTCGTTGAAGAAGCGGCACCCGAACTTGAGGTAATCAAAGTCGGCGCAACACCCGCTCCCCATGCTGAGATCCTTAAAGAGGCTACCCCTTTAATGGCAGAAAAAGGCTACTCACTTGAAATCGTAGAGTTCACAGACTATGTTCAGCCCAACAGCAACCTTGAATCAGGCGACATCGACGCAAACTACTTCCAGCACACACCTTATTTAGATGATTTCAACGCTGAAAACGGCACACACATCGTTCCCGTTGCCGCTATCCACTATGAGCCCCTTGGACTCTATCCCGGAAAAACAGCTACAATCGAAGAACTCGCAGACGGTGCTTCAATCGCTGTTCCCAACGACACAACAAACGAAGCAAGAGCACTTCTTCTTCTTGCAGCAAACGGAATTATCGAAATCAACGAAGATGCCGGCTTAAAAGCTACAAAACTTGATATCACATCAAATCCTTTAAACATTGAAATCGTTGAAATGGAAGCAGCTCAGCTCGCTCGTACACTTCAGGACGTAGACATGGCAGTTATCAACGGCAACTATGCTATTCAGGCTGACTTGAATGCTGAAACAGACGCAATCGCAAAAGAAGAAAAAGATTCACTTGCTGCTGAAACATACGCTAACGTTCTCTGCGTAAAAGAAGGCAATGAAGAAGACCCTCGCGTTAAAGCTCTTATTGAAGTCCTTACATCAGATGAGATCAAAACATTCATCGAAGATAATTATCAGGGCGCAGTAGTTCCCATGTTTTAATTGAACCCCAAAAATCTGCACTGCGATTTCCGGAGACTCCGGTAAAAAGACGCAATGCAGCTAATAAATCAAAAAGTAATCCCGCAGGATAAATAAAAAAGTCCTGCGGGATTTTTATTTTTGCTTAAAAAATCTTTTCATTTCAAAAACAAATTAAAGATACATCGTTCTTTGCCGAGCCGCTTCATCCAGCATTTCAGTCTAAAAATTACATATGTCAAAAACTGTATTTCAGCCGCAAAGTTCCCGAATACGGGTGCGAAGCACATACACCGGGTCAAGGGATGAAATCCCTTGCGGGGTTTGGAGCAGAGCCCCAAGAAAGACACCAAGAAGAGACTACTGAATCAGCAGTTTCATAAACTCGGAAAGCAAATTGCTGTACCGGCTTTCGTCAATACACTTCCGGGCAAGAATTATGTCGTCCGTGATTATGTTATCCACATT
>JAFWDD010000030.1 GCA_017534115.1 Bacillota bacterium | reverse complement strand
GCAGGTTCGAGTCCCGCTCGGGGAGCTCTGATTAAGTGCGAGAGGATTAAGCCCTTAAAACTTGAGGTCTGTTGGTCAAGCGGCTAAGACACCGCCCTTTCACGGCGGTAACGGGGGTTCGATTCCCCCACAGATCATTTAAAACGTCAAACAGGCGTTAGCAATTACAAAAACTCTTGAACAGCCTGCAGGTTGTGTAGAGAAGGGACTTTAGAAGTCAAAAACGCCTGCGTTAGGCGTTAGCAAGTACAAAAATGGCGCCATGGCCAAGTGGTAAGGCAAAGGTCTGCAACACCTCTATCCCCGGTTCAAATCCGGGTGGCGCCTTTTAAAAAAAGTTTTTTTACTCCATTGTCTTAATGGAGTGTTTTTATTTTTGTTATATTGTTTTTGTTTGGTAACGTATTAAAATGTACAAAATTTTTTCATATGAACATAAAAAACGAGCAGGATCTAAATCTTGCCCGTTAATTTTTTTGTAATTATTAATCAATATTTTTTGAACCGTTCTGTGAAGCGATTGTATTGGATATTGACTCATTCAGAAGCTTTATAAAAAGCTCCGACTGCGTGCTGAGAATCCTGTTTTTATGCTTAATCCAGCCAAGTGTCATGTTCTCACCGGAGTCTTCCAGAGGAATAGACATCAATCTCGGATCCGCCATTGTCTCAACAACCAATCCGCTTCCCGTAGCAACCGCATCGGAGTTACAGAGGATATTTACCATGGCATTACGTCCGTTAACCTCAATAACCTTGTTGGGTTTTTCCCTGGAAAGTTTGTGTGTTCCTTCCGAAAAATCTATGTTTACTTTTGGATTGCTTTCATATATAACTAAAGGATAGGAGGTGATATCGGAAATCGCAAGCATCTTTTTATTGCTGAGAGGGTGTCCTTTTCTGAGGAAAACCGCCGGCTGGATATGTACTATTGGATTGAATTCAAGATTCCACTTGTCCAGATAGTACCTTACCATCCTTTCATTGTAATTTGTCATAATAATTATGCCGATATCAGCAATAAATCTGTGCACATCCAATATAACCTTGTCCAGGCTTATTTCGCGGTAATAAAAATGATAGTTCGGATTTTCCGTTTGTATAATTACCTTTACATATGCCTCCATTACATTCTGATAATGCTGTGTGGAAACTGTGAACTGAAGCTTGGAGTTTTCCGAATCATAAGTATAGAAGCTTTCAATTTCTTCTTTTCTTTTTAAAAGAGGAGTAGCATAGCTGAGGAACTGGCGGCCGCTCTCAGTCAGCGTAACGCCCTGGTTGCTCCTTTCAAATATGGATATATTTAATTCCGCCTCCAGCTCTTTTAAAGCGTTGCTTATGCTGGACTGTGATATAAACAGCTTTTGGGCAGCTTTATTAATTGAGCCGCATTTTGCGATTTCGTCTACATATTTAAGTTGTTGAAATGTCATTTTTATGCTCCTCCTTTTACGTTGGCCGGCAGAAGCCGCGTTATTAATATATTATACCATATGTTATAACATAAATGTTATACGTTTGCAAGATAACGTGTTATATGAATTGTATTCTAACACTTTTTTTCGACTTGTAGTAAAATTAACTTATAAAGTGATTCTAAAGAAAGAATATTTGAACAAATTTCATATGAATGATTTGTCAGATGTTGCTTTTCGTGTCCTAAATTTAGGTTTGGGACAAGGGTAATCACAAAAATTTTTGGATATAAAGTAAAAATTTATGAATAGTGCCTAATGTTTCAGCTAAAAACTGAATGTCCTGAATCGAGGGAGTAGGCATAGCGATGAGAGGCTTTTAATCCGAAAATGGGGAAGATATTGCAGGTTTTCGCTGCAGATGTAATTCATACCGCATGGTAAAGCTACATATTATATATAGTGGACTTGCCCGATGGATTCCCAAGAAAAATAGGCGGCAAATTTTTTGCAGCCTAAATATAAAGACAATTTTCGGTTTCGATCGGATATTGTCAAAAATCTTTCAGCACTAGCTGAACAATGTAACAAGTCACTGTAGTAGTACTAAGAAAAAACAGAAAAATTGGAGGTAAAGAATTATGTTAAAAACTGGTGCTCAATACATTGAATCAATCAAAGCTATGAAACCCAACATCTACAAATGGGGCAAACTTATTGAAGACGTAACAACAAATCCCGCTACAGCAGCTCACGTTAAATGTGTTGCTAACGCATACGATGCAGCTTTCGATCCCGAATTAGCTCCTTACTTCACAACAACATCAGCTCTTTCCGGACAGACAGCTCACAGATGGAATACTCTTATGGCTACAGCAGAAGACGTTGCAGGTAACGCTCACATGAAGAGAGCTTCTTACTGGATCAATGGTTCTTGCACAGGTACAATCTGCGCAGGTTGGACAGTACTTAACGCTCATTTCGGACCTTCAGCTAGATGCGACGCTAAATACGGCACAAACTACCATCAGAACCTCATTGACTTCATGAAAGAGTGTGAAGACAATGCTTACGGTCTTGCAGGATGCTTAACAGACGCTAAAGGTAACAGAGCTCTCAACGCAGCAAAACAGCCCGACAAAAACGCTTACTTACATTTCGAAAAAGTAGACGGCGGTATCAAACTTAACGGATACAAAATCCAGATCTGTGGTGTTGCAGGATGTAACTACATCGTAGTAATGCCTACAACAGGATTTGGCCCCGATGCTAAAGAATTCGCAGTAGTAGCAGCTACACCTAGAGATTCCGAAGGTATCACAATCGTTGAAACAAGAAGACCTTCTGACACAAGAGTAGAAGAAGAAGGTTGGGACGGAATCAAACTTGGTACAACTCAGGCTTTCATTATCTTTGAAGACGTATTTGTACCCGACAAACATGTATTCTTAGCAGGTGAAAATGAATTCGCAGCTCAGGTTCTTGGTAACTTCACAAACATCTATCGTGCAGCTATCGGTTCTTGCGTAGGCGGCCAGGGAGACCTTATGGCTGGTGCAGCAATCGCTATCGCTCGTGCTAACGGACTTACACAGAAAGCATTCCAGGATAAACTTACAAACATCGTTATGGTCAACAACATCACAATCGGTCTTGGTATCGGTGCTATCATGGAAGGTCATGATGACGGCGGCGCTTGGATTCCTGATACAGCTCTTGCACACACAAACAAAGTTCAGGTTGGTACTATCCCTTACGAAGCTAAGAGATTAGCAGTAGAAATCGCTGGTGGTATCGTTGAAACAGGTTGTGTTCCTTCATACATTGATATGACAAGCCCTATCTATGGCGAAAAACTTATGAAAGCTATGGATGCTGGCTCAGGCGCTGAAGACAGAATCAAACTTACAAGACTTATGGAGTGGATCCATATCGGTGGCGGCGTTCCCGGATGTATGCATGGTGGTGGATCACCTGACACAGCAAGAATGCTCGTTAAAGGCGCAACTCCTTGGGAAAAATATGTAAACTATGCTAAGAAAGCAGCAGGCATCCCTGAGGATCACCTTGTAGAAGTTAAAAAATAATTAACTTTAATATTCTTTATTAAAGTGTGAACTTATTACATAATTTATATGTGAAGTTGACAGCTAAGTAATTTTGCGTTACTTATGCGGCACATAATAAAATAGCTTGATATATCGTAAGATGTAAGCTTGGCCGTGAGAAAATTATATACGTATATTTTTTCTCACGGCTTTTTTTAAACTGGTATTTTCCGCTTAGTGTGGATATACATAAATGTTACTAATAATATCTAAAATTTAATTAATGGAGGCGTGACTATGAATTTCCAATTAACAGATGAACAATTACAGATTCAAAAAACAGTAAAAGAATTCGCAGAAACAAAAGTATTACCTACAGCTATCGAAAGAGACGCAAAAGGTGAAGTTTTAGCAGACGGTTCTTGGAACATGGACAATGAGCCCATCATGCAGGAAATGGCTAACATGGGACTTATTGGTCTTCCTTATCCCAAAGAATACGGCGCAACAGGCGGAGACTACCTCAGCTATATCGTAGCTGTAGAAGAAATCTCCAAAGTTGATGGCGGACTTGGTATTTCTTATTCAGTATCAACATCATTATACATGGGTTCTGTAGACAATGGTGGTACAGAAGAAAACAAAAAAGCTTGGATTGCTCCCGTAGCTAAAAGCGCATTTGGTGCTTTCGGTTTAACAGAGCCTACAGCTGGTTCCGACGTTGCTGGTGCTATCACAACAGCTAAGAAAGATGGAGACAAATACATCCTCAATGGTCTTAAATGCTTCATCACAAACGGACCTATCGCTACAGACCTTATCGTTTACGCTTTAACAGCTCCAGAATTAGGCCCCAACAAAGGAATGTCTGCATTCCACGTAACACCCGGTATTGATGGATTCTCCATTGGTAACGTACATAACAAAATGGGACTTAAAGCTGCACTCGTTGGCGAATTAGTATTCGAAAACTGCGCAGTAGACGCTAGCCAGCTCCTTGGAACAGAAGGTAAAGGCTTCGGAACAGCTATGAACACATTAAACGGCGGACGTATCGGCGTTGGTGCTCAGGGTCTTGGTATCGCTGAAGGCGCTTATGAAGTAGCTCGTAAATACCTCATGGAAAGACAGCAGTTCGGCAAACCCCTTTGCAAACAGCAGTACATCCAGTTCAAAATGGCTGAATTAAAGATCAAAATCGAAGCAGCTAAATTCATGGTTTACAGAGCAGCTATGGACAAACAGGAGCACAGAGATTACTCAATCAGCGCTGCTATGGCTAAATACATCGGCACAAACACAGCTATGGAAGTAACAACAGAAGCTGTTCAGATGCTTGGTGGTAACGGATACATGAAAGAGTATCACGTTGAAAGAATGATGAGAGACGCTAAGATCACACAGATCTACGAAGGAACAAACGAAATCCAGAAACTTATCATCAGCGGAACACTTTTCAGATAAGATAATACAAAATAAAAATTAAAATCTAATAAATGATTTTTGCCGTCGCTGGCTGGTGCCGGCGACGGTTTTATTAAAAGAAGGCGTTTTGTGAAAAACGTCTATTTGATGTTACAATGACATAAGTAATAATAGTCATAAATCCAATTGAAGGAGGAATTTTAAAGATGGCAATTCCCAAATTTATAACAGGAGAACAAGCTGGTCAATTAATTAAAGACGGAGATACTATTTGTACATGTGGATTCATCGGCATGGGTTGTGCAGATGAAGTTTTCTATAATATTGAAAAACGTTTCTTAGAAACAGGATCACCCAAAGACTTAATGCTTACATGGGGCGCATCAGTTTCTGACTCAGCTACATATATCGGATGTAACCGTTTTGCTCATGAAGGTATGGTAAGACGTATCGTTGTAGGACACATTGGTTTAACAGTTGACTTAGTAAAAATGGCTGTTGCTAATAAATTTGAAGCTTTCAACTTCCCTCAGGGTGTACTTTTACACTTATACAGAGCTAAAGGCGGTAAAAAACCTTGTATCGTAACACCTGTTGGTTTAGGAACATACGTTGACCCCAGAGAAGAAGGCGGCAGACTTAACCAGAAAGCAAGAGAAAGTGATTTCGATATCGTAAGCGTAGTTGAAATCGACGGAGAAGAGTACTTAATGTACAAAACATTCCCCATTGATGTAGCTATCATTCGTGGTACAACAGCAGACGAAAAAGGTAACATTACTCTTGAAAGAGAAGCTTGTATCCTTGAAGATTACTCAATCGCACTTGCAGCAAAAGCATCAGGCGGTATTGTAATTGCTCAGGTTGAGAGAGAGGCTTATGCTGGAACATTAAATCCTAAGGACGTAAGAGTTCCCGGAACAATCGTTGACTACATCGTAGTTGCTTCCGATCCTAAATTCCATGAACAGTCATTCTATGCTCCTTATGATGGATCATTATGCGGCGAATTCAGAGTTCCTCTGGATGCAGTAGAGCCCATGCCCTTAACAGAAAGAAAGATTCTTGCTCGTCGTGGCGCTATGGAATTAGTACCTCAGGCTATTGTTAACCTTGGTATCGGTGTTCCTTCAGATATCGGCTCAATCGCAGCTGAGGAAGGTCTTGCAGCTGAACTTACAATGTCAGTTGAGTCCGGTCCTGTAGGCGGAGCTCCTTGCTCAGGCCTTAAATTCGGTTGTGCAATCAACGCTGACGCTATCATTGAGTCCAACGAACAGTTCGACTTCTATGACTGCGGCGGACTTGACCTTACAGTACTTGGTATGGCTGAATTAGACGAAGGCGGTAACGTAAACGTATCCAAATTCGGACCTAAGATTGCTGGTTGCGGCGGATTCATCAACATTACACAGAACACAAACGTTGTTGTATTCACAGGTACATTCACAGCAGGCGGCCTTAAAGTAAAGACTGGCGATGGCAAACTTGAAATCGTTCAGGAAGGTAAAGTTAAGAAACTTATCAAAGCTGTAGAACAGAAGACATTCTCCGGCGCAACAGCTGTAAAGAATGGACAGAAGATCTTATACGTAACAGAGAGAGCTGTATTCGAGATGCGTCCTGAAGGATTAACATTAGTTGAAATCGCTCCTGGTATCGATCTTCAGACTCAGGTTCTTGATTTAATGGAGTTCAAACCTGTAGTTTCTCCTGATCTCAAACTCATGGATGAAAGAATCTTCAAAGATGAGCCTATGGGAATCTATGATGAAATCATGGCAAAAGCTAAATAATTTAGTTTATTTTTCGATCTGAGCTTGAATTTTTTCAAGCTCAGATTTTTTATATAATCAAAAGTATTTGCTTGAAAATTTAGTAATTACAGCATTCTGGTTAATATTTGAATCTTTTGGGCAGACTTTAATAAGGATTGGTAATTTCGTTATATTATAATCAGTGCGCAGACAATTTAAATAAAAATTAATGCGTTTATTTGTTTAGTTTGCTTTGAAAAAACTTATTTAAAAGCAACAAAAAATATTTATAAAACTTTAAAAAACTTGTATTGTATTGCCAATAAGTAGTGTTTTATTTTGATTAAACTACTATATTTTCGGTATAATAGTTGTATATTCCGAATAAAATAGGTTGTATTTAACAAAGTTTTTGCCTCATGGTTATGATGTCAAAATTACAAATAGTTTGTCAAAAATATTGAAATATTTATCAATTTGTATTATAATCTAACCGTATTAAAGTAGATTTAGTATGTTAAAAAAAGAAGAAGAGGTTGAGGATAATTATGAGCAAATATTCACCGAAGGAAGCTATCAAAGCTTTCAGTTTCAAACAGGTATTAAAATGGCTGGATAAAGATCCGGACACGAATGCTCCCAAGGTTGTTGACTGGGTTGGCAAATTCGACAGAAAAGGCACAGTAGCTAGTCAGGTTGCAACATATAAAGCAGCTATGGAAGATAAAGACAGCAACTGGTGGCAGTTAATCAGAAAAGTTTGGAACAATTATGATGCAGGCGTAAGAAGAAGATTCTTCGAAAACTTCATTATTTACGCTACAACAGTAGGATACGACAGACGTAGATCTCTTGGAGCTAAAAACGGATGTATGATTCCCTGGGCTATTCTTTTAGACCCCACATCAGCTTGTAACCTTCGTTGTAAAGGATGCTGGGCAGCAGAATACGGTCATAGCCTGAATCTTACATTAGATGAAATCGATGATATCGTTAATCAGGGCGAGGAAATGGGTACATTCATGTACATTTATACAGGCGGAGAGCCTCTTGTTAGAAAAAAAGACCTTATCACAATTTGTGAAAGACACCCTAACAGTTATTTCCTTTCCTTCACAAACGGAACATTAATCGATCAGCAGTTCTGCGATGATATGCTCAGAGTACAGAACTTCATTCCCGCAATCAGTATTGAAGGATTTGAAGAATCCACAGACGCTCGTCGTGGAAAAGGAACATATCAGAAGATTATTAATGCTATGGATTTATTAACAGCAAACAGACTTCCTTTCGGAGTATCATGCTGTTACACAAGCCAGAATATTGATACAATCGCAACTGATGAATATATCGATTTCCTTGTTGAAAAAAGAGCATTATTTGCATGGTTCTTTGCTTATATGCCCATTGGTAAGGATTATGTTAAAGAACTTCTCGTTCCTACAGATAAAAGAGAGAAATTCTTCCATGTTGTTCGTGAATGGAGAAAAACAAAACCCATCTTCACAATGGACTTCATGAACGATGCTGAATATGTTGGCGGATGTATCGCAGGCGGCAGAAGATATCTCCATATCAATGCAAACGGCGACGTTGAGCCTTGTGTATTCGCACACTACTCAGATTCAAATATTCGTGAGAAATCTCTTTTAGAGGCATATAAATCCCCTATGTTCCAGCAGTATCAGACACACATTCCTTTTAACGACAATATGCTTCGTCCTTGTCCTATACTTGACAATAAGGACCTTCTTGCAAAAATGGTTAAGGAAGCCGGAGCTAAATCAACTAACCTTGAAGCTCCCGAAACAGCTGATGAATTATGCGAAAGAACACATGATGTTATTGACACATGGGGACCTAAAGCAGCAGAACTTTGGGAAGTACGTAAAAAAGAGATCGAAGAAATCAAAGCTAAAAGAGAAGCAGCACTTAATAAATAAGTTATATTTGCATAATAGGACTGCAGTGTAAAAGCTGCAGTCCATGTGTTTGTCATATAAAAGAATTTTTGGCACCGATTCATAAAGGCGCCTTTTAGTAGTATATCAGTAGGCCGCATTTGGCTTATATTTTTGTGTTAATAAAAGTATAGAGAAGGAGTATTAAATTATGCGTGTACTTTTTACTTCAGAATCAGTTACAGAGGGACATCCCGATAAAATTTGCGACCAGATTTCTGACGGCATTTTAGATGCTGTTCTGGAACAGGATCCTTTATCAAGAGTAGCTTGTGAAGTTATAGTTGAAACTGACGGCGTACATATCATGGGCGAAATTACAACAAATGCGAAGGTTGATTATATCCAGATTGCCAGGGATGTAATTAAAAATATAGGATATGATAATCCTAACGAAGGATTTGATTATAAAACAGCTAATATAACATGTAACCTTCACACACAGTCACCCGATATAGCTATGGGTGTTGACAGCAAAGATGACAAAGAACTGGATTACGGCGCAGGCGACCAGGGAATGATGTTTGGTTTCGCTTGTAATGAAACAAAAGAATTAATGCCTCTTCCCATTATGCTCGCACATAAAATTGCGGCTAAATTAGCGGAAGTGCGTAAAAGCGGAAAGCTTCCTTATCTCAGACCCGATGGAAAATCTCAGGTTACCGTTGTGTATGAAGATGGAAAACCCGTAAAAGTTGACACTGTAGTAGTTTCCACACAGCATACGGAAGATGTAACACTTGAACAGCTTCAGAAAGACGTTATTGAGTATGTAGTTAAGGAATGCATCCCTGCAGAGCTTCTTGACGAAGATACAAGATACTTCATTAATCCTACAGGCAGATTCGTAATCGGCGGACCTGCAGGCGATACAGGACTTACAGGAAGAAAGATTATTGTAGATACATATGGCGGATATTCCAGACACGGCGGCGGAGCTTTCTCAGGAAAAGACCCCACAAAAGTAGATAGAAGCGCAGCTTATATGGCACGTTTCATTGCTAAACAGATTGTAGCCAACAAAATCGCTGATAAATGCGAGGTTCAGTTAAGTTATGCTATCGGTGTATCCGAGCCTGTTTCCGTATTTGTTGAATCCTTCGGAACCAGCAAATATTCAAATGAAGAACTGAGCAACATGGTTATTAAAGCATTCGATATGCGTCCTATCGCTATCATAAAACAGTTCAATCTTCAGAGACCTTTATATAAAGCAACTGCCGCATACGGTCACTTTGGCAAAGAGAATGCAGGTCTTCCCTGGGAAGAAGTTAAATTTACAGCTGCTGATATAATCGGTTAATTTATTAAACAAAAACAGGGACAAATGTCCGTTTTAAAACCAGTGTGTTTTGAAAAACGCATTGGTTTTATTTTTTACCGATTTGTACTATAAAAAATTATTAAATTACCCTTTTTTGTTGTAGATATATCAGCAAATATGATATACTAATAGCAGAGGTCTTTAGAATAAAAAATAGAAGATATAGGAGTATTACAGACTCAATGAATATAAACATAGAAAAAAACAGCCCCATTGCCGATTTGGATACAGGCTTTGCGGAGGAAGTTATAAAAAAGATTCGTAAGTACGTAAATGATAGAAGTAAAATGGCGGGTCATCCACTCAGATACTATAATTTCGCAATGGGATGCCAGATGAATTTTCATGATTCGGAAAAAATATCCGGAATGCTTTCGCTAATGGGTTATGAAGAAACAAGAGATGAAAGCGAAGCGGATTTTATAATATATAATACCTGTACAGTTCGTGAAAATGCGGATCAGAAGGTCTATGGAAAATTAGGGTATCTGAAGCATTATAAAGCTAAAAACCCTAATCTTATAATAGCTTTGTGCGGATGCATGATGCAGCAGCCGGAGGTCATCCAGAAGATAAAAACCTCTTACAGGCAGGTAGATATTGTGTTCGGCACATTTAACCTGCATAAGCTTCCTGAGCTGGTTTTGGAGCATTTGGAATCCGGCTCACAGATTATTGATATTTGGGAAAAGCATGAAGGCATATATGAAGATTTGCCCATAATACGTGAGAATCCTTATAAAGCTTCTGTGAACATTATGTATGGATGCAACAATTTTTGTTCCTACTGCATAGTGCCTTATGTTAGAGGTAGAGAGCGCAGCAGAAATCCTGAGGATATTTTAAAGGAAATTCGTCATCTGGCGGACAGAGGCATAAAGGAAGTTATGCTTTTAGGACAGAATGTTAATTCTTATGGAAAAAATCTTGAAACAAAAGTTACATTCCCGGAGCTTCTCAGAATGGCTAACGAGGTTGAAGGAATCGAAAGGATTCGTTTTATGACGTCGCATCCCAAGGACCTTTCCCATGAGCTTATAATGGCTATGAAGGAATGTAAAAAGGTCTGCAACTACATTCATTTGCCTGTTCAGTCAGGAAGCAGCCGGATTCTTGAGAAAATGAACCGGCATTATACAAAGGAAAGCTATACAGCTCTTATTGAAGAAATCAGAAAAGAGATCCCGGATATTCTTATAAGTACAGATATTATAGTAGGTTTTCCCGGAGAAACAGATGAGGATATTGAGGACACAATTGATGTGATTAAAAAATGCGGATTCTGCAACGCGTTTACATTTATTTATTCGAAAAGGACAGGTACTCCGGCGGCGGCAATAGAGGACAAAACACCGGAATCCTTGAAAAAAGAAAGGTTCCAAAAGGTTCTCAAGGAGCTGAATGAAACAGTTGGAATTATTCATTCGCAATTTGTGGGAAAAACACTTAGAGTAGTCCCCGAAGAAGTAAATAAACAGGATGAAACGCTTCTTACAGGACGTTCGGACAATAATCTTCTTGTGCATTTCAAGGGAGATCCGGTTCTAATAGGCAGAGAAGTTCCCGTATTAATCAAAGAAAGCAAAACATTTTACCTTTTGGGCGAAGCTTTAATTTAAGCCTGAATTTTGAAAGGACAGTAGTAATTATGGCAAAGCTTACTCCAATGATGGATCAGTATTTTAAAATTAAAAATGAATACAAGGACTGCATTTTATTCTATCGTTTGGGCGATTTTTATGAAATGTTTTATGAGGATGCCATAACAGCTTCTTCCGAACTGGAGCTTACGCTTACTTCCAGGGCAAACGGCACCGTTGATAAAGCTCCTATGTGCGGAGTGCCTTTTCACAGCTCTGATTCTTATGTTTCGAGGCTTGTGGAAAGAGGATACAAGGTTGCCATATGTGAGCAGATAGAAGACCCGAAACTGGCAAAGGGTATAGTAAAACGGGAGGTAATAAGGGTTGTTACTCCCGGTACGGTAATTGATCCATCAGCTCTGGATTCTACCAAAAACAATTACCTTATGTGCATATATAAAAATAAAAACGGATACGGAATGGCAGTATGCGATGTAACAACGGGAGAGTTTTCTACAACTCAGTTTGTTTCCGCAAATGCTTTTTCCAATATTATTGATGAAATCGAAAGATTCAGACCTTCTGAAATAATATGCAATGAGATGCTTTCAGAAGACGGAGAATCAGAAAAAATATATCAGAGATTCAACATCAGGCCTGCTGTCTGCGACAAATGGATGTTTGATTATATAGATGCGGATGAAGCTCTTAAAAAGCTTTTTGAGGTGCAGAGCCTGGAAGGTTTCGGATTAAAGAATAAAGAACACTGTGTATGCGCTTCAGGTGCGCTGATGGAATACATCTTGGAGAATCAGAAAACAGATCTGAACCACATAAATACAATAAAATATATAGATACAAGCGAAATAATGGCCCTTGACATAATATCGAGGAAAAACCTTGAGCTTACGGAAAACCTGCGGGAAAAGAACAAAAAAGGCTCTCTTTTATGGGTTTTGGATAAAACAAGAACATCCATGGGCGCAAGGCTTCTCAGAAAATGGATCAATGAGCCTCTGAAAAATCCTTCGGCCATAAATCTGAGACTGGATGCGGTTGAAGAATTCTTCAATGACGTATTCTTAAGCGAAGAGGTAAAGGAAGTTCTCAACACGATTCAGGATTTGGAAAGAATAACCAGCAAAATGGTTTATAAAACAGCCAATGCCAAGGATTTGGCTGCTCTTAAGGATTCCATAGAAAACCTGCCTTTGCTGAAAAAAGCTCTTCAGGTATGCAAATCGGCATATGTAACTGCTATTCTGGGCGAATTTGATACGCTGGACGATATTTGCCGGCTCATATCTGCGTCAATAGTGGATGAGCCTCCTTTTTCCGTAAGAGAAGGCGGAATGATAAGAGCGGGTTATAACAGTGAGTTTGATTTGCTTTATAACGCTAAAAGCCAAGGCAAAAAATGGCTTTCCGACCTTGAGGAAAAGGAAAGAGAGCTTACAGGGATTAAAAACCTTAAAGTCAGATACAATAAGGTTTTCGGCTATTACATAGAGGTCACAAAGTCCAATTTAGCCGATGTTCCCGAAAGATACATAAGAAAGCAGACTCTAAGCAACTGTGAGAGATATATGACTGAAGAGCTTAACAATCTGGCTGAAATCATATTAAGCTCAGAAGAAAAGGCTGTTTCCATGGAATATGACATATTCTGTGAAATCAGAGACAGCGTACTGAAAGAAACGAACAGAATCAAGTATACAGCTTATCTGATTGCTGTTATAGATGTTCTGGTAAATCTTGCGGAAGCGGCAAGAAAAAACAATTATGTAAAACCTGTTGTGGATGATTCCGAAGTAATTGAAATTCATGACGGCAGACATCCTGTAGTTGAGAGAATGCTCTCAGGAAGCTTCATTCCGAATGATACGATTCTGGATACAGAAGAAAACCGTCTGGCTATTATAACAGGTCCTAATATGGCGGGAAAATCCACATATATGCGGCAGGTTGCCCTTATTACGGTTATGGCTCAGATGGGTTCATTCGTACCCGCAAAAAGCGCAAGAATCGGTGTTGTAGACAGAATATTTACTAGAATTGGAGCTTCTGACGATATAGGAGCAGGCCAGAGTACATTTATGACGGAAATGGTCGAAGTAGCTAATATTCTGAATAACGCTACCGAAAAAAGTCTTCTTGTTTTAGATGAAATAGGAAGAGGAACGAGCACATTTGACGGACTTTCCATTGCCTGGGCTGTTCTTGAGTATGTTGACGACAAGAAAAAAATCGGTGCAAGAGCCCTTTTCGCCACACATTACCATGAGCTTACAGAACTGGAAGGAAAGCTTGAGGGTGTTAAGAATTACTGTATTACAGTAGAAGAAGACGGAGAAGATATAATCTTTTTAAGAAAAATAGTCCGGGGCGGAGCCCAGCACAGCTATGGAATACAGGTTGCCCGTCTGGCAGGTCTTCCCAGAAAGGTAATTACAAGATCAAAACAGATCTTGAAGAAGCTGGATGCGGCGGATATAAACAGGAAAACCCGCAAACTTGCCGAGGATTCAAAAAGCAACGCAGAAGACGCCCAGCAGATGGATATATTTACAGCAAAGGAAACTCTTCTTTCAGAGGAGCTTCAAAAAATAGATGTTATGTCTCTGACGCCAATAGAGGCAATACAGATCCTTTTTGAATTGCAGAAAAAATCAAAAGGAATGTAAAGAGGTGAGAATGTGAAGGAAATAAAATTGTTGGATAAGGCGACAATTAATAAAATTGCAGCCGGAGAGGTAATAGAAAGACCTGGTTCCGTTGTTAAAGAACTTGTGGAAAATTCCATAGACGCAGGAGCAGATTTTATAACGATTGAGATTAAAGAAGGCGGCATTTCCTTCATAAAAGTTTCGGATAATGGCAAGGGTATTTCCAAAGATTACGTTAAAACGGCTTTTTTAAGCCATGCTACAAGTAAATTAAGTGAAATAGAAGATTTGGAATTTATAATGTCCATGGGCTTCAGAGGCGAGGCTCTGGCAAGTATCGCGGCTGTTGCAAGGGTCGAAATGGTGACTAAAACAGCTGATGATACATTAGGTACAAAAATAGAAATCAATGGAGGAGAATTCGTATCCGAAACAAATGTTTCATGCTCGGAAGGTACAGTAATAACGGTTAAAAACCTCTTTTACAATGTGCCTGCGCGCAAAAAGTTTTTGCGGAAGCCTTCTGCTGAGGCGGCCTATATTTCCGACATGATAAACAAACTGGCTTTGGGCCATAAGGATATTTCCTTCAAATATATAAATAACGGAACAGAAATACTGTATACATCGGGAAACAATGATTTGCGAACAGTTTTTTACAGCATTTACGGCAAAAACGCCGCAATGAAAACCATTCCCATGGAATATACTTCCGGAAACCTGAAAATATCCGGACTTTTGGGCAAGCCTGATCTTGTTCGGTCCAACAGGTCCTACGAAAGCATTTACGTAAACGGAAGATATGTGAAAAATTCACTTATATCTTCTGCTGTGGAAGAAGCATACAAAACAAGGATAATAATCGGAAAATTCCCGGTTTTTGTTCTGGATTTGAGGCTTCCTCCGGCGCTTGTGGATGTCAATGTGCATCCCGCCAAAACGGAAATCAGGTTTTCTGACGAAAAACAAATATATGAATTTGTATTTAATGCCGTCAACAAGACTTTGAAAAGTCTTATTCTAATTAAGCAGGATGATTTTGAGGGCAAGACCACCAAAGATGTGCGTGAGCTTATGGATAACGAACCTGTTTATTCCGTCAAAGAACCCGAAAATGAACCTGCGGCAATCGATATGAAAAAGGCGTTCGAGAATGATTCGGATATATTCGAACCAGAAGCGTGGGAAAAAACTTCAGATGCCGAAAACTCAGCAGAAAAAGGCGCAGCTGAAGATGTTTCTTCCAATAATGAGCATCCACCTGTTGAAATCCCTGAAACAGGTGAAATTAATTGGAATAAGGGAGCGTTTAAGTTTAAAGAGCCTTTGGCGTCATATACAGCGTATAAAACAGCTGAAAAAATGTCTTTGGATGATTCTTTTTATGAAAAGAATGAGACGGGAAACAAAGCCTTTTTCAAGAATTACAGAATTGTGGGACAGATTTTTTCCACATACTGGATCATCGAGCAGGATCACAGTATGTATATTATAGACCAGCATGCCGCTCACGAGAGGATTCTTTTTGAGCAGTTTATGAATAAGTATAAAGACGGTTCCGTGATTTCCCAGAGACTTCTGGAACCTATGAAGCTTAATCTTACAGAAAAGGAAAAATATGTTCTTGAAGAGAATGAAAAAATGCTGTCTGATTTCGGATTTGATATTGAAGAGGATTCAACAGGCGGATATGCCTTGAGCTCTGTTCCGATGATTTTCCAGAATCCTGCCGGAGAGGATTTCTTTATGGATATACTTTCCGCACTGGAGAAGAACAATGTTAAATCGGTATATGACACAAAAGAACTGGCAATTGCCACCGAAGCCTGCAAGGCGGCCGTAAAAGGCAACAACAAGCTTTCGTACGAAGAGGCGGACGAGATTATAAAAGGGCTTCTAAAGCTGGAAAATCCCTTTACATGTCCTCATGGAAGGCCTACAATAATACAGATGCCCAAATATGAGCTGGAAAAGAAATTTAAACGAATACAATAATTGTGAGGTTTTGCGATGAAAAAACCGATTATTATAATTGCCGGGCCTACTGCCTGCGGAAAAACCGGCGTTTCCATTGAGCTTGCCAAAAGAATAGACGGTGAGATAATTTCCGCCGACTCCATGCAGGTTTATAAATATATGGATATAGGAACGGCAAAGGTAACGGAAGAAGAAACGCAGGGCATAAAGCATTATCTTGTGGACGAGCTTTATCCCGATGAGGAGTTCAATATAAAAGTGTTTCAGGAAAAGGCTCTGAAATATATTGATGAGATACATTCCAGGGGCAAAATCCCCATTCTCGTTGGCGGAACGGGTTTTTATATAAACAGTGTAATATATAAAAATGATTTTGATGAAACTACGGCGGATTCTGATTTCAGGAAAAAACTGGAACAAACCGCAAGGGAAAAGGGCAATGAATTTGTCCATAATATGCTTAAAGAAGTGGATCAAGCTTCATATGAAAGCATACATCCCAATAATTTGAAAAGGGTAATTCGCGCGCTGGAATTCTATAATCAGACAGGAAAACCTATCTCTCTTCATAACGAGGAAGAAAAGAAACGGGAAGAATTTTTCAACGCGGCCCTTATAATTCTGAATATGGACAGGAAAACTCTCTATGACAGAATAGACGAGCGTGTGGATATCATGGTGAAGGACGGTCTTGTGGACGAGGTAAAAAAACTTCTGGACGTGGGATATAATGAAAACATGGTATCAATGAAAGGTATAGGATACAAGGAGCTCATATCGTATTTTAAAGGTGAGTGTTCTTTGGAATATGCCATATCTGAAATAAAGAAAAATACCAGACACTTTGCCAAAAGGCAGGTAACATGGTTTAAATATCAGACAGATGGTCTCTGGATTGCCATGGACGGCAAAACCAGGGAATCGGCAGCTGAAGAAATAATTTCTTATTTAAAGGAAAAGGATTTTTTTAAAAATGAACAATGACGAGTTTATTACACATAATTTCGGTATAGATAAAGAATTGATAAATCTTTCAAAAAAAGTTTTGTCAGAGGTTGAGTATTTATTTAAGGAAATTGATGAGACGGCGGAATTTAACCAGCTGAAGGTCCTTTCCGCCATGCAGAAAAACAGAGTGGGCGAGGCGCATTTTTCATCCACAACCGGCTATGGATATAACGATTTGGGCAGAGATGCTTTAGAGGACGTGTATGCAGATATATTCAGAGCGGAATCGGCTTTGGTTCGTCCTCAGCTCATATCCGGGACTCATGCTCTGTATGTGGCTCTTTCTGGCAATCTACGCCCGGGAGACGAGATTTTCTCTCCCGCGGGACTTCCTTATGACACACTTCAGGGAGTAATCGGCATCAGGGAAGAAAAGGGTTCTTTGAAGGAGTATGGAATAACCTTCAACTGCGCAGAGCTTATTGATGAAAAGGATTTTGACTATGATGCCATAAAAAAGGGAATCAATGAAAAAACGAGGTTAATCCTCATACAGAGGTCCAAAGGATACACAACCAGACAGTCGCTCTCAATAGATAAGATCAGAGAGGTGATTTCCTTTATCCGGAATATAAAAAAGGATGTTATAATACTTGTGGATAATTGCTACGGAGAATTTGTTGAGAAAGAAGAGCCTATTGAAGCAGGCGCGGACATTGCGGCAGGCTCTCTGATTAAAAATCCGGGCGGAGGTCTTGCTCCTTCGGGAGGATATATAGTAGGTAAGGAAGAATATGTGGAAAATGCGGCATACAGGCTTACAGCTCCCGGAATAGGAAAGGAAGCCGGACCTACATTGGGCATTTTGCCATTGCTTTTTCAAGGGCTTTTCCTTGCTCCACAGACTGTTTCAATGAGTTTGAAATCTGCGATTTTCGCGGCAAAACTTTTTGAGGAATACGGATTTGAGACATTCCCTAAATGGGATGATAAAAGAGCGGATATTGTTCAGGCGGTGAACTTGAAATCGGCTGAAAATGTCATTAATTTCTGCAGAGGAATACAGGCGGCATCACCCGTGGACAGCTTTGTAACTCCAGAGCCATGGGATATGCCCGGATATGATTGTCCTGTGATCATGGCGGCAGGAACCTTTGTTTCAGGGTCTTCTATAGAGCTGTCGGCTGACGCTCCTATTAAAGAGCCATATACGGTTTTCCTTCAGGGCGGATTGAGCTTTTATCACGGGAAACTTGGGATCCTGCTTGGTCTTTGGAATATGCTTTCCAATAATGATGAACACTAATTTGAGAGGAAGATAGATTTGAAAAACAGATTTAAGATTTTATTGTTTTTGTTAGTATTTTCTTTTATATTTTCAACTGCGGCATTTGCAGATGAGATTGAAACAAGCGATACGGACAGTACGGAAACCGTTTATGAGCCTACAAGTCTTGGCGCGACGGAACTGGATCTGAGTGCGGAAACGGCGGTATTGATGGATGCGGATACAGGAAAAATTCTCTATGACAAGGATATGAACAGGACTATGTATCCCGCAAGCACAACAAAGATACTTACAGCTCTTGTGCTTCTGGATTATTTTTCTCCTGAAGCTATTATCAGGATTGGTAATGAGATAGCATATGTTCCCGGAGATTCAAGTAAAGCGGGTCATGTCGTAAATGAGTGTATAACGGTTGAAAATCTGCTGAGAGGACTTATAATACCTTCAGGCAATGATACAGCTACCGTAGCGGCGGCGGCTGTGGCAAAAAGATACATGAATGACGAGTCTCTTCCTTATGAAAGCTGCGAGCAGGTGTTTTCTCAGCTTATGAACGCAAAAGCGGAAGGTCTTGGCACAAAAAATACCCATTTTGTAAATCCTCATGGTTATCATAATAAAGATCATTATACAACGGCTTATGACATGGCTGTTATTTCAAGAGAAGCCATGAAAAATCCTCTTATTGCGGAAATTGCCGCTCAGACTGCCTTTTACGGCAACGGAGCGGAAAATACTCTTGAGGAAGATTCGGATATGATAAGCCAGACATACACATGGAACACACATAATTTCCTTATATCTCCAGGAAGCGCTTATTATTATCCCAATGCTAAGGGCATAAAAACCGGATTTACCGATGAAGCCGGATGCTGTCTTGCGGCATATGCTGAAAACGGCAATGTAAAGCTCATAGCTGTACTTTTTAATGATACAGACCCTGAAAGATGGCTTGACGCAAGAAAGCTTTTCAATTACGGATTTGATAATTATTCATATCTGAACATACAGGAATCCGGAGAGGTTATAACAGAAATGCCTTTGAGCGGACAGGATCCTTTCGGTCCGGAGACAATAGGCGCTTATGCCCGTCAGGACAAGAGTTTTCTGCTTTCCGAAGAGGAGTATGGACGCATTACAAAAGAATTTGAATTAAATCCGGCCGCATCTGTAATAAAGGATGACGCGTATTACATAAAAGCTCCCGTTGCTCAGGGTGATGAAATAGGTAAGGTAAAATACTTCCTGGACGGGGAGACTTTGTTCGAGGATAACCTCTATGCAAAAACTGATATTCAGAAAGCAACCATTTTAAACAGTTTAAAATACTTTGCTACGAATAACATGAAAATAATTGCAATCGTAATTATAATAATTATTGTTATTCTTGCTGCTGTCGGATCTTTAAGGGCGAAAGCAAGAAGGAGAAGGAAAGTAAAAGGAAAAGGCAGAAGGTAAGCATATAAAAGGAGGAATGATTATGAAAAAAATGAAATTTTTAGCTATGCTTCTGGCAATGGGATTATGTGCAAGCAGCGCAGGATGCGGATGCTCTGCGGCTAAAGAAGAAGCCGTACAGGCTGCCAAAGACGCGGTTCAGCAGGTTGCTGCCGAGGCCGAAGCTGAAGCGGAAGGTGAGGCAGAAGAGTCCAAGGAGATTATTCTCCAGATAGACAATCCCATGATGAAAGTAAACGGCGAAGAGAAAAACATTGATGAAGAAGGAACAACTCCCGTAATAGTAGACGGAAGCACATT
Source organism: Bacillota bacterium (assembly GCA_017534115.1). Classification (GTDB taxonomy): domain Bacteria; phylum Bacillota; class Clostridia; order Lachnospirales; family Anaerotignaceae; genus RGIG5631. The sequence goes on along the minus strand of JAFWDD010000030.1, from coordinate 7,647 downwards.
ACTTCCTGTAAGAGCTATTGTTGAGGAAATCGGAGGAGAAGTTAACTGGAACGCAGAAACAAAAGAAGTAACTCTCACACATGAAGATCAGGAAATCGTTCTTAAAATAGACAGTACAGAAGGATTCCTGAATGGCGAACCTCAGGTTCTGGACACAGCTCCCGCTATAATCAACGGACGTACAATGCTTCCTATACGTTTTGTTGCACAGAGTTTCGGTTTCAATGTAGATTGGAACAAGGAGACAAAGGAAATAACCATAACAGAGGGAGAAGGACAGGCTTGAAAGGCAGAACAGAATGAAAATTCTGACGTAATAAGCGTACAGATAGGGTCTGAAACCTACAATGCAAAACTGGAGGATAATGAAACAGCCAGAGCATGGCTTGAAACGCTCCCAGCGGAGTATGAAATGAGCGAATTGAACGGCAATGAGAAGTATTTCTATCTTAAAGACAGTTTTCCCGTAAATGCGTCCAATCCCGGCACCATATACAAGGGCGACATAATGCTTTACGGCTCGGACTGTATAGTGCTTTTCTATAAAACATTTTCTACTTCATACAGTTACACGAAATTAGGGCATATAGAAAATGCGGAAAACCTTGAAAGCGTAGCAGGCGGCGGAAGTGTTTCGGTAAAATTCAGCAGATAATTGAAACTAAATAGAATGTTATAGAGACTGTATTTTTTTAATTCAGTCTCTATTTTTTCTGAAAAAACAAGACCGGCATTTAAGCCGGCCTGAAATCTTTTATGAATTTTTACAAATTATTTGATTCTGTCGTATTTTTTAAGGTATGCGAGACCTACATTGTAAGGGCCGCTGTGAGCGGAAATACAAACGCTCATAGGGAAGTGTTCGGGAATAAGGAAATCTACTTCTTCATTCTCAAGAAGCTGTTCAATTACCTTTGCATCATCATGTCTTGTGGAGTCCACCACGCAGAAATAGTAGTCATCTTTGTGTTCTCCAACATTATTAAGACCGATTTCAACCATTTTCTTTAAAGCTTTTTTTACGCCTCTTACTTTATTGTAAGCCTGAAGCTCTCCGTCCTTGATTGCTATAATGGGCTGAATGTTGAGAATCGTTCCTAAAAGGGATGAAGCTTTTCCGAGACGACCGCCGTGTACAAGGAAATCCAGGTCGCTGACTGAGAAAATAACTTCGCCTTCTTTACTCATAATTCTAAGGATTCTTGCGGCTTCTTCAATGTCATAGTCTTCTTCGCGCATTTTAACCGCCTGAAGTACCATAAGTCCCTGACCGCCGGCGCCCTGAGAGCTGTCTATAACTTCAATTTTTACATCGGGATAAGTTTCCTTCATCATTTCAGCCGCGTTTACTGCGCTGTTGTAGGAACCGCTGAATTTGGATGTAAGGCAGATGCAGAGGATATCCTGTCCTTTGGAAGCATATATCTCAAATTTATCTGCATAATCCATTATTGTGGGCTGTCCTGTAAGGGGATAGTTTTTCTTCAGCATTAAATCGTAGAAATCCTGAAGTTCAATATCTATACCTTCTCTGCCGTAAGTAACTTTATCGAATGTATAATAAAAAGGAACAATATCTATGTCATATTCATCTCTGTATTTCTGAGGTACGTCACAGGATGAGTCAGCGATTATTTTATAGTCTTTCATAATTTCTCCTCCGGTATTTTTGCTGTTTTTTATTGATATATTTATTCACAAAGTATATTTTATCCACTTTTTCAGGGTATGTCAATATATTAAAATGATAAACAAAATATAAATAATTGGTGAAAATTCAAAATATTATTTGACAGTTTAATTTACAAGCATATATAATAAAATTTAGAGTTATTATAAATATAAGGAGGAGAATAATGGATATATTTGTATGTATGAAACAGGTTCCTATTTTAAGCGAAATTAAAGTAGACGAGAAAAAAGGACTTGTTATAAGAGAAGGCTCTGCTATGGTTATTAACCCCGAAGATACAAACGCTATTGAGCTGGCAATCGAACTCAGAAACAAATTCGGCGGAAAAATAACAGCTATAAGCATGGGACCCAAAAGTGTCAGAATAGCCGTTAAAGAAGCAGAAGCTATGGGTGTTGACGATGCAATTATGCTCAGAGACGATGCTTTTAAAGCTTCCGATGCTCAGACTACGGCAAAAATCCTTGTTAAAGCGATTAAGAAATTAGGGCATTTTGATTTGATTCTCTGTGGAAATCAGACTCTTGACGGCAACACAGCTTTGGTTGCTCCTCATATTGCCGAATATCTTGATCTGCCCCAGATTACATATGGAAAATCTGTGGAAGTAAACAGAACAGGCACAAAGATAAAAGTCAGACGTTTTACAGAAACCAAAGATTATGTTTTTGAATGTTCTCTTCCGGCAGTAGTTTCCGTAACAAAAGAGATAAACGACCCTCATCTTCCTCATATAATCGGTATTTATGACGCATATGAAGAGGATAACGAGCCTGTTTGGAACGCAAAAGACCTTGATATCGATCCCGATGATGTAGGTTTGGAAGGCTCTCCCACAACAGTATTAAGAGTTTTCAAACCTAAAAGAGCAAGCAAGATTGAGTTCATAAAGGGCAGAAACAACTGGGATAAGGCTGACGGTCTGGTTAAGAAAATGTTGGAAGACAAGCTTATTTAATGGAGGGCAATTATGGCTGGTAAAGTACAGACTAAAAAAACACAGAGTAAATCTGTAAAGGAAAAGGCAGCAAGCAAAGCGGCACAGGCTAAAAAAGTGCAGGCTAAAAATGCGCAAAACAAAAAAGATTATAATGATGTATGGGTTATTGCCGAGCAGATTGAAGGAGTTGTAAACGAAGTAACCGTTGAGCTTCTCGGAGAAGGAAGAAAGCTTGCGGATAAACTTAAAAAGAAACTCATTGTAGTTATTGCCGGCAGTGAAATAAGCGATGTAGTAGAAAGACTTATGCACTATGGTGTGGATTCTGCTATATACATAGATCATCCTCTGCTTAAGGAATACACAACAGACGGATACGCAAAGGTATTTTCAGAGCTTATTCTGGAAAGAAAACCTGAGATTATTCTTGTAGGCGGAACATCCATCGGTAAAGATTTAGGCCCCAGAATTGCGGCAAAAATCGATACAGGAATAACTGCCGACTGTACAAAACTCGAAATAAACGGCAGAAACAAAAAACTCATGCAGACAAAACCCGCATTCGGCGGAAGATATATGGCAACAATCGTTTCCAATAAGTATCCTCAGATGGTAACAATTCGTCCCAGACTTATGGACAGAGCAGAATATGAAAAGAAGAAAAGAGGAGAAATTGAAACAATTAAGCCTAAGCTTTTCAAAAAAGACATAAGAACAAATCTTAAAGAGAAAATTGAAAGAGAAAATAAAGGCGTAAACCTTATTGAGGCTAAAGTTATCGTTTCCGGCGGCCGTGGAATGAAAGGTCAGGAAGGCGTAGAGCTTATACAGCAATTAGCTGACAAAATAGGCGGCGTAATCGGATGCTCACGTGCAGCTGTAGACCTTGGCTGGCTGGATTATGCCCATCAGGTAGGACAAACAGGTACAATCGTAAAACCTGAACTCTATATTGCCTGCGGTATATCCGGTTCTTCACAGCACATTGCAGGAATGAGCCAGGCGCGCCACGTTATAGCTATCAATAAAGACAGATACGCACCTATTTTCAGTCTTTGCGACTATGGAATCATAGGCGATATGTTCGAGGTAATTCCTGCTATGATCGAGTGCATTGACAAATATAAAAAATTCGAGTTTTAAACAAGATAAAGCAGGGTTATATTATTTTAACCTTGCTTTTTGTTTGCATAGTCAAATAATAAACATAATAATATTTGGCGGAGGTTTAAGTTATGAAAAAAAGAAGTATTTTAGCTATGGCGATAATACTGATTTTTGCCATGCTTGCAATACCCGGATGTTCTTCCGAAATAGAAAACACGTCTTCTGTAACAGACTATTCCAAAGGAGAAAACTGGGCGTATTATGCCATTGGCGGCAATAAAGAAGTTGATTTATTCTTATTGTGCCCTGCGGTCGATATGAAGGACGAATACAATATGTCTTTGGATGATGCCGAAACAAAAGAAAAATTCCTTGGAGCTTTGAATATGGAAAGAGGCCTGTACGAAGAAAATACAAGAATGTTTGCTCCCTATTACCGGCAGGCCGCGATGAAGGTATACAGCCTTGATGACAGGGAACCTTATCTGGAAATTGCGTACAGCGATGTTTCCGCCGCGTTTTCATATTATCTGAAAAATGAAAATAAAGGCAGACCTATAATTCTTGCGGGATTTTCCCAGGGAGCGGATATGTGCTACCGTCTTCTGGAGGAATATTTCGGAGATGATGAATTGAATAACCGTCTTGTTGCTGTATACTCAATTGGATGGCCGTGCACAGAGGAAATAACGGAAAAATATCCTCAGATCAGGCCTGCGCAGGCGGAAGATGATGTTGGAGTTTTCATAAGTTTTGAATGCGAAGCTCCCGAAGTTGAGGAAACTTTTATAAATCCTACGGGTCAGAAAGCATTGTCAATCAATCCTCTGAACTGGAAAACGAACGGTACACCGGCTGATAAAACAGAAAATCCCGGATCCTGTTTTACAAATTACGATGGAGAAATCTATCTGGAAGAAGAAGGTCTCTGCGGATGCTATATAGATGAGGAAAGAGGAGTTTTAAAGGTTACGGATGTAGAAGCCGCGGACTATCCGCCCGTAGTACCCGGACTTCCCGAAGGCTCCTATCATGTTTATGATTATTTATTCTTTTTCAGAAGTCTTCAGCAAAATGTATCGAAACGTATAGAAAGCTATAAAATGTATGACAAGCTCAGACAGGCGGCATAAATAAAACATTGATAAATACAAGATTTAATTGGAGGGTTAAATATGAAAAAAAAGATTACAGCTGTTGCGCTGATTTTTGTAATGATTTCAGCGGTTTTATGCGGCTGTGGAAATAAACAGGAAGAAAAGACTGCCGAATCTTCGGTTGGGACTGCCGAAACCGCGGTTAAAGAGGAAGAAAGCGCATCAGAAATTATTGAAACTATCGGTGAAGACGGAGTTAAGCTTTCAAACGACTCTTCGGATTTTGTTGTTTTGAGCGAAGCGGTTCCTGATGCTATTCTGGAAATCCGCTATTATTCAACATACAATTTTGTGGGCGACAGAATTGACGGTTATGAACAGCCAATAGCTCTTCTTACAAAAGAAGCGGCCGAGGCTCTTAAGGAAGTAAGCGATGAGCTGGAAGGAAAAGGCTATCGTTTGAAAATTTTTGATGCCTATCGTCCCCAGAAAGCAGTAACAAATTTCATGAACTGGGCTTTGGATGAAGATGATGTACGTATGAAAGAGTATTTCTATCCTGAACTGGAAAAAGATGTTTTATTCCCTCAGGGTTATATTAACGAACATTCCGGACACAGCAGAGGAAGCACAGTGGACCTGACTTTATTTGATATGGAAACAGAAAGAGAAGTTGACATGGGCGGAACATTCGACTATTTCGGAGAACTCAGTCATCCCGATTATACGGGTATTACTGATGAACAGTACGAAAACCGCATGATTCTCAGAGGAGCTATGCTTAATCACGGATTTAAGCCTCTTCCGGAGGAATGGTGGCACTTTACACTTGAAGATGAACCTTACCCCGATACATATTTCACATTCCCTGTAAACTGGGATTCTGTTGCGCATTAAAAAGGATTTGTAACATTAACAATGATTATATAATGGCATTAGTTTTAACAAAAAAAGGAGATGACAATATGCTTAAGGAAGGAACAAAGGCTCCCGCATTCAAGCTTCCCGATAAAGATGGAAATATGGTTTCGTTAAAGGATTTCAAAGGCAAACGCATAGTCCTGTATTTTTATCCCAAGGATTCCACATCGGGATGCACAAAAGAGGGGATTTCATTTAAAGAGGTATATCCCGAGATATTGGAACAAAACGCTGTTGTAATCGGTATAAGCAAGGACAGCGAAAAATCCCATGCGAAATTTATTGAAAAAAACGAATTTCCTTTTGTACTGCTTTCCGATACTGAGCTTGATGCGATTAAAGCATACGATGTATGGCAGGAAAAGAAAATGTACGGAAAAACATCAATGGGAGTTGTTCGTACAACATATGTAATAAACGAAAAAGGCGTCATTGAGAAAGTATATGATAAAAAGATAAAAACAGATATTCACGGACAGGAAGTTCTGGATTATCTGAAGGGTGAAACAGAATAAACATTGGCAAAAAAGAAAGCTGTACTCAAAATGATTGGGTGCAGCTTTTTTATACAAGGGCAAGGCTTATTATAAGCGCTTTATTAACTTTTTCCATTATTTCTCTGTCCAGACGGCAGATTTTTCCTCTCAGCCTTTTTTTGTCAACAGTTCTAAGCTGTTCCAGAAGTACCACCGAATCTTTGACAAGCATGTATTTTTCGGCATCGATCTCAATGTGTGTGGGAAGCTTTGCTTTGTTTATCTGTGAAGTAATAGCCGCGCAAATTACGGTTGGGCTGTATTTATTGCCGATATCGTTCTGAAGTATAAGTACGGGACGGATTCCGCCCTGTTCGCTTCCTACCACAGGACTTAAATCGGCATAAAATATGTCACCTCGTTTTACAAGCACAATTGTCACACTCCGCATAAATGATTTTTATGCCAAAGTACATACGTGTGAGTTGTTTTCATAAATAATTATGGGTATGTAAATATTATCGCTAACTTTGGCTAAACATATAATTCCCATAAAAAAGCCTGCTTATTCAAGATTTAAACTAAAATTCTCGGAACTCTCGTGTTAATGAGGCATGTAACCTCATAATTAATAGTTCCCATTATATTAGCGATTTCGTCTGCCGAAACCTCTTTGTTTCCCTGTTTTCCTATGAGGATGACCTCATCGCCTTCCTTTGCATCGGGTATATGAGTAACGTCAACCATGAACTGGTCCATGCATACTCTGCCCACAATATTTGCATATTCCCCGTTTATTATTACTCTTCCTTTGTTGGAAAGAAGTCTGCTGTATCCATCCGCATATCCGACGGGAATTGTTGCTATTTTAGATTTTTTGTCCGTTTTATACGTGCAGCCGTAGCTTATAGCCTGATTTGCATCCAGCTCCTTTATAAATGAAATTCTCGTTTTCCATGTCAATACAGGTTCAAGAGGAAGTCTTTCCTTTTTTACTTCATCGGAAGGATAAAATCCATAGAGAATAATTCCCGCTCTTACCATGTCCATATGTTCTCCGGGAAGATCCATGATCGCGGCGCTGTTTGCCCAGTGTTTCACACCGACGTCAACGCCTCTTTCGGCAAGCAATCTGACCATTTTCATGTAGTTTTCCTGCTGCAGTTTAGTATAGGATTTGTCAAAGCTGTCTGCTGCAGCGAAATGGGTAAACATTCCTGTTATTTTAATGTTTTCCAGCTGAGATATTTTCTTGATTTCATCGGCAGACTCTTCTGTAGGCAAAAATCCGATCCTGTGCATTCCGGTGTCCAGTTTAATGTGAATTAAAGCTGTTTTACCTTGTTTTTTGCCTTCTTCGGATAAAAGCTTGGCGTGTTCATATGAACACACAGCCTGGGTTAAATCGTATTT